>DGXO01000060.1:0-59421 GCA_002395605.1 Bacteroidales bacterium UBA4230
CTGCCATGCAACCTCCATGATGAAACGAACCTTCATGCGGGTATCTGCGTGGGTGCCGCAGAAACCGTCCACAACAAAGAGGCGCTTGCCGCTGAGCTGCTGCTGGGCAAGTTTCTTGACTGCCTTCCATGTGGAAACGGACATCTTGTGGTTGTCGTTGGGATAACCTTCAGTGGTCCACCAGATTTCTCCGGGTTTGCCTTCCTTGGTTGTGTTGTCGTAGACAATGTACTTGTCTTTAGGAGAACGGCCGGTGTAAACGCCTGTCATGACGTTGATAGCACCAAGCTCAGTTACCTGACCCTTGTCAAAGCCCTCAAGACCGGGCTTTGTTTCCTCGTTGTAAAGAACCTCGTACGTGGGGTTGTAAAGGATTTCCTTCACGCCCTTGATGCCGTACTTTTTGAGATCGATGTTTGCCATATTGAATATTTTAAAATATTTTATTTTTTTGGTGCGCAAATTTACTCTATTTCCGCAACTTTTCCAAGCTTCTGGTTTATTCTTTTTCTAAGGCCGGAAGACAGCGAAAGGTTTTCTTCTTGGTCGGCCAGATCCAGCCATTTGGCAGACAGCTCATAGTCTTCCAGAAGGTACATCGCCATGGCTATGTTGTAGTCTGCGACAGCCCTTTTGAGAGCGGTCCCGCCCTTTGTGAATTTCATCCACACGTCCACGGCCTTTCCAAAATCATTCTTATAGCTGTACTCCAGGGCTTTCTCCCACTCCGAGGCATTGAAGTCGTCAAAGTAGTACAGGCTGAAAGTCTGGGTTTTCCAGTTGGAGAGGAAGCGGGTGGCAATTCGGCCGCCAACGGTTTCGGCCTCCGGGGAGAGGTCCGAAATGCCGTTTTTGGGCACAAGCACGGCCTGCCCCTTGAAACGGTGCACCTTATCCTCGGACATGCTGTCATAGACGCTGAGAATGGTCTTTACGGGCACCCTTGTGGGGTCTTCACCGGGAGTGAGGGTGGAATTCAGGAGGAACACTACATCGGCCTCAGTGTCCATGACAAGCGAGCGCATGAGCTCCACTGAAACGGAATCGGCCGCAGGCACGCGGTACATGCCGATGACTTCCTCTCCGCCGAAATAGTCGTTTTCAAGGACCCTGGCCATGGCCGAAGCGGTATTGCGGTCGAAGGTGGAGTCCGGGGTTTCCATGGTTACAATGGCCATGGATTTCCGGGCAAGGTCCAGCCCGGAATTGGATGGCTGGCGCACGTCCAGATGCAGGGAATACACCTGAGGGGAGCACGAGGCCGCCGCCATGGCGGCAAGAAGAAGCGGGATCAAAACTTTTTTCATATCACTTCCGCAATTAAGTCGTATTCGTCGGCGCCGGTAATCCTGACCTCAAGGAAAGTCCCCACAAGGGACCCTCCATCCATGCCTTCCGGAAGCTTCACCAGGATTTCGCCGTCCACTTCCGGGCTTTCAAACTCACTGCGGCATACAAGGACGCCGCCCGTGAAGGAATCGGCCAGTACCTTTTCTACCGTGCCAACACGGGAAAGATTATATGCAAGAGAAATGCCACGCTGCTCTTCCATGAGGGCATCCAGGCGTTTTTTCTTGGTTGCGGGAAGCACGCTGTCCCTAAGGTTCTCTGCGCCGAAGGTTCCTTCTTCCTCGGAGTACATGAAAGCGCCAAGCCGCTGGAAACGGGCTTCCTTCACAAAGTCCAGGAGCTGGCGGAATTCCCTGGTGCCTTCGCCGGGATGGCCCACAATCATGGTGGTGCGAAGCACAACCCCCGGGACGCGCTCTCTCATACGCTGAATAAGGGCCCTTGTCCAGGCGCCGTCCACTCCCCTGTGCATTGCCGAAAGGACGGGGTTGGCAATATGCTGAAGGGGGATGTCCATATACCGGCACACCTTAGGGTTTGTGGCCATCTGGTCAAGGACATCCTCCGGGAAATCCGCGGGATATGAGTAATGGATACGGAGCCACTCGATGCCGTCCACCTTTGAAAGCTCCTGAAGAAGAAGGGCCAGGGAGCGCTTGCCGTAAATGTCCAGGCCATAGTAGGTGGTGTCCTGGGCAATTATGACAAGCTCCCGGATGCCCTTTGCGGCAAGCTCAGTGGCTTCGGCCACAAGGGTTTCAATGGGAACGGACTTGTGCGCTCCGCGGATAAACGGGATGGCGCAGTAGGAGCAGCGGCGGTTGCAGCCCTCGGAAATCTTGAAGTAGGCGTAAGGCTTTCCGGGAGCCGTGAGAATGCGCTTGTGGGCATTCTCATGGGACGGGGTGCATCCAAGCGCCTTCACAAGGGGATCCAGTTCCCTTGCGCCGAACCAGCCGTCAACCTCCGGGATAAGGTCCGGGAGTTCCTGGGGGTATCTTTGGGAAAGGCAGCCGAAAACAAGGAGACGGCCTACCTCCCCCGCCTTTTTCCTTTGGGCGGCTTCCAGGATAACCTGGATGGACTGTTCCTTGGCGTCCCCGATGAACCCGCAGGTGTTTATTGCAAGGACATCTACCGGTGAGGCATCCTCCTCAGGCACAATCTCATACGAGCCTTGTACCTGATACAGCAGGTGTTCCGTGTCTACGGTGTTCTTGGAACAGCCCAGGGTTATGACCTTGAGGGTGGGCATTATGCCTCCTTGGCGGCTTCGGCCTCACGTTCTTCGTCCGTGAGGAAATCCAGGGAAGCGTATTCCTTGAGGATATTGTACCATTCGGCCACCTTCTTCATGTGAGACACGTAGAAGCGGTCACGGTCATAGTCCGGAAGGGCCTTCTCAAAGAGGGCCTTGAATTCAGTATCGGCGGCCTTGTGGGCGGGTGCGGGGGCGTCTCCAAGCACTTCCTTCATCTTGAGGAACACCTCCTGGAGCTTGATTTCTTCCTCGGAGGTATAGATGGAGATGTCGGCCATGGAAGTGATACCGGCCGAAGCGCTCACATTAAGACGCTTCTTGGTGTCAAGTGCCTCAACAATGGCGCCCTGGCGTGACTGTGCGATATAATTGAAAAGGCCCCTTTGGCCACGTACTGAAAGAATTTTCGCGAGATCTGTTTTCATATTTTGAGTCATTTGTTTTCAAGTTTACAAATATAACTATTTTTGCCGAAAAAGACGCGGTTCACCTTCCGGGAAAGAGCCTGGATGGTGCTGCCGTTCTCTATTACGGCATGGGCCTTTGAAAGGTCCAAAGTCTGTGCTGCCATCCGGCGGCGGGCGTCTTCTTCCGTGAGCCCCCGGCCGATGAGCCTCTGAAGCCTCACTTCCTCCGGGGCCGTAACCGCAACCACATAATGGGCAATGCCGTTAAAAATTGGCTTTGAAAGTATTACGGCCGATTCCAGCACCACAAACGGAGCCGTCTGGGATCTCCGCCACGCCTTGAAATCCTCAAGTACAAGCGGATACACTATCCCCTCCAGTTTTTCACGGGCTGCGTCATTGGAGAAGATAAGCTTCGCAAAGTCCCTGAACGGCACACCAAGCTCCTTTTCCAGCCTCGCCTTAAGCCCCGGAACGGAGTCATACAGCGCCTTGGTGCGGGAGTCGGAATCATATATGGGAATGCCCTTCCTTGAAAGAAGGGCGCAAACGGCGGATTTTCCGCTTCCTATAGTGCCTGTTACAATTACGGTGAGCATTACCTCAGCTCTACGCAGTCAAACACCTCAGGCTCTACGTGATACTCCAGCACACCGGAAGGCAGTCTGAGGGTGCGGGGCGCGCACCGGCCGCTCAGGGACTCGCTGAAGTCACGGTAGTCTATGTACAGTTTGAACGACGCCACAGGGTCTTTCTGGAGAGGGAATGCACAGCGCATGACAACCGACGCCGTGGTGGGATACACCTGCAGCTGATGCCCGGCGGGGACGTTCCACACCTCCAGGGGAACCTCCGTGCGGAGTTCCACATACCTGGAAACCGGAATTTCATAGCTCACTTCCTCGTGGGACATCCTAACGCCCGGAATCTCTTCAAGCTTCAGGATTCCGTGCTGGGAGCTATGGAGGTCTGTCATGACAATGCGGGCCGAAGTTATTTTCTCTATGCCATCAAGGATTTCGTCCGTGCCATAAACCGTTACGGAGTCCGGGGAAACCCGGAACGGGCCGCTGAGCATGTACTGGGAGCGGCAGTGGATGGAGCGGGGAACCTCTATTGGCACCTTCTTGTGCTTTTCGGAGGGGAACACAAAGCGGAGGGTATCAGTAATGAAGGCCTCTACAGTGGTGCCTTCCCCGAAAAACTGGCCGATGTAGGAGTTCTTGGCGCCGCCTATGACGCAGAAGGTTTCCGGCCCCGTACGGCGCATGTCGCCTCTGTCGAAGGCAACCGTCACAACCCGTTTTTCCTTGCGGCTGTGCTCCCTCACAAGGCGGAATCCGTCTGTGCGGCAGCGCGCGCTTACTATTACGGTATTGGACGAGGTGCCCCTGTGGCCGTCTATGTTGCACTGGGCCACCACCGGGACGCTAATGGTTCCGGTGTAAACGTTGGAGAGCTGTGTCAGAAACCAGATAAGGCTGGCGATGAGAACGGAAGCGGCAAGGATCACCCACTCCCGTCCCATTCCGCCTTTCAGCTTTCCTATGCGCTCCTTAAGCGGCACTGTGGTTTACTTCTGGACGTCAGAGTAATCCTTCTGGAGGCCCTGCTTGTCTACGCGGAGCTTTACGTCGCCGTCCACTTTAAGAAGGGCGGTTTTCTCGTTTACCTCCACGATTTCTCCGTAGATGCCGCCGACGGTGACAACCTTGTCACCTTTCTTGAGGCTGTTACGGAACTCCTGGAGCTCTTTCTGCTGCTTGCGCTGGGGACGGATCATGAAAAGCCACATCACAAGGATGATGGCGGCGAACATGATGATTGTGGGAAGGGCGCTCTGCTGACCCTGGGGGGCAGCTGCCTGAAGTGCGATGAAAAGAGTGTTCATTTCTATAATGCGTTATTGTTTTTGACTATTGTTCCCTTGGCTTCGCCGTCTTTGATGAGGCGGTCCAGAAGGCCGTTCACAAAGCTGCGGCTTTTGGGAGTGGAGTAGTATTTGGATATTTCCACGTATTCGTTGATGGTAACCCTGATGGGGATGTCGGGGAAGGTGGTGGCTTCGGCCAGTCCCATTGCTATGAGCACGATGTCCGTGGTGTAGAGACGGTCCTGGTCCCATTTGGAGACGGACTGTGCAATGAGGGTGCTGTACTCCGAGTAACGGCCATATGCCGCCGAAAGGAGTTTCTTGGAGAATTCCTCACCGTCCGGCATGTAGAGCGGAGGGTAGCTCCAGCGACCAAGGCGGCCGGCCTCTTCCAAGGAGCGGATGCAGGTGCCAAGGGCATAGGGAAGGTCATCGGCCCAGTGGATGGAGAGGTCTTCCAGGATCTGGGCAAGCGAAGGGTCGTCCTCGAACTCTTCCTCGAACACCCTTTTCCAAAGCGCGGCGTCTTCCTTGAGGGAAGATGTGCCGGAGTTCATGTACTCGAGGAAATAATCGCGGGTTTTAAGGCGCACGTAAAGGTCTGACAGGAAGGCGTCGTTCTGGGCCCAGGACATCTTTTTCTTTTCCGTGATGCGCTTGAAGTCTGGGTCTCCCTCCAGGAGGGCCGAAATGCCGTTACGGACAAATTTCATGTTGGGAGAGAGGTCTTCCTCGGTGGGATTGAACTTTCCTTTTGCGGCCTCGATGCGGCGTGCGGCCTCCCCCGTGAGGGCCGGGATCACGGAAAGCATATATAGATATAGGTCCCTGGTGGCTTCTGCAGAGGTTTCAAGGCTTCCGAGTGCTTCCTTCAGTGAAAGGTCCGGATTCTCTGCGTAAGAATACAGCACCTTGAAGGCCTTGATACGTAAGATTCGTCTGTTGAGCATATGTCAAATAAAATTTATGGCAAAGATAGCGTTTTTTTAATAATAAATAGTTATATTTGTGTTTGAAAACCAAAAACGAAGAGAGAAGATGTACAGTGAAGACCGCAATACGGAAGACGTCTACTCAAAGCCTGTGAGGGCTGGTAAGCGTACCTATTTCTTTGATGTCAAGAGCACCAAAGGCAACAACGACTACTATCTTACCATCACGGAAAGCAAGCGCCGCACAGAACGCGACGGCTCGTTCGTGTATGACAAACACAAGATATTCCTTTACAAGGAAGACTTCGAGAAATTCTCCGAAGGCCTCCAGGAGGCTGTGGGATACATCATGCACAACCTCCTCCATGACCAGCCAATCCGCCAGTACCCCTCCCGCGAGGATCTGGATGTCCAGGAGAAAGAAGAGTTCTAAACAACTTAACGCCGGCACAATTGCGCCGGTTTTTTTGAATCCAAACTGCCGCCATGTTACTCAGAAACGTTCTTTGGGAAGACTCTCCCGCCCACATCCTCATCAAAGGAAATCTCATTTCAAAAGTGAGCCGAACTCCCATTGATGTCCCCCCTGAGGAAGAAGTTATAGACTGCACCGGAAAGGCCGTCATTCCGGGCTTCGTGAACGCTCACACCCATGCAGCCATGATAATGCTCCGCGGCATCAACGAAGACCTCACCCTTTACCAGTGGCTGGAAAAAGTATGGGCGTCGGAGGCCAAGATGGACGGAGAGTTCATCTACTGGGGCACCAAAGCGGCCTGCCTTGAGATGATAAAGAGCGGCACCACCACTTTCAACGACCAATACTGGTTCCCCTCCCACGCCCGCAAGGCGGCGGTTGAAATGGGACTTCGGCCTGCGGTGTCGTTCATTTTCCTTGACTCCCAGGACCCTAAAATGGCCGCAATGCAACGAATAGCCTGCCAGAAACTCTATGAGCGTTCCCTGGACTGGGGCACAAAGTCACTTTTCACAATCTCCATCCATTCCGTTTATACCGTTACGGAGGAGAATATCCTTTGGGCCGCCGATTTCGCCCGTGACCGCGGGCTCAAGATACACATGCATCTTGCCGAAACCGCCCAGGAGGTTGAAGACTGCCGGAGGACACACAAAGGGCTGTCTCCCACGGAGTACTTCGACGCCCTCGGGATTTTCGGCCCGGATGTAATTGCCGCCCACTGCCTTTTCCTCCAGGACCATGACGTCCAGATACTTGGAGACCACAAGGTGAGCTGCGTCCACAACATCAACTCAAACCTCAAGCTGGCATCCGGCTTTGAGTTCCGCTTCAACGAACTTGTGGAGGCCGGCGCCAACGTGTGCCTTGGCACGGACGGCGCGGCGTCGTCCAACACCGTAGACATGCTGGAGCACATGAAAAACAGCGCCATGGTGCAGAAAGCATGGCGCAGGGACCCTGCGGCGCTTCCGCTTGGGCAGCTTCTTGCAAGCGCCACGGAAAACGGCGCAAAGGCACTGGGCCTCAATTCCGGCGTCATCCGTGAAGGCGCCCTCGCAGACCTCTCCCTCATAGACATCACCGGTACGGCGTTCATCTCCCCCGCCCCCACACTTGCAAACCTTGTGTATGCCGCTCACTCAGACGTCATTACGGATGTAATGTCCGGCGGCAGGTGGATCATGAGAAACCGCGTTGTCCCCAATGAAGAGGAGATTGTCACGGAGGCCCGCAAAGTACTGAAACAGATAACCGAATAAACATGACTGACCACAGAATCCAGAAGATAAAAGACAGCGTCTCCGCGCTTAAGGAAAGGCTCGGGGATTTCACCCCGGAAATAGGCATAGTCCTTGGCAGCGGCCTTGGGGCCCTGGCCGATTCCATAGAGAACCCCGTCACGGTCCCCTACCGTGACCTTCCCGGCTTCCCCGTATCCACCGCCGTGGGCCACAAGGGCAATTACATTGCGGGATACATCTCCGGGAAAAAGGTGCTTGCCATGCAGGGCCGGATCCACTACTACGAGGGTTACGGCATGGACATGGTGGTACTCCCCGTCCGCGTGATGATAATGATGGGCATCAAATACCTCTTTGTCTCCAACGCGGCGGGCGGCACCAACTTCGGTTTCCATATCGGGGACCTCATGATCATAAAGGACCATATCAACCTGCTTCCCAACCCCCTCATCGGCCCCAATCTTGATGAAATTGGGCCGCGTTTCCCCGACATGACACGCCCCTACGACCCTTCCCTTATCCGCATGGCCGAAAAAATAGCCGCGGAAAACGGGATAGAACTCAAGAAAGGTGTCTACGTGGGCGGCACCGGGCCTTCCTATGAGACCCCGGCCGAATACAAGTATTTCCGCCTCATCGGCGGTGACGCCGTGGGCATGAGCACCATCCCGGAGGTGATTGTGGCACGTCATGCCGGCATTTCCGTCTTCGGCATTTCCGTCATAACCAATGAAGCCCACGACGACTACGCCGAAGACTATGTCAACGACGGCGCGGACGTAGTGGAGGCAGCAAACGCCGCTGCGGCCAAAATGACCGCCCTGATCGGCAAAATGATTGAGAATCTCTAAAACCAAACTTTAAAATATGACTTACGTTGAGACTATATACGCCGCAACTGATTTTGTGCGCAAAAAACTTCTGCCCCGCGGGCTCGCTCCATCGGACGGAATCATCCTCGGAAGCGGGCTCGGGAAACTTGCCAACGAAATAGAAAACCCCATTGAGATACCCTACGGCACCATTCCGGGGTTCCCGGTATCTACGGCCATCGGCCATAAAGGGAGCTTTATCGTAGGCACCCTGGCCGGGAAAACCGTCATTGCCATGCAGGGCCGAATCCACTACTACGAGGGCTACGGCACCCAGGCGGCCACCCTTCCGGTCCGCGTGATGATACTCCTTGGAATCAAGCGCCTCTTTGTGTCAAACGCCGCAGGAGGCACCAATCCCGCTTTCCACGTGGGAGACCTCATGATCATCCGTGACCACATCAACCTCATACCCAACCCGCTGATCGGTCCCAACCTGGACGATTTCGGCCCGCGATTCCCTGACATGACACGTCCCTACGACCCTTCCCTTATACGCATGGCAGAGGAAATTGCAGCGGAAAAGGGCATCGTGCTCCAAAAAGGCGTGTATGTGGCCTGCTCAGGGCCTTCTTATGAGACCCCGGCCGAATACCGCTACTTCCGCACCATAGGCGCAGATGCCGTGGGCATGAGCACCACTCCGGAAGTGATTGTGGCGCGTCACAGCGGCATTCCAGTATTCGGCATGTCCGTAATCACGGACGTTGCGCATGCAACTGAAGATGAGGACTATGTCACCGACGGCGAAGCCATAGTCAAAGCCGCCGATGCCGCCGCAGACAAAATGACGGCGCTCATTAAAGAAATGTTGCAAAAGCTGTAATATTTTTTGTAAATTTGCATGATTTAACCGGTTATGCTGGAAAGTATCAGAAAAGATATTGAGCAACTGATTGCTCGCTATGAGGCTGTGAAGGTGGAGAATGAAAATCTCCGCCAGGAGTTACAGGCCTGCAAGGAAACCGGGAATGCCCAAAAGGCAAAGATAATGGAACTGGAAGAAGAGGTATCGTCCCTTCTCCTGTCACAAGCTTTCAACGCCGCACCCGGCTCAGATGCCAAGGCAAAATTGGATTCACTTATCAAGGAGATCGACAGATGCATCTCCGCACTGGAGGAATCGTAATGGGCCAGAAGATAACACTGAAAATAGCCGGCAGAGATTATAGCCTCACCGCCCAGTCAGAAGAGCAGGAAGCAACTCTCCGCCGTGCAGCGGATGCAATAAACAGCCGTCTGGATGCCTATACGCTCAGTCATCCCGGCAAAACGGCACTTGAACTAATGTCCCTTGTAGCGCTCAACGAAACCCTGTTCCGCATGAGTGTCCAAAAAGAGATAGATGAGCTCAAGTCCTCCGAATCACAGCTTGCGCAGGATCTTACGCGCTACCTCCAAGACACAGAGCATTAGCCGCCGGAATCGATGGCTGAAATCAACACGTTCGAATGAACCGGGTGTACTCAGGCCGTGGATGGCGAGCCCTCCCCGTGAGAGGGATACCAGAATCGGCCGGGCCCCAAATCTTACTTAGATAAGATTTTCTGACTGGATACGGCGGCTTTTTTTTGCACATAACACACAACAATATATATGGACATCATATCTTTAGTAATCGGATTTGTAGCCGGGGCGGCAATAGCCTTGGCGGCATACATAATCGTGAGGCGCTCCATCCTCAAGGGGAAAAAGGAAGAAATCCTTGAGAAAGCGGAGATAGAGGCCGAAAAAATCAAAAACGAACGCATCCTTCAGGCAAAGGAGAAGTATCTCTCCCTCAAAAGCGAACACGAGAAAATGGTCAACGAGGCCAACTCCAAAATCCGTGACGCCGAAAACCGCGTGAGGCAGAAGGAGAACACCCTGAACCAGAAAACCTCTGAAGCAGACCGCAAAAACCGTGAACTGGATGCCCAGAAAGCTGCCCTTAAGGCCCGGGAGGACGAATACGACCGTCTCCGTGACCAGGCAATCCACCAGATAGAGGAAGTTGCCGGCATGACAGCGCAGGAGGCCAAAACCCAGCTCATGGAGCAGATGAAGGCCGAAGCCCGCACAGAGGCCCAGGCTTACATCAACGACTGCATAGACGAGGCCCGCCTCAACGCTGCAAAGGAAGCCAAGCGCATTGTCATCAACACCATCCAGCGCACCGCAACGGAAACCGCCATTGAAAACGCCGTCACCACGTTCCCCATTGAAAACGACGAAATCAAGGGCCGCATCATCGGCCGTGAAGGCCGAAACATCCGCGCCCTGGAGGCCGCTACGGGAGTTGAGATTGTGGTAGACGACACCCCGGACGCAATCCTTCTCAGCGCCTTTGACCCCGTTCGCAGGGAGGTTGCCCGCCTTGCGCTCCACCAGCTTGTTGTAGACGGCCGAATCCACCCCGCCCGCATCGAGGAAGTTGTCACAAAGGTCTCAAAGCAGCTTGAAGAAGAGATCCTTGAAACCGGCAAGCGCACCTGCATAGACCTTGGCATCCACGGTCTTTCCATGGAACTTGTCCGTCTTATCGGCCGAATGAAATACCGTTCATCCTACGGCCAGAACCTCCTCCAGCACTCCAGGGAAGTTGCAAATATCTGCGCCATACTGGCCTCAGAGCTCGGCCTCAATCCCAAGATTGCAAAGAGGGCCGGCCTGCTCCACGATATCGGCAAAGTCTCAGATGAAGACCCGGACCTCCCTCACGCCCTCCTTGGCATGAAACTGGCTGAACAATACAAGGAAAAGCCGGAAATCTGCAACGCCATTGGCGCTCACCACGAGGAAACCGAAATGACCTCCCTCTATGCACCTCTGGTGCTGGTTGGAGACGCCATTTCCGGTGCACGTCCCGGTGCACGCCGTGAGGTCATCGAGAGCTACATCAAGAGGCTCCGCGGAATGGAGAACCTTGCCGGCTCATATCCCGGTGTCACCAAGGCCTACGCCATCCAGGCCGGCCGCGAACTCCGCGTGATCGTTGGCGCAGAGCAGGTCTCTGACCACGACGCCGAAGTCCTCTCCGGAGAAATCGCCAAGAAGATCCAGGACGAAATGACCTATCCCGGCCAGGTTAAGATCACGGTTATCCGTGAAACAAGGTCGGTTGCTTACGCAAAATAATCCCAGCGGGCTCTCCGCCCGTGGAGATAATCCGCTAAGTATCAATCGTTTACATAAAAGAGGGTGCTTTAAAATCAGCACCCTCTTTTACATAAACAGCTACTAATCAGCAACTTACCTCCACGCTCCAAACAGGAGCTTCATGTCACGGTCAATCGCAGGAGCGGCAATGGATTCCGGAACAAACTTCCAGGAGCCTATGACAGAGGTGTCGCCTGTCTCTTCAGGGTCTATGGAACCGTTCTCCTTGAGGTAGTCGTACAGGAGGGTGCGGATTTCCGGGTAACGTGCCACCACACGCTCATCTATACGGTCTGTATCTATGCCGATTTCAGGAAGGAGGTTGCCGCCGCCACTTGCACGGTAAGAGGTCATTGCAACATTATAAGTGCGCGAAAGGTCAAAGGCGCTGCCGTCGGCCATGGAACTTACACTAATGCGTGAGCCGCGGGGCTTAGTGACGTCCACGGTGTAGTTGATGCCAGCTGCAGAGTCAAAGTTGTACTGGGCATTTACAAATGACCAGCCTTTTTGCATGGTGCGTGGATTGTCTTTCTCCACAATGTTAAGCACATGGTCCGATGCTTTAGAGGCCGTAACAATCCAGCGGTCGTAGGATGCCTCCAGGTAACGTACAATTTCGTCACCGGTCATGGTGAGCACATACAACTGATTCTCAAACGGATAGATGGTGAAAAGGTCGTTGAAAATGAGAATACCGGACTTTACCGTGCCATTATATGTGAGGGGCGCCGCTATTGAAATCTCCGCGGGCTCCTGACCAATTGAAAGGTAGTGGATAAGGTTTATGTAATCCGACATCCCGGCATAGGCATGCCTTGTGACAAGGTCGGAATTGAGGATTCCAACTTCCTGAAGCGTAAAAGCGCGAACAGCCTCAAAGTCCTTTTGGAAATGAGCACGCATCTCAGGGTCTGCTTTTGCGGCATCTACGGGAATGAGGTCGGTCTCAAAAGACTTTGACGCTATAGTGCCGTCTTTGACCGTAATATGCATTTTACCGTGAGCCACATAGCGGCTGTGGCTGCCGGAATTTAGGAGTGCGCAGGTGTCGCGGGTTTCCACATAAGGCCTGTGGTCGTGGCCGCAGATGAGCCAGTCCACACCCTTTACCAGGTTGAAAGCATCCAGGGCTTCGGCCTCGAGGATGGTTCCGTCTCCCTGGCCGCAGGCAGAGTGCATTGCCGCCACCATTACGTCCGGGTGCTCTTTGGCGCGTACATAATCAACATCATTCTGGATACGGGAAGCAATTGACTCAAAGTGCATTCCGCTCCAAAGTTCCTCCGAGAGCCAGGCCTTGATGTTGGCGTTGTTGTAGCCGATGATGGCAATCCTGAGGCCGGCCTTTTTGACCATCTTATACGCGGGAAAATAGGATTTTCCGTTGTCATTGCGGATGGCATTGGCAGCCATGAAGGGGGCGCCGGCCTTGACAAGGCCCTTTTGAACGCGGTCGTACACGGGATGGCCGGTTTCAATGTCGTGGTTGCCCATAGCAATGGCGTCGTACTTCATGTACTCGATAAGGCGCGGGAAAAGGTGGGGCGTTTCAGTGTCAATGTAGTTGTAGTAGTACGCCGCATTGTCTCCCTGAAGGCAGTCCCCTGCGTCTACAAGAAGGACGTTGTCCATGCCGTCGGCCTTGCGGACGCTGTCTATGTAGTAGTTCATGGCAAAGAGGGATTTCTTTACGCCACCTCCTACATAGGTAGAGTCGAACCACGTGCTATGGACGTCGTTGGTGGAAAGGACGGTAAGGGTGTATTCCCCGTCTTTGAGACTGCGCTGGCAGGAGAGCAGCGCAAATAACAGGACAGGAATAAAGAAACTTTTAATTCTCATATGTTTGGCGCGTTATCTTCTGAATCTTGACATCTGCTGCATGAGGGAACCGGTAACGGCGCCCTTCATGAGTTTGCGGGTGCCCTCGAACTGCTTGAGGAGTTTGTTAACCTCAGGGAGGGAGGTGCCGGAGCCGTCCGCGATCCTCTTGCGGCGGGAGCCGTTTATGGCTTCCGGATGCTCACGCTCATAGGGTGTCATGGAAAGAATGATGGCCTCCGTGGCCTTGAAGGCGTCGTCCGGGATATCCACATCCTTGAGGGCTTTGTCCATACCGGGGATCATGCCTGCAAGGTCCTTGATGTTACCCATCTTCTTTACCTGCTGAATCTGCTGGTAGAAATCCCACAGGGTGAACTGGTCCTTGGCCAGCTTTTTCTTGAGGGCCCTGGCTTCTTTTTCATCGAACTGCTCCTGGGCTTTTTCCACCAGGGAAACCACATCTCCCATGCCCAGGATACGGTCTGCGATACGCTGGGGATGGAAAACGTCCAGGGATTCAAGTTTTTCTCCGGAGGAGACAAACTTGATGGGCTTACCCACAACGGCCTTGATGGAAAGCGCGGCACCGCCACGGGTATCGCCGTCCATCTTGGTGAGCACGACGCCATCGAAGTCCAGGCGGTCGTTGAAGGCCTTTGCGGTTTCCACGGCGTCCTGGCCGGTCATGGCATCCACCACAAACAGGGTTTCGGTGGGGTTCACAGCCTTGTGCAGGGCCGATATCTCGTTCATGAGCTCCTCATCCACGGCAAGGCGGCCGGCGGTATCCACAATCACAACCGGGAAACCTTCGGCCTTGGCCTTACGGACTGCATTCTGCGCTATCTTGATGGGGTCCTTCTCCCCTTCCTCAGTGTAAACGGGAACATCAATGCCCTCTGCGAGGACCTTGAGCTGCTCTATTGCGGCGGGGCGGAAAGTGTCGCAGGCGGCAAGGAGGACCTTCATTCCCTTCTTGGATTTAAGGTGGAGGGCCAGCTTTGCGCTGAAGGTGGTTTTACCGGAACCGTTGAGACCGGCCACCAGCACCACGCCGGGGTTTCCCTTCACGTTTATCTCCTGGGCCGAAGAACCCATGAAATCCGATAGTTCGTCCCTCATGATCTTCACCATCATCTGCTGGGGCTTCACGGCGGTAAGGACACCTGTGCCGATAGCCTTGTCCTTGACACGGTTGCAGAAATCCTTGGCAACCTTGTAGCTGACGTCGGCGTCCAGAAGGGCCTTGCGGATATCCTTGACGGTTTCCGCAACGTTGATTTCAGTTATTTTTCCTTCACCTTTGAGTATCTTGAAAGATCTCTCCAGTCTCTCCTGTAAATTCTCAAACATAAGCGTGTTTTTATCTTGCAAAGATACTAAATCTTACGTTCATAAGAAAAAAGAAACGTTTCATGTGTTGTTTTACGTCTTTCCGTGGAAACATTCTCAAAAGTTTTGCTGTTTGCATATGATGGATTACGGAAAAGCCTTATACCTTCGCAAAAACCACTTTGCACCATGAAAAAAGCACTTGAAATGATGGCGATGACCCTGCTGGCGGCGGGGCTCGCAGCATGCGACGACTTTGGAAAATTCCCTTCGGCCGACACCCACGGAGAGCTCCGATGGAGCATGGACAAGGAGTCCGTAGCCAAGGCGGGGGCGGAAATTCCGGACACCAACGACTTCCTCCTTAAAATTACGGACGGCAAGGGAGTGGTCCTCTACGAAGGCACCTACGGGGATTCTCCGTCCAAACTCACCGTCCCGGAAGGGAGTTATACCATCAGGATAGTTTCGGCCGAATTCACCACCCCGGCATTCAGCCACCCGGTTTACGGAGACGAACAGGTGGTGGTGATAATGGCCGGGGAAAGCGCCACGGTAACGCTCCGATGCTCTCTCCTTAACTGCGGTATAAGGCTCAAGACAGCCCCGGACTTTCTCACCAGTTTCCCTGACGGGGTACTTTATGTCGCACAGGGGACGGCAAAGCTCATGTACGCCTACAGGGAAAACCGGATAGCCTATTTCAGGCCTGGAGAGGTGTCGGTGGTCCTTTATGATGAAGGGAAGGAGGAGACTCTTTTCACGCGTACGCTTGAGGCAAGGCAGATCCTCACGGTGAGCATATCGGCCCCAGGAGAACCTGGTGGAGCGGAATCGTCCATAAAGGTACAACTGGACACCTCAAAGGTATGGCTCCAGGATTCCTGGGTTATAGGCGGGGACAATTCCGGAAACGGGCAGGGAGGGTCTGTACCGGATGCCCTGTCCGTGGCCGAAGCTTTTGAGAAAACCGGCTCCAAAGATGTCTGGGTGTACGGTTACATAGTGGGCGGAGACCTCACCACCTCTTCCAGCGGGGAGGTTAAGACCTCCGGAATCACCAAGGCGACGCACCTTGCAATGGCCGACAGGTCCACTGTCAAGGACAAGGCTCAGTGCCTTGCCGTGGAACTGCCCGCCGGAAAGGTAAGGGATGCCCTCAACCTTGTAGCCCACCCTGACCTTATAGGCACAAGGGTATACGTAAAGGGAGAGATAGTGGAAAAGTACTTCGGCACCCGGGGGCTTAAGGGGACCTCAGACTACATTATGAAATAGCTAGAATTCCCGGTAGAAAAGACGCACGAAACGGGACTTGAGGTCATTCCAGAAAGGCCTGGAACGAAGCCACAACTCAAGGGTCCACTCCCTGGCGCCATCCATGCGGGAAATAAAGTCTTTACGGAAATCGGCGGCGGTTTCCCTGTCATAGATAAAGGCGTTTATCTCGCTATTGATGGAAAAACTCCTGACGTCAAGATTTGTTGCCCCGATAACGCACACGGAATTGTCAGAGACCATGGTCTTGGAGTGGTCGAACTCTCCGCCGGCCTCTATTATCTTGACCCCGGCCTCAAGGCATTCGGCATAGTAACTGCGGTTGAAAGAGCCAAGAAGAGGAGTGTCAACCTTTTTGGAGAGCATCACCCTCACGTCCACTCCCCTTAGAGCCGCGGCCTTCAGCGAAGTCAGGAATGACACGGGCGGGACAAAGTATGGAGTCTGGAAATAGACATAGTCCCTGGCATTGTCCAGCACCCACTCATAGGCCATCTGCGTGCTGGGCCAGGGGTAGTCGGCTTCGTCGGAGACAATCTGGACATTCAGGCCGCCTTCACAGGGAGGCGCCGGAGAGAAATACTCTGAAAGGGGCTTTTCAACCTCCCCTTTGCAGCTTATCCAGGTGTCAAGGAACGAAGCCTGCAGGCAGGACACGGCCGGGCCCTCAATGCGGACATGGGTGTCTTTCCAGTGACTGAAGTAGTTGTCGTTGATGTTCATGCCGCCCATATAGCCAACCTTGCCGTCTATGACCACAATCTTGCGGTGCTGCTGGCAGTTGAGACGCATCAGGAAAAGGCGCAGCCCCTGCTTGAGACTTGTGTAACGGACAATCTTGACACCGGCATCTTCCATGGGTTTCCAGAAACTGCCCGGAACGTTGCGCGCCACAAAATTGTTAAGGATAAAACGGACTTCAACGCCTTCAGTGGCCTTTTTTATGAGAATGTCGCGGATAAACTTACCGGAAGCGTCATTGCCAAAACGGAAGTACTCCAGATGGATGGAATGCCGCGCCGCCAAAAGGTCATTGGAGAGAAGCTCCTTCTTGCATGCACCCTTCTTGATTATTTCAAGCTTATTGCCGCCATATACCTTGTTGCCCTCCCAGGTGGAAAGGTTCAGGCGCACAAGGGGCTTCAGCCAGTCATCCATTCCCTCCGGAATGTCATTGGGGAAAAGCTTTGAAAACCTCTCCGGGGGAATTTCCTCCGACATCCTGCGCCGGAACTCCCGGTGAACGAAATCACGGTCTTTGGCGGTACGGTAATCCTTGCCGAATATGACATAGAGGATAAAACCGACAACGGGGAGGAAAAACATGAGAAGGACCCACGCCATGGCTGTTTCCTGGACATTTTTGTCACGAAGGACAAAGTAGCACAAAGCCAGCCTCAGAAGGACGGCAAATACTATGGAAACAATACCCTGATGTAGTATCATACTTACACAAAGATAACATATTTTTTGTATATTTGCATTCCCTGAATGAACCATACGTGAAGAATTACCTTAAAAAACTTGAGGATCAGATACATCTGAATCCAGGGAAGCCAGCCCTCTGCGACTACGAGGGTGCAAGCTATACATATGCTCAGGTAGCGGAGCTCATAGAGCGCTACCACATCTTTTTCCAGACGGCCGGCATCAAGCCCGGAGACAAAATCGCCATCTGCGCCAGAAATTCGGCCCGGTGGGGAATACTCTTCTTTGCGGTCAACACCTATGAAGCCGTGGTGGTGCCCATCCTGGCCGATTTCACGGCATCAGGCGTAACCAAGCTGGTCCATCACTCCGACAGCGTCCTGCTTATCGCAGACCCCGAAATCTGGGCACAGATGTCCCCGGAGAACATCCCTACGCTCCGCGGAGTCATTTCCTCCCGCGAGGAAAAGCTTCTGTGGCACCGTGACCCTGAAACCGCAAACGCCTGGGCCGACAGAGACGCCCTCTTTGCCGAATGCTATCCAAGCGGGTTCAATCCCCAGGATACGGTATACCCGGACAAAGATGACGCCCTTGCCTTCATAAACTACACTTCCGGCACCTCCGGAGACCCTAAGGGCGTCATGCTCACCTTCGGCGCAATGTCCGACATCGTAGAAGTGTGCCAGAAAAAACTCACGGGCACACCGGATAAACTTGTCTCCATGCTTCCCCTCGCTCACATGTACGGGCTTGCCATGGAGTTCGTATACCCTTGCTGCACGGGCTTTACAATATGGTTCCTGGGGAAACTGCCTTCTCCGTCGCTTCTTATAAAAGCATGCTCCGAAATCCAGCCCAGCCTTATGATAACGGTGCCACTGGTAATGGAGAAACTGTATCAGACCCAGATACTTCCGCAGCTTTCCTCACTTCCGGCCAGGGTCCCCTACCTAAGGATTCCCTTCTACAAAGGCCTTGGCAAAAAACTCCTTCAATCCCTTGGCGGCCGCCTGGAGACCATCATCATTGGCGGCGCTCCCCTGGACCTTGAAGTAGAAGGCGGCTTCAGGAAGATAGGCCTTCCCTACGCAGTAGGATACGGCATGACCGAAGCCTGTCCCCTGCTCTCGCTGGAAACTCCACAGCACTTTGAGCCAGGCTCCTGCGGCAAACCCACCCACAGCCTCAGGATAGAATCCTCGGACCCCGAACGCATTCCCGGAGAAATCCAGGCTCAGGGTCCCAACCTCACAATCGGCTATTACAAGAACCCTGAGGCTAATGCCAAGGCCTGGACACCGGACGGCTGGTTCCGCACCGGAGACCTTGGCGTCATGGACGAAGACGGCAACCTTTTCATAAAGGGCCGAATCAAATCCATCATCCTGTCTTCCTCCGGCCAGAACATTTATCCGGAAGAAGTGGAGCAGGTGCTCTCCAAACACCCCATGGTACAGGAGGCAATTGTAATCGAGCGCGCCGGAAAGGTTGTTGCACTTGTGTATCCCAAGCCCGGCGTGGTCCCCTCCGAAGACCACATCCGCGACTACTCCAACCGCTCCCTGCCCGTGTTCAGCCAGATTTCCCGCGTGGAACTGGTAGACCTTCCCTTCGAGCGCACCGCCAAAGGCACCATCAAGAGGCACCTCTACAAATAGGCCGTGGAGACAATTCGCTGACAGTCATAACATTACGCAAAAACGTCTACCCAAAATCGGGCAGACGTTTTTCGTTAAATACTTTCAAGTCAATAATTTACCTCCACGGCGGCATTTATCTGACAATATGGCAGAAATGGCCGGAGTGGCTCAAGATTTGACTCTCTACCTGCCAGAATACAACAAAAACAACATATTATGGCAAACAAAGGACAGATTGGAGTAACAACTGAGAACATATTCCCGGTTATCAAGCAGTTTCTCTACAGTGACCACGAGATTTTCCTTAGGGAACTTGTGGCAAACGCAGTGGATGCGACTGAGAAATTGAAGGCTCTGGCAGCTTCCGGAGACTGCAAGGAGGAGCTGGGTGACCTTAAGGTTCACATTGAACTTGACACCAAGGAGAATACCCTCAAAATCATCGACAACGGCATTGGCATGACCGAAGAAGAGGTTGACAAGTACATCAACCAGATTGCCTTCTCAAGCGCCGGAGAGTTTCTGGAGAAATACAAGGACCAGATAGGGAACATCATCGGCCACTTCGGCCTTGGCTTTTACAGCGCCTTCATGGTCAGTAAGAAGGTGACCATTGAAACCCTTTCCTGGAAGGAGGGCTCAAAGGCCGTGAAATGGACCTGCGATGGTTCTCCTGAATACACCATGGAGCCATGCGAAAAGGCCGAAAGAGGTACCGTCATCACCCTCTATCTTGACGACGACTCTAAGGAATATGCCGAAAAATCACGCATCGAGGGCCTTCTCCAGAAGTACTGCAAGTTCATGCCGGTTCCCATTGTGTTCGGCAAGGAGCAGGAGTGGAAAGACGGAAAGTATGTGGACACCGACAAAGACAAGGTGATCAATTCCGTGGAGCCGCTCTGGACCAAGGCACCCTCAGAGCTCAAGGACGAAGACTACAAGGAGTTCTACCGCACCCTCTTCCCCATGAACGAGGAACCGTTGTTCTGGATTCACCTGAATGTAGACTACCCGTTCAACCTTACCGGTATCCTGTATTTCCCTAAACTCAAGGACCGCGTAGCCGTGGAGCGCAACAAGATTTTCCTCTACTGCAACCAGATGTTCGTGACCGACCACGTGGACAACATAGTCCCGGATTTCATGACGCTCCTTCACGGTGTAATCGACTCCCCGGACATTCCGCTCAACGTAAGCCGCTCCTACCTCCAGAGTGACGCTGCCGTCAAGAAAATCTCCACCTATATCACAAAGAAGGTGGCCGACCGCCTTGAGAGCATCTTCAAGGAAGAACGCACCCAGTTGGAAGAGAAATGGGACAACCTCAAGCTCTTCATAGAGTACGGCATGCTCTCAGATGAAAAATTCTGCGAGAGAGCCCTTAAGTTCGCCCTCCTGAAGGATGTTGACGGCAAATACTACTCCTTCGACGAATACAAGGAAGCCGTTTCTTCGGTCCAAACGGACAAGGACAAGAAACTTGTTTACCTTTACGCAACAAAGCCCGAAGACCAGTACTCCTTCATCCAGGCGGCAAAGGACAAGGGCTACAACGTGCTCCTTATGGACTGCGAGCTTGACGCCCACTATGTAAACCTTCTGGAACAGAAGCTCACGGACACCCGCTTCGCCCGCGTGGACTCCGATGCAATAGAGAACCTCATTCCCAAGGAGGACAAGGTTAAGCTGGAGATGAAAGAGGACGAGCGCTATGACCTTGAGAACATGTTCAAGGCCGTTCTCCCGGAGGGTAAAGACTACTTTGTCCAGGGCGACAACCTTGGAGCGGATGCAGCCCCGGTGCTCATAACCCAGAACGAATTCATGCGCCGTTACCGTGAAATGAGCGCCCTTGGCGGCGGAATGAACTTCTACGGCTCCATGCCTGAGAGTTACAACATTACCGTAAACATGGAGAATCCGCTTGTTGCACGTATATGGGCATCAAAGCTTTCAGATGTGAAGCCCCAGGCCGAACTTCCCGCCGAAGCTCCTTCCGATGCATCTGAAGAAGAGAAGACAAAGGCACGCGAAGCCCGCGAGGCTGTCAGAAGGGCTCACAGGGCAGACGTTGAGGCCTTCGCCTCCGACAACCAGCTCCTTCACCAGATAGTGGACCTGGCTCTTCTTGGAAACGGCATGCTAAAGGGCAAGTCTCTCAGCGACTTCATTGCCCGCAGTTACTCACTCATCAAGTAGCCGTGGGAGTAAACAACTGAATAACAGCGCGAAACGCAAAAGAGGGTGCTTGGTTTCAAGCACCCTCTTTTATATAGTAGTTTAGTAATCAAAAGATTAGCTCCACGGCTTATTTGTACAGGAACCTGCGGATGCTCATCTTTGGAGTTTTCTCAAACGGCTTGTCCATGAGTTCAACCTTGGCAATCTGGCTGTAGCCGGGAAGCTGGCGGTTGGCGCCCAGGCGGATGTTCTCGGGGATTTCGGCCTTGGCCTCGCTGTCAAGAAGGGACTTCGCGATTGCCTGCTCATCCAGGAAGACAAGGGCTACAAGCTTTCCGCCGCGGTCTACCACAACTGACTCCATTACGTAAGGCTGGTTGTTCACAACGGCCTCAAGTTCTTCAGGGTAGATGTTCTGGCCGGAAGGACCCAGGATCATGTTCTTGGAGCGGCCGCGGATGAAGATGTTGCCTTCGGCATCAATGATACCGAGGTCTCCGGTGCGCAGCCAGCCGTCTTCGGTGAATGCGTTGGCGGTGGCCTCTTCATTCTTATAATAGCCGATTGTGATGTTTTCTCCGCGGGCCTGGATTTCACCTACAACGTGCTGGGGGTCATCCGAGTCTATGCGGACTTCGGCGACATCCACGGCCTTGCCGCAGGAACCGGCCACATACTTGGTCCAGTGCTCATAGGCAAGAAGAGGGCAGGCCTCGGTCATGCCGTAACCAACCAGGTAAGGGAATTTGATCTTCTTGAAAAGACGCTCTACCTCAGGGTTGAGGGCAGCGCCGCCCATGATGAACTCCTGTACATTGCCGCCGAAGGCCTGCACAAGACCGTCCTTCACCTTCTTGTAAATGACGTTGTTAAGCACGGGAACCTTGGTAAGGAACTTGATGAGGGGCTTGTCAAGGGTGGGTTTCACCTTGCTCTTGTAGATCTTCTCCATCACAAGCGGAACGGTGATGAGAAGGTAAGGCTTTACCTCGGCGAAAGCCTTGAGGAGGGATGCCGGAGTGGGAGCCTTAGCCATCCAGTAAATGGAAGTGCCGTTGCAAAGAGGATACAGGAACTCAATCACAAGGCCGTACATGTGGGCCATAGGAAGCATGGAAACCATCTTGTCACCGGCGGGAACATGGCGCTGGGAGTAGTCTACGTTGGCGCTGAAGTTGCGGTATGTGAGCATTACGCCCTTAGGGTCTCCGGTGCTGCCGGAAGTGTAGTTGATGGTGGAAAGGTCGTCCCAGTTGTCTGTGGGGAACACTACGTCCTGAGGGCCGAAGCCGGCAGGATATTTCTCCTTGAACAGGGCGTCCAGGTTGTCTACGGCTTCCTGGATTTTGGCGTCACGGCAGAAAAGCACTTTCCAGTTGTCAACGTCGAATACCACCCTGAGGGCGGGCATCTTCTGAGGGTCCATCTTGGCCCAGCGGGCGGCGTTGGTGAAAAGGGCTATGCTGTCGCTGTGATTGACAAGACCCATCACGCTTTCCGGGGTGAAATCGGCCAGAATGGGGACAATGACGGTCTCGTAGGTATTTACTGCGAGGTATGCGAAGCCCCACTTGGCACCGTTGTTGGCGCAGAGGGCTATTTTGTCGCCTTTCTTGAAGCCGGCCTTTTCAAAGACAATGTGGAAACGGGCAATATCTGTTGCCATCTGGGCATAGGTGAAAGAGTCTCCGCCAATGGTGTTGAGGGCGGGTTTGTCCCAGTATTTGCGCGTTGCATCCTGCAGGCGCTGAAGATAATGCGGGTAGGTTTTATTCTCCATAATTAGGTTGTAAGGTTATGGTACATCTTTACAAAGATAGTGATTTTTTGCTATATTTGCACCCGATATGAGAAGAAAACCCATCATAGCCCTAATCTACGACTTCGACGGCACTCTGTCTCCCGGCAACATGCAGGAGTTCGGGTTCATCCAGGCCATCGGCCAAACACCCGCAGAATTCTGGGCCAAAAGCGACGGAATTGCAAAGGGCCAGGACGCCTCCAACATCCTCGCCTACATGAAACTGATGCATGACGAAGCCAAAAGAAACGGCATCAAGCTCACCCACGAAGGTTTCAAGAAATACGGCACGGACATCAAACTCTACGAGGGCGTACGTGACTGGTTCCAAAATGTAAACGCCTATGGAAAGGCCCACGGCGTCATAATCGAGCACTACATCAATTCTTCCGGCCTTACGGAAATCATAGAGGGCTCCCCCATTGCCAAGGAGTTCAAGCACATCTTTGCCGGCAGTTTCATCTACGACGACAAAGGTGAGGCCGAATGGCCCGGAATCGCGGTAGACTACACCGGCAAAACCCAGTACCTCTACAAAATACAGAAGGGCATCTTTTCGGCCAGGGACTCCAAACTTGTCAACGAAAGCTGGGCCGACGCCGACAAACGCGTCTCCATGGACCACATGATCTACTTTGGAGACGGAGAAACCGACATCCCGTCCATGAAGCTTGTAAAGTCCTCAGGAGGCAATGCAATTGCGGTTTTCGACCCTTCCCGCCCCGGCAAGAAAGACGCCGCCCGCAAACTCCTTCGGCAAGGACGCGTGAATTTCATAACGCCCGCCAGCTACACCAAGGACAGCCGCACCTACCGCCTTGTGTGCGCCATAATAGACAAAATAAAGGCCGAAACCGAACTCAGTCAATTTTCCAGGTACAAATAGTTTTATTGTCATTCTGAGCGTAGTCGAAGAATCTGAATATGAGAAAGTTAAAAGTTGGAATGGTGCAGCAGCACTGCACCCAGGACATCCCCGGGAATATCTCCCGTCTCCAGGAAGGCATCCGCGCCTGCGCCGCACAGGGCGCACAGCTTGTGGTGCTTCAGGAACTTCATAACAGCCTGTACTTCTGCCAGGAGGAAAATGCAAAGCTCTGCGACCTCGCTGAGCCCATTCCCGGCCCTTCAACGGAGATTTTCGGCAATCTTGCCCGCGAACTTGGAATAGTGCTGGTGCTGTCCCTCTTCGAGCGCCGCACCCCGGGCATATACCACAACACCGCCGTGGTTCTGGAAAAAGACGGAAGCATTGCCGGTACATACCGCAAAATGCACATTCCGGACGACCCCCTCTTCTACGAGAAATTCTATTTCACCCCCGGAGACCTTGGCTTCCAGCCCATCAAAACCTCCGTTGGCGTGCTTGGAGTCCTTGTATGCTGGGACCAGTGGTACCCTGAGGCCGCCCGTGCAATGGCCCTTAACGGTGCCGAAATCCTCATCTACCCTACCGCAATTGGCGGCGTGCCCACAGACCCGGACTGGGAGCAGGCTCAGCAGCGCCAGGCATGGCAACTGGTCCAGAGGGGCCACTCCGTAGCCAATGGCCTCCCGGTAATCACTGTCAACCGCACGGGCGTAGAACCCGATCCCACCGGCCACAGCACCGGAATTGACTTCTGGGGCCACTCATTTGCAACCGGCGCCCAGGGAGAGCTCCTCACGGAGTTTGAGAAGGCCGAAGAAGGCGTGCGTGTAGTGGAACTTGACATGGAGCAGTGCGAATACGTCCGCCGCGGCTGGCCCTTCCTCCGTGATCGCCGCATAGATGCCTACGATGTTTTGCTGAAGCGCTTTGGGAAATAGCCCCTGGCGCATAAACGTCTGTCATCCAACAACTTACAAATAATCGGGTGCACCTGCAAGTGCACCCGACTTTTCATAAAATACTGAGGCACAATCATTTATAAGCCAGAGCTACCAACCGGCAGGATAATTCATTGTGACGCAGTGAAGGCCGCCATGGCCGGAGAGCAGCGCCCGGCAGTCTATGACTTCCACGGTACGGCCTGGAAATGCTTTCCTAAGCCTTGCAGCCGCCACATTGTCCAGGGAAGAACCAGCGCCAGGCATAAGGACGGCGCCGTTTATTATAAGGAAATTGGCGTAAGATGCCGGCAGCCTGTAACCGTCCAGATACAAAGGTTCCGGAAGAGGGAGCGGAATTAGCTTATACGGTTTTCCTTCCAGGGTTCGGAACTGTCTCAGTTCCTCCTCCATTGCCTTCAGGGGGGCATAATTCTCATCTTCCGAATCTTCGCAAGCAGTATAGGCAATTGTATCATGGCTGCAAAAACGCGCCAGAATATCAACATGGGAGTCGGTGTCGTCACCCGCTATGCCGCCATTCTCCAGCCAGAGAATCCGTTTCAAGCCGAAAGCAGCCTTGAGGCGCTCTTCAACCTGTGCCCTGGAAAGATACTCGTTTCTGTTAAGGCTCAGAAGGCATTCGGATGTAGAAAGAAGAGTACCGGCACCGTCGGTGTCTATGCTTCCGCCCTCCAGAACATAAGGCCTCATGTCACGATACTTCACGTCTGAGGAGAAAGCACCAGCCTCGAAAACCTTGCGGGTTATCTGATTGTCAAGGTCTGAGGCAAATTTAAGTCCCCAGCCGTTGAAAACAAAGTCAAGGACAAACTTTTCACCGGCGTCTCCATATACAGATATACCGCCATGGTCCCTGGCCCAGGTGTCATTGATGGGAGCTTGGACAAAATGGATACAAGAATGGTCCTGGAGGCCACATCTGCGAAGATCTTGACGGGGTTCCTCAATGTCACGGCACACCAAAAGGACAGGTTCATGCTTAATGACGGCCCTGACTATATTTGTATAGCATGCCTGGACCTTTTCCACTTCATACCAGAGAGAATCCTTGTGCGGCCATGTAAGCTGCACGAATCCCTGTTTTTCCCATTCTGCAGGTAATCTCATCTCATCTTAAAATTAGCAGTGCAAAGATAGCAAAAAAAGACATCCCCCGAAAGGAGGATGCCTTAAATGATTTTGTAAGAGTTAATCTTACTGGAGCTCTACGGTAACTACGCGGTTCTTAGCTGCACCGTCGAAGAGCTGTACGGTTGCACCGTGAGCAGCGCTCTCGATGTTCTCTTCCTTGGCACCAGCCTTCACGAGAAGGTCAACCACGGTCTTTGCACGCTGCTCGGAGAGCTGCTGGTTGCGCTTTGCGCTACCGGTCTGCTTGTCAGCGTAACCGTTGACTGCGAGCTTGGTGTTCTCATCAACAACAGTGTTGCAGAAGTACTCGAAGTGAGCTTTTTCACGCTCTGAGAGCTTTGCGCTGCCGCAATCGAAGTAGAGGGTGATAGGGCTGCCGGGCTTCACGTCAACAGCAGTGAACTTACCGTTCTCATAGAGGTAGGTCTGGCCGTCGGTGAGCTGACGGAGAGGAGCAACTTCTTCCTCAAGGGCAGCGATCTTGTCCTTAAGCTCTGCATTCTCTTTCTCCAGGGCTGCCACCTTGTCGGCGAGGGCGTTGTACTGCTCTGTGGTGAAAGGAACAGGGATAACAACAGGAGTGATGGAGCTGTGACGGTTGAAACCGGTCTTGCCAAGCTTGATAGCTACACCGAAGGTAGCGGAAAGAGGGAACTCGAAGTTTCCGATCTTCTTTGTGGCCTCTACACCATACCAGCTAGCCTTTGCAACCATTGCACGGAGGTCAAGGAGGAGGTCTACGCGGTTGGAGAGGTAGAAGCGGTTGAGGATACCACCACCGTAAATCCACTCAGCTGCTGCAACGGGAGTGATAGCAAGACCAGCGGAGAGATAGGGAGCAACATTCCATACACGGGTCTCTTTGTAGCCCCAGAAGGAATCTGTAAGGCTCCAGAGGAGGTCAGTGGTGATGAAGTGCTGTGAAGGGCTCATGGGAACACCGTCTTTACCAAGAACGTTGTTAGCGATGCCGTGCCAGTTGAGACGGGCACCGATGAAGGGAGCCCACCACTTACCGAAGGACACATCTGCGCCAAGACCGCCAACACCCTGTGCGAAGGGGATGCCGCTCCTGTTGCCAAGGTTGAGACCTGCGTTCCAACCAATACCGAGGCCGATGAAAGTGTTGTCGAAGGCCTTGTTGGTCTCGTAAGCACCACGAACGACCTTACCGTTTTCGTCACGGTTTGCATTCTCCTGAGCGAAAGCGCTGGTGGAGAAAAGGAGGCTTGCTGCTGCAAGGGCTCCAAGAATCATTTTGATACCTTTCATAATAAGTATTAACGTTAATAAAAAATTGTTCTTTCCGTTTCCACTAAGGGATTCACATCTGCAAATTTAAGCAATTTTCCTCATTGAGCAAAATTTTACGGCTTTTTTTTAAATTTTTTGCAAAATAAAGTATCTTTGCAAAAAGCCACCTCCAATGAATTTTCATCTAGAGTCGCCATATTCCCCGTCTGGAGACCAGCCAGAGGCCATAGAACAGCTTTGTGCCGCTCTAAGTCAAGGAGTTCCGGATGTAACCCTCCTTGGTGTTACAGGTTCCGGAAAAACATTTACCATGGCAAATGTTATCCAAAAACTGCAGAGACCGGCCCTTATCCTGAGCCACAACAAAACCCTTGCGGCCCAGCTTTATGGAGAATTCAAGGCCTTTTTTCCGCAAAATGCCGTAGAATATTTTGTCTCCTATTATGACTACTACCAGCCGGAGGCCTATATTCCCACCACCGACACCTATATAGAAAAGGACCTGAGCATCAACGACAAGATAGACGAGCTCCGTGTAAGTGCGGCTTCGGCCCTGATGAGCGGAAGAAGGGACGTAATTGTAGTGAGTTCCGTCTCCTGCCTTTATGGAATAGGCAACCCTGACGACTTCCACGACCAGACCGTAACCGTCCATCGCGGGGAACAAATGTCCATGACGCGTCTCCTTTATAAGATAGTGGACGCCCTCTACTACCGCACGGAGACCGATTTCAAAAGGGGCAGTTTCCGAGTGAAGGGAGACACCGTAGACATCTTCCTTGGAGGGGCCGATTATGCCGCCCGCATAGAGTTTTTCGGCGACGAGGTGGACCGAATAGCCCTCATAGACCCTGTCACAGGTGCCATCTTTGAGGAGATGGAGAAGATAGACCTATACCCCGCCAAAAACTTCGTAACGTCCAAGGAAAAGGGTGCAAAGGCAGTGAGCCAGATCCAGGACGACCTTGTAAAACAGGTTGAGTTCTTTGAGTCCGTAGGCAAGTTCCTTGAAGCCAAACGCCTGAAACAGAGGGTGGAATACGACATTGAGATGATAAAGGAGATGGGTTACTGCCCCGGTGTAGAGAACTATTCCCGCTATTTTGATGGCCGAAAGCCAGGACAGCGCCCGTTTACCCTAATAGACTATTTTCCCAAGGATTTCCTGGTGTTCATAGACGAGAGCCACGTCACGCTCCCGCAAATCCGAGCCATGTACGGCGGAGACCACTCCAGGAAAGAGACCCTTGTGGAATACGGCTTCCGCCTCCCGGCCGCCAGCGACAACAGGCCCCTCACCTTCGATGAATTCGAGTCCATCACCGGCCAGACGGTATACGTCAGCGCCACTCCGGCAGCCTACGAGCTAGAAAAATCCGAGGGCCTGGTAGTGGAGCAGATCGTGCGTCCCACCGGCCTTCTTGACCCTCCCATCGAGGTTCGGCCCACAAAAAACCAGGTGGACGACCTAATGGAGGAAATCCGCGTCCGGGCCGAAAGAGACGAGCGCGTCCTTGTGACCACCCTCACAAAGCGCATGGCCGAAGAACTGGACAGCTATTTCCAGAAAGCCGGCATCCGCTGCCGATACATCCACTCTGACGTTGACACCGCAGAGCGCGTGGAAATAATAGAGGATTTCAAGGGAGGCCTGTTTGACGTCCTCATAGGCGTAAACCTCCTTAGGGAAGGCCTGGATATCCCCACAGTGTCCCTGGTGGCCATTTTGGATGCCGACAAAGAGGGCTTCCTCCGAAGCGGCCGCGCCCTCACCCAGACCGCCGGACGTGCCGCCCGAAACCTCAACGGCCTTGTTATAATGTATGCCGACACCATCACGGACTCCATGGACGAGACCATAAGGGAAACGGCAAGGCGCCGCGCAAAACAGCAGGAATACAACAAACTCCACGGCATTACGCCAAAGCAGGTTGCGGCCCACGCCAATCCTCTCATGACAGAGCTGGTGAAATCCGGCGACGACACCACCCACGTGAGCGGTTTCCTCAATCCCGTGCTGCAGAACAGCGTCACAGGCCACGTAAGTGCCCGCGACAGCGTGTCGGACCCGGAATACGTGCCTTCGGCCTCTGAGCTTGGCAAGGGAGACGTGAAAGTGGGCCTTGGCCACGATGCCAAGAGAGGCTCTTCTTCGGCCTATGTGGACGGTTACATTGCCGCAGACCTTGCCGCAGTGCTTCAGGACCCCGTTATCCGTTCCATGTCCCGTGAACAGGTGATAAAAGCCGCGGCCGAAGCCAAGCGCAAGATGCAGAAGGCCGCCGCAGACCTGGATTTCACCGCAGCCGCCCGCTACCGCGACGAAATGTGGGCCCTAGAGGAGTATCTTAAAGTCTGGAAAGAATAGCGCCCAGGTGCAAAAAGGGGGTGTTTTTGCACCTAAGAAGGCAAAATTCGGGCTTCCAGGTGCAAAAACAGGCTTATTTGCACCTGAGTCCATAATTTATTATCTTTGTGCTATGGTCAGTTCTTCACTCATAGACAAGGCCCGTGCCGCTGCGGCTGAGGCTCTCAAGGATTTTACCCGTCACGACGGCACTCCGTTCATCGGCCACCCAGACGCCGTGGCCGGTATTGTGGCAGACGAAATCGGCCTTCCGGAAGAGTGCATTGCGGCGGTATACCTGCATGAGGCCAACCGCATTGCCGGATATGAGGTGAAGGAGGCCGAATGGGGCGCGCAGATCTGCACCCTTGTTGACGGCCTTGGAAAGATTTCCACAATCAAGCCCAAGGATACCCGGCTTGAGGCCGAAAACTACAAGAAACTCATAATCCAGTATTCCCGGGACCCCCGCGTGACGGTTCTAAAACTGGCGGACCGCCTTGAGGTGATGCGAAGCCTCAAGATGTTCCCTAAGAGCAACCGTGACCAGAAAATCCTGGAAACGCTCCTCCTGTACATCCCCCTTGCCCATCAGCTTGGCCTGTACAAAATGAAACGCGAGATGGAGGACATCTATCTCAGTTACGCGGAGCCAGAGCAATACCGCCTCATTACCAATAAGTTAAAGGCCGGAGAAAAGGACCGTGAAAAGCTGATGGCGGAGTTCATCGAGCCCCTGAAGTCCAAGCTGGATGCCGAAGGAATCAAGTATAAACTTAAGATCCGCACCAAGGCCGCCTTCTCAATCTGGCAGAAGATGCAGAAGCAGAAAGTGCCGTTTGAGGGCGTCTACGACGTATTTGCAATCCGCTTCATCATAGAGTGCGACCCCGAAGACCACAAACTGGAGAAAGACCTCTGCTGGAGAGTGTACTCGTTTGTGACAGAGGAATATGAGGCCGACACCAAACGCCTCAGGGACTGGGTTACAACCCCCAAGCCAAACGGCTACGAGAGCCTTCACATTACGGTCAAGAACCGTGAAGGAGCATATGTTGAGGTCCAGATCCGCACCCACCGTATGGACGACATGGCCGAAAATGGCTTTGCCTCCCACTGGGCTTATAAGGGAATAAAACGCGAGGAAACCCTTGACAAATGGCTTACATCCGTGCGTTATGCCCTGGAGCACCCGGACGAAGACACCGAGGAACTGCCTCAGCCTCCTTCCAAGGAGATATTCGTGTTCACTCCCACCGGAGAACTCCGAATCCTTACCGCAGGCGCTACCGTGCTGGATTTTGCTTTCGGCATACATACAAACATAGGTTCCCACTGCGTTGGTGCAAAAGTCAACGGCAAGGCTGTTTCCATCCGGGAAAAGCTGCAAACCGGAGACGTGGTGGAAATCCAGACCTCCAAAAACCAGCGTCCCAACCAGGACTGGCTGGGCTGGGTGGTTAGTTCCAAGGCCCGCTCCAAGGTGAAGCAGGCGCTGGCGCTTCAGGAACAAAACCGTGCCATAGACGGCCGTGAACTCCTTGACAGGCGCCTCAAGAACTGGAAGCTGGAACTCCCGGACGAAATGCTTACGGAGTTCCGAAAGAAAAACGGATACCCCACCCTCACGGCATTCTACGCCGCCATTGGTGCCGAAACCCTGGACGTGAATGTCATCAAGGACTACATCCTTGGCGAGGCCGCCCGCCACGCGGCATCAGTGGAGGCCGCAGAGGCCGTTCAGGCTTCGGCCAAGGCCGCCGGACACTATGAGAGCAAGGACGACATCCTGGTGCTGAATGCAAAGAACGTCAAGGGCCTGGACTACAAGATGTCCAAGTGTTGCAACCCTGTCTTTGGAGACGACGTATTTGGCTTTGTGACGCGCACGGACGGCATCAAGATTCACCGCATCACCTGCCCCAACGCCGCCCGCCTGCTGGAACTCTATCCCTACCGTATCCAGAAGGTAAAATGGGCCGATACCCCCTCCAGCGGCAGTTTCCAGGTGGCACTCAAAGTTATCGCCGATGAAGAAAGTGCTTCCGGCCGCATCCTTGAAGTCATAGGCCAGTTCAAGGCCAGCATACGCTCTTTCACCGTCACGGACAATCCCCGTAACGGAACATTTGAGGTGGCCCTCAAAATCTCCGTTCCTTCAAACCTGGAACTTGACAAGGTGATGTCCCAGATAAGGAACATCAAGCACGTTATAAAGATAAGCAGGCTCTAACGCCCATTTTGCTTCTGCCTGGCCGTGAGGGCTTTCTGGAACTCGCGGGCATTCACCATGTGCTGGGCGTATGAAGTGGCAAAACGGTGGGTGCCGTTGAATGAAGGATCTGCGCAAAAGAACAGGTAGCTGTGGGAATCCGGGTGCAGGACTGCCTCAAGGCAGCTCTTAGGAGGGCAGGATATGGGCCCCGGAGGCAGCCCGTAGTTCTTGTAGGTGTTGTAAGGGGAATCCACCTCCAGGTGGGATTTCAGCACGCGGTTAAGCTTGTAGTCAAAGCAAAAGGCAACCGTAGGGTCGGCCTGAAGTTTCATGCCGGTTTTAAGCCTGTTCAGATACACGGCAGCAATGGCGGGCTGCTCCGGCACATAGCGGGTTTCGCCGTTCACGATGGATGCTAGGGTGCAGGCTTCGGCAACCGAAAGGCCCTGCTTCCCGGCAGCGGCGCGGCGCTCCGGCGTCCACCAGGCATCGGCTTCCTTGAAAAGACGCTCCATTATTTCCCTCACGGATGCCGTCCAAAGCATCTCATATGTATCCGGGATAATCCTGGTGAAGAGCATTGAAGGCTTGAAGCCAAGGGAATCGGCCGAAGAAATGAAGGCCGAAACCTGAACGGAATCCGCGAGCATCTGGGCCCCCACTTTCTTTGCAAATGACCCTGGAGTACGGATGGCCGAAAGCGTGAGGTTCACGGGGGTCTGCCAGCCCTTGTGCAACATGCGCATCACGTACATGCTGGTGCAGGTGGAATCTATGGTGTAGTGGCCTACCTTCAAAGACGGGGTGTCCTTGAAAGCACGTCTGAGGCTGGCTGCATTCTTTACGTTTCCGTGACTTATGATGGTGTCGCAGACAGATTCAGGGTCTGTCCAGGGATAAATGTAAATATCCTCCCTGCCACTGAAATTGGGAGCCTTGCGGTCATACCAGTAACGGTAGGCCCAAATACCGGCAACCAGGGCAACCACAGCAGCCAGGGCGATGGCTATTATGGTGATGGGCTTTTTCATAAAACTAGCGGAGTTTGATCTCGTCTCCTTCAAGGAGTTCCACGGGGAGAACCCAGCCGTTGAGCTTCAGGATGGCTTTTTCCTTTACGGCAAAACGCTGGCAAATTGCGTGGAAGTCTTCTCCGTCCTCGGAGACAATGTACATCTCAAGGCCCTTAGGAGCCTGTTTTTTCTTGGCCTGAAGGTACACTATAGTTCCGGGAAGAAGGGGCTCATCTTTCTTTAGGTCATTGTAGCGGAGTATCTCCCATTTGAAAAGGTGATACTGCTTTGCAATGGAAGCGTAAGTTTCCCCTTCCATGGAGTACACAAACGGGACGTCGTTGAGAGAGTACAGAAGACGCGAAAGCTGGAAGTGGAATTCCTCCGATGCCGGCACGGAAACGCCATTCCTGACTGCAGGGGCCGCAACCGGCTGCTCTATCTTGAGCGGAGACTCCGGAACCACGGTTTCCTCTGCGGTGGTGAGGATGTCAAAGCGGGAAAGATTAAGGTCCTCAATATACTTTATAAGCTTGCTGGCGTACTTGGGGTCCGTGGCGTAACCGGCCTTCTTAAGGCCAGTTGCCCAGCCCTTGTAGTCTGTGCGCTCGAGGTCGAAGAGGAACTTGTAGCGGTCTTTGTACCTCAGGAAATCAGAGTGGTCACGGAAGCTTTCCTCCACGGAGTTGTATACCCTGAAGCACTCTCCGCGGCGGTCGTCGTCCATGTACATGGTTTTTCCAGTCCATCCCTTGTGGCATTTTATGCCGAAGTGGTTTTTACCGTTTACCGCAAGGGTGGAGAGGCCGGAACCGGACTCCAGGAGCCCCTGGGCAAGGGTGATACTGGCCGGAACGCCGGAGCGCAGCATTTCCTGCACGGCAATTTCATGGTATTTTTCAACATATTCCTCCTGGGCCTTTCCCATCCTTTGGGCAAAGGCCGAAATGCACAGCATAATGGAGAGCAGTATAGCAAGACTTCTTTTCATCTTGCTAAGTTAAGAAGAAATTTTCAGATTTCGTAGCTCTCGCCGTCGGAAGTAGCGTAAGTTTCAGGGAAAATGGTTCGGCATTCGGCCTCATAAGCCTTTACATTGGAGTTTCTGGAGGAATAATGGCCGATAAGAAGTTTCTGCGCACCCGCCTCAAGTGCCACCTGCGCCGCCTGCAAAGTGGTGGTATGGTGCCTCTGCGCGCCTTGGTCGGCATACTCCTCAAGATAGGTTGCCTCATGATAGATAACCGTGGTTCCCTTAAGCCACAGGGCTTCCTCCGGGAACGGGGCGGTATCTGAGACGTATGCGTAACTGCGGGGCACAAACGGCTTATAGGCGGCATCGGCCAAAGAAATCACCGTTCCGTCCTCCCTCACTACATCCTCTCCGCGCTTCAGGGAGCCGATTTCGGTAAGCGTGAGCCCGTACTCCCCTATGGCGTCTTTGCGCACATTGAAGGGCGGCTCCTTTTCCATGACGCGGAAGCCGAAAGTCTCAATTGCATGGTTGAGCGGAAAAGCCTCCACCTTTATTGACTTTGTTTCCAGCACGGTCTCCGGCTCCTTCATCTTGAGCGGCGTAAAACGGATCTCGTACCCAATTCCATCCCCATAATAACTAAGGAAGAACTTGAGGATGGGGCCGAAGTTTACCGGAGCGAAAATATTGAGCGGCATTTGACGGCCTTTCATGCCAAGGGTGGACAGCAGGCCGAAAATGCCGAAAACGTGGTCACCGTGAATATGTGAGATGAAGACGGTGTCCAGCTTCATCATGGGAATGCGGTAGCGGGCCATGGCATACTGCGTGCCTTCACCGCAGTCCAAAAGAAACAAGCGCCCGTGCACACTGAGTGCCTGGGCGCTTTGGTTCCGGTCTCCTGCGGGCATGGCAGAAGCCGTGCCCAGCAGGGTAACCTTAAACATATTGGAAGAGGGATTACTCACCCTTTTCCATCTTGTCCTTGAGGGCTGCAAGAGCGGAGATGTCACCGAGGGTGGTCTTCTCCACGTTGCTCTGGACCTTCTTGATGGCCTTCTTTGCAGTTTCGGCCTCTGCGTTCTCCTTGGCTGCCTTTGCCTCCTGGTAAGTGCGGACGTGGGAAACGCGGACGGTGCGGGTGCTGCGGCGGAGGTCGACGATCTTCACGGGCAGAGTCTCGCCTGCGAGGGCCTGCTTGCCGTCTTCCTTGACGAGCTCACGGTTGAAAGCGGTAACCTCGGTGCCGTCTGCAAGGGTGAGGGTGGTGTTCTTGTCGCCAACGGTTGCAACGGTAGCGTCAACAACGGTTCCAACGGGATATTTGGCCTCGAGTTCGTCCCAAGGGTTGGGAGTGAGCTGCTTGTGACCAAGGGAAAGCTTGTGGCTGTTTTCGTCGAAGTCAAGGATGACAACGTCAATGACGTCACCGGCCTGTACCATCTCTGCGGGATGCTTGATCTTGTTCCAGCTGAGGTCACTGATGTGGATGAGACCTTCTACGCCGTCCTCAAGCTCTGCGAATACGCCGAAGTTGGTGATGTTGCGTACGGTAGCCTTGTGCTGGGAACCGACGGGATATTTCTCGCGGATGCTCTCCCAAGGGTTGGTGGTGAGCTGCTTGATGCCAAGGGACATCTTGCGGGCCTCACGGTCAAGGGTGAGGATCTGGGCCTCAACTTCGTCGCCTACCTTAAGGAATTCCTGAGCGCTGTGGAGACGGGGGCTCCAGCTCATTTCGCTCACGTGTACAAGACCTTCGACACCGGGTTCGATCTCGACGAATGCGCCGTAATCGGCCACTGCAACAACCTTACCCTTAACGGTGTCACCAACCTTGAGGTCTGCGGAAAGGGCATCCCAAGGATGTGCGCTGAGCTGCTTGAGACCAAGGGCGATGCGCTTCTGCTGCTCGTTGAAGTCAAGGACAACGACGTTGATCTTCTGGTCAAGGGCAACGACTTCTTCCGGATGGGAGATGCGGCCCCAGCTGAGGTCTGTGATGTGGATGAGACCGTCCACGCCACCGAGGTCTACGAATACGCCGTAGTTGGTGATGTTCTTCACCACGCCCTCGAGAACCTGACCCTTCTCCAGCTTGGAGATGAGCTCTGAGCGCTTCTGCTCCTGTTCGGCCTCAAGGAGAGCCTTGTGGGAAACGACAACGTTCTTGAACTCCTGATTGATCTTGACAATCTTGAAGTCCATGGTGGTGTCTACGAATACGTCGTAGTCGCGGATGGGCTTGATGTCGATCTGGGAACCGGGGAGGAAAGCCTCAATTCCGAAGACGTCTACAATCATGCCGCCCTTAGTGCGGGTTTTCACATAACCCTTGACGATCTCACCGCTTTCATATGCGGCATTGACCATATCCCAGGATTTGAGCTGACGGGCTTTCTTGTGGGAGATGATGAGCTGACCCTTGCGGTCTTCGGCGTTCTCTACAAGAACTTCCACCTTGTCACCAACCTTGAGGTCGGGGTTGTAGCGGAATTCGGGGGCGGAGATGACACCTTCGGACTTGGCGCCGATGTTCACGACCACCTCACGCTTGTTGATGGATGTGACGACACCCTCAACAACCTCATTCTCAGTGACTTTGTTGAGAGTCTGCTCATACTGGGCCATTGCTTCCTTCTTGGATTCGCCGGTCTCAGCACCGTCATTCTCAAAGGCTTCCCAGTCAAACTCCTCAGGAGCTACGGAAGCGTTGAGCATGGCCTTCTTAATTTCTTCTGACATAATACTTTTTTAGAAAAAACTAGTAGTTAAACATTATTTCTTGAGCTGTTTTCCCGCACGTATGCGAAAAAAAGCGGGCAAATATAAGGATTTTTATTTGATTCTCAAAAATATTTTGTACTTTTGCACGCCGTACTTTTCCGTAATGTCGGCTGGTTCATAAACGTTAATCCATCCGGTTTGACTGGCCCGGAGCTAAAACAGAAGAAAGGGATATGCTGAGTATCTTCTACAAAGAAAACGGAAAAATTCTCCTCTCCCAGTCGGAGAACGATTTCCAGAACATAAAGCTTGAAGACGTAGTATGGATGGACCTCGTCCAGCCTACAGGCGCAGAAAAACGTGCCGTGGAAGCCTTCCTTGGCACAGAGATTCAGTCCCGTGCGCAGGCAGAGGAAATCGAGTCATCGTCCCGCTACTTCGAGACCGACGACGCCATCTTCGCAAACACCAACTTCCTCACCCCCGGCCCTGAAGAGTACGGAGAGCAAGCGGTATCGTTCACAATAGTGGACGACACCCTCACCACGCTCCGCGAGGTTCCGCTCCGCTCTTTCACGGAGCTTCAAAGGAGGATGCAGGTGAATCCCAAGCAGTATCCTTCAGGCTTCAGCGTCTTTGCCAGTATCCTGGATCAACGTGTAGACCTTGACGCAGACATGATCGAGCTCCTTTCAAAGGAAATCTCCCAGTACGCAAAACAGATCAACGACCAGGAGGACATAGACCAGGAGCTCCTCATAGACATTTCCCAGATGCAGGAGAACACCATGGTGGTGCGTGAGAACGTTGTGGACAAGCAGCGCCTCATCAGTAACCTCATGCGCTCCACAAAGGTGCCCCGCAGTCTGGAAAACCGCCTCAACGTACTCCTGCAGGATATCTCCTCACTCCTTAGCCACACCAACTTCTGCTTCGAGCGTCTGGAGTACCTCCAGGACACCGTGGTTGGTCTTATCAACCTTGAGCAGAACAAGATCATGAAAATCCTGGCGGTTGTGAGCGTCTTCCTCATGCCTCCCACCCTCATCGCGGGCTTCTACGGCATGAACGTAAGGCTCCCCATGATCAATGCCAGTGACCCCAACGCCAATTTCTGGAACTGGATAATCATCCTGGGTCTCATGATAATAAGCTGCCTGGTGGTGTGGGTCCTGTTCAGGCGTAAAAAGCTTTTGTAGGCCTTAGAACGCAAAACCCGCCGAAGCACCCGCCTCAAGGGTTTTACGGTAGGGATTCAACACCACAAAAGCCCTTAGGGGAATTGAAAAGCTCCCGACTTCAAGGGATTTGTCGTAGCTCAGCTCCAGATGGATGGGCATAATGTCCTTGGTATAACCCGTATAAGCCCCCTTGAACACACTTAGTCCAAGGTTTAGGCCGATTGTGCCGTATTCCTTGAAGCTGTGGTAGGTTGCAAGTTCCAGGTAGGAAGAGAAGGACGGGGCGCCGGGATTGCCGTCCCTGTCTGGTATCCAGTCTCCCCAGAAGAAAGTGAACCACTTGACATTGAGGGGAAAGGAAGGGCAAGAATAGGTGAACGCAACCTCGTCTATGTGATTGGTTTTCCCCTTTTTCCAGCTGAAGAAATTTTCCTCGGAAAGATAACTGGAATAACGCGCATAGTAGTCGGCCACATGAATTGAAAACGGGCCAAAGGTATAGTAGAGGTCCCAGTCAATCTCCTTATAGGTTCCGTCAAGCGACAGGAAGGAGTACTGCTCCAGCGCAAGGTTCCCCACGTGCAGCACGACGTCCGGTTTGAAGTGAAGCCCGCAAACCTTGTCTCCGCGCCATAGATAGGCCGAAGACATTGTAAGCGAGCCGCTTACGTAAACCGGCGGTTTTTCGGCCAGGGAGGGCAACGAGACCGCCAGAAGAATGAGAGCCGCTACGATTCTTTTCATTTCTCGTATTCCGTAGGGTCAAAACCTTCCAGGGCTTCCTTTCTCTCCACGCAGGTGCCGCACTTGCCACAGTGCTTCTCCCCGCCCTTGTAGCAGGAATAGGTAAGTGAATAGTCTATGCCAAGCTCACGGCCCCTGAGCGCAATATCGCGCTTAGTGATATTGCAGTAAGGGGAAATCACCTTCACGCCGTTGTATGTACCGGCATTCACCGCGGCGGCCATGGCGTCTATGAATTCCGGACGGCAGTCCGGGTAAATGGCGTGGTCTCCGCCGTGGTTTGCCAGCATAACGGCATCAAGGCCGTAACTTTCGGCAAGGCCTGCGGCTATGGCCAGCATGATTCCGTTGCGGAACGGGACCACGGTGCTCTTCATGTTATCATCGGCGTAAGAACCTTCAGGGATATCGGCCCCGCCCTCAAGGAGGCTGCTCCTGAAGTATTTACCCATGAACTCCAGCGGAATCACAAGGTGCTTCACCCCAAGCCTCCGGCAGTTTTCCGCGGCAAAGGCAAGTTCCCGGGCATTGTGCTTGGAGCCGTAGTCGAAGGACACGGCAAGGGCTATGGAGTCTTTATACTCGTAGAGAAGGGTGGTGCTGTCAAGCCCGCCGGAATATACTAAAACCGCCCTCATAGACTCTCCAGAATGTTTTCAACCGCCGTCTTTGCGCTTTGGACGGCTTCAACCACGGTTGCGGGGCCGCTCATGAAGTCTCCGGCCAGGAACACGTTGCGGTATTTCTGGGCCGCCACGGTGAGAACGGGATCCGGTTTCTCACTGATGGCGGTAAGGAGGGTGTCGCACTCTACAAAATGCTCCGTTCCCTTCAGGATTTTGGTAACCACGCGGCCGCCGTCTTCGGGGACCACGTTCTTGGTGTCGCAGAACACAACGCCGCCTTCCTTCACCTCAACAGGGGCCTGGAACACCTTGAACTGCACGCCGTCTTCCTTGGCAGCCTTCACCTCCAGAGGATTCGCGGGCATGTTTTCAAAGGTTTTGCGGTAGTACACCCAGGTTTCGGCCCCCATGCGAACGGCAGTGCGGCAGGCGTCCATGGCCACGTTGCCGCCGCCTATCACAATGACCTTCCGGCCAAGCTTGAAGGCCGAAGGATTCTTAAGGAACGGAAGTGCCTGCAGCGCCCTTTCCTCACCGGGAATGCCAAGCTGGGCAGGGCGTTCGGCACCTGCCGCCACAAGGACGGCGTCATATTCGGCCGAAAGCTCCTCAAGGGATACGTCCTTCCCTACTTCCACGCCTTCGCGGAACTCTATGCCGGCGTCAAGGAGCATCTTCTCATAGGCGTCGCAGAACTTCTTGTCCAGCCTGAAAGACGGGATTCCGTAACGCAGCACGCCGCCCATGCGGGGATTTGCGTCAAAGATGGTGACCTCCGCACCGCTCTGGTACAGCCACACGGCGGCTGCAATGCCGGCGGGGCCCGCCCCAACTATTGCAACGCGGTCGTAGGAATGTTCCAGCGAATGACGCTCCAGGGAATGGCCGAAAAGGTAGGCGGAGGAAATCTCGTGCTCAATCTCGTACCAGCGCACCGGGGCGTTTTTGGCATTTAGCACACAGTGGCCATAGCAGAACTGTTTCCAGTCGCAGACCAGCGAAGTGACGGCGCTCAGGGGGTTGTTCCTGAAAAGGATGGCCCCGGCCTCATGGAGGCGTCCTTCACGGTAAAGACGCATGCATTCCGGGATGGGGGTATGCACGGGGCAGCCTTCAATGGCGCATTTTGGCTTTTTGCAAAGAAGGCAGCGTGAAGCTTCTGTATTCATGGTTTAAAAGTTTGTCTGTTAACTATGGAGCGGCCAAGGGTGAGGGTGTCGGCGTACTCAAGGTCGTCTCCGAACCCAAGTCCCCGGGCAAGGGATGTTACCTTGACCCCGGTACTCTCTATCTGCCGATAGATGTAAAACGCCGTAGTCTCCCCTTCCACGTCTCCGGGAAGGGCAAGGATTATTTCTTCGGCCTCTCCGGCCCTTTCCACAAGTTCACGGATGGTGAGGTCTGAGGGGCCCACTCCCTGGATGGGAGAAATTATGCCGCCAAGCACGTGGTACACGCCGTGGTACTGGCCGGTTGCCTCTATGCTCATGACGTCCCGCACGCTTTCCACTACGCAAATGATGCTGTGGTCACGCTTAGTGTCCGAGCATATGGAGCAGACATCGTCGTCCGATATCATCTTGCAGTACCGACAGTATTTTACGTCGTCGCGGAGGTGATTGATGGCATCCGTAAAATGGTGGACATTGGCCTCTGGCTGTGAAAGAAGGTGCAGCGCAAGCCTGAGCGCACTGCGTCGGCCTACACCGGGCAGTGAGCTTATGGCTTCCACGGCCTCCGTGAGAAGGGCCGAAGGGTATGTCTCCTTGTAAGGCACTTCCTAACGTACCTCTATGAGCTCAACAACGAATTTAAGGGCGCTGTAGGGAGGAATTCCGCCGGTTCCGCGGTCTCCGTAGGCAAGGTGGTAAGGAAGATAGAGTTCATATTTGGCACCTTCGCTCATGAGCTGAAGGCCTTCGGTCCAGCCTTTGATAACCTGATTGAGGCCGAATTCGATGGGCTCTCCCCTCTTGTAGGAGCTGTCAAAGACCTGGCCGTTGGGGAAGGTTCCCTCATAGTGGCAGTACACCTTGTCAGTAGCCTTGGGCTTACGGCCGGTGCCTTCCTTGATCACTTTATACATGAGGCCGCTGCCGGTTGCCTTGACGGCGGGGTCTTTTGCCATGGAAGCCAGGAACTTCTCACCCTCTTCCTTTGCGGCGGCACCCGCTGCGGCGTTTCTTTCGGCCGATTCATCTTCAAGTTCCTTGTAGAAGGCTTCAAGGGCCTCCCCCGCCTCTTCAAGGGAGATGGCGGGCTTGGTGCCGGTGAGCATGGCTTTGAGGCCTGCGAGGAAGTCCTCCACGTTAGGGACGCGTATGCCCTGCTGATAGAAGCTGGAGGCGACGCTCATTCCGAATGCGTAAGATTTCTTATCCATATTTTTGATGATTGTTTACAAAGATAGTAAAAAAACTATTCCCAGCAGTCCACGACCGTGGCTCCTGCAGGAAGAAATACGTATTTTCCAAAATGACGGCATCTTTTGCCGTCCGGGGCCTGCGAGAAAATGGTTTTGCCGCGGCGCAGCCCGGTCTTGATCCGGACCACTTTACCTTGATGGCCGCTGTTGGAGACAACGCTTACAAAGGTTTTTCCGGAACAGAGTACCTGCAGCGACAGGCCCTTCCCGTAACGGGAGAAACTGAGGGGCTGCTCCTCAACCCTTATGGCATCTCTGATTATGGCCGACAACTTTTTGACGGCACCTTTACGCACAGCCCCAAGGCCTATCATGGAAGGGATCCACACAACACGGCCCCTGCCGTAAGCATGGTCTGCCCTTCTGGTTTTCCGGCCATCGGCATTGAGGATGCCTTCCCACAGATGAACCCACATTTTCCTTCCGCCGACATCAATCTTCTGGTCTCCGGGGCTACAGAAAACTTCTTCAAGGGTGGCTCCGAATACATCGGAGAGAGGAAATCCGTGCCCGAATACGTCACTCATATACTCGTCGTAGAAAAAACTGAGGCCTTCCACCAGGAGTGTCCCGCCCTTTTCCACAAAGCTTCTGAGGGAAGCATAGTAATGCCTTGGAATGCATACCTGGCCTGAAATGATGACAGCTTTTCCGGAATTATCTTCACGGGTCCAGTCATATTCACCCATTTCCCCAAACTGGGGCTTCAGGCCATGCTCCATAAGAGCCTGATACATTGCCACTGCGCTTTTCATCACTCCGCCCTCGTGGCGGCCTTCATAGTCAGAGTCTGTGAGGTCACCAAGCTGGACCTGTTTTTCGGCCCAAAGGGATTCCCTGGCATAGAGGATGGAGACAGGACTCTCAAGAGGCATTGCATTGGCAAATATATCTGCATTTGAAGATATTGCCAGGGCGGTTTTTCGCGCCACTTCGCTTCTGGCCGACACTCCTCCCTGCATATTGAGCAGCGCCCATTCTCCGGCTTCTCCGCCTACCCCGCGGGGATTGAGGGTCCAGAAAATGACGCCTCCTGCGCCTTCTCCTATTCCTGTCCACATCCACTGGGCAAGTTCCTCAGGGGTTGGACAGAAGGCGTTGAAAGCGCTGTAAGTGTTGTTCCCGGCCTGAAGTTCTGTAATCAGCCAAGGGATGGGGCCGGCGCCGCTGCGGATAATGTCGCAGTTGGCGGCCATGGCAAGGTTATATCTCTCACGGGGGAAGTATCCGAAATGCCAGGAGGGGTGGGCCGATGCTCCAAGCGATGAAAGGAACTCCCTCCAGGCAGGGAAATCATACTCCGCCGCATTACGGAAAATCTGGTGATTGTTGACGTGGATCTGATGTGCGGGGTCTATTGCCCTTACACGCCTGGCAACTGAAGCAAGGTAATCCGTGTTGTACTCAAGAAGGAAACGTTCAGTGTCAAAATGAACCAGTACCGGATATCCTTCCGGGGTGAAGGTCTTGTGAGGGTGTGACTTTTTCCACTCCTCGAAACGGGCGTTGGTGAAGGGCTCGTCTGGAAGCACGCCTTCCACTCCGGGCTCATTTATCAGCACCCAGGCCTTGAGGGCCGGATGATCCTTGAAATGGGCCACGAGGGCATCCGTAAAGGCATTTACAGTTTTTTCGTGGGCGGCATCTACGGGGAATTTGAATCCTCCTATGCCGTTACCTTCCATATCAGGGAAGATTGTGGCAAATACCCCTATGCCATTCTCATGGGCATAATCGAAGGCCCTGTCAAACAGGGAGAAGTCCCAGCCGTCCTTCCCATGGCAATAGGATTCAAACATCCTTATGCGGCAGGCTTTCATACCGCAGTCCTTCATTGTGCGGAACCAGCCGCTCACATCGGAGTCGGTCTGGCCTGGCTCAATGAAAATCTGGGCGCCTATAAAGGGAATATCCCGGGCCTCCATTCCTATTGAAACCATTCCAAGCAGTATACTTAGAAAAATGCGTTTAGCGTTCATAGGCCGCCATGTTCATCTCGCTTTCCCACACCTCCACGCGGTAGGCGTTCTCCACGTGGTCGCAGATCCAGCGCGCTATGTTTTCCGCGGTGGGATTGAAGGGCAAAACGTCATTGAGATTCTTGTGGTCCAGGGCACCGGAGATGTCACGCTTGATGTGGGTGAAATCCGTCACCATGCCGTCTGCGTTGAGGGTTTCGCTCTTGCAGTAGATCTTGACAATCCAGTTGTGGCCGTGGAGGTCTTCGCACTTGCTTTCATAGGAGAGCTTGAGCGCGTGAGCCCCGGCTATTTCCAGTCTTTTGCAAACGTAGTACATTATACAAACTTACCTTTTCTTTTCCAGTGATAATATCCATATACGGCCGATGCCGAATACACAAGATATAGCCCGGCCATCCAGTACTGGCCGGTTTGGATGCAAAGGGCCGTGGACATGATGTCTGCCACAATCCAGAGTATCCACTGCCTGAGGTAACTCTGGGCCAGCCACCATGTGGCGATTACGCTGAGGACTGCCGCCGTAGCGTCAAGGAATGGAGCAGCATCTCCGGTAAGCCTCAGCACCCATGCAAGCGCCAGGGAGCCAAGAACAAACGCCACGGAGCTCCATAGCATCACGCTTTCCGGGAGTTTCCTGAGGTGGATTTCACCTTCCCCTACCTGGGCGCTGTCCTTGCGCCATTTGTAAAGGCCCACTACGGAAACTGCCATGTAGTAGATGTTGAGGCCCATGGAGGCCCACACATGCTGGACGGCGAAACTGAAGGCGCAGGCGGCACCGGTAAGGATGCCCACAACCCACATGGAATTCTTTTGCAGCACTTCCAGCACTACGTACAAGACGCCGGTTACAGCCGCAAAAATCTCTATTGCCAGAATAACAGTTTCCATAATCAAAAAGAGGGAAACCCTGTGGGGCTTCCCCTTTGAGCCACTCATCAGGCTCGAACTGACGACCTGCGCGTTACGAATGCGCTGCTCTACCGACTGAGCTAAAGTGGCTTTTTGCCGATTGTGATGAATCGGGACTACAAATATACAACAATTTTTTTAATTCCCATATATTCCCCACTTCTTTGTAATGCCGATACGGTGTAGCTTAACCCGCTTACTCTCAGTTACTTGCAGAGTTGTTTGGGATTACCGGTAATCCTAAACACTTGTGTAAGTGGCTGTATGTTAATTATTTGTCTTCCACCGCATCGGCATTACGTTTATTGCTGTCGGGTCTTTGATTGAAGTAAGGATGTGGCAGGGCAACGATTTACACGTTTCAGAGCCTTTTTGTGCATTTCGTTGCCCATTTGGTCAATGATTCACACGAAAATGGCGTTTTTTGTGCGTTTCGTTGCCCGGGGATACCATCTGAGATAATTGTTTATTGCAGCAGAGCCGTATTTTTTGTATTTTTGCAGCCAAATAGATCATTATGCGTTCTGACATCATTGTAATAGGCGGAGGAGCCGCCGGACTTATGGCAGCCATAGGCGCTGCGGAACAGATTGCCGCAGGCGGCGGCGCAGGTACCGTGACCGTACTTGAAAAAATGCCCAAGGCTGGCCGTAAGGTTATGATTACCGGTAAAGGCAGGTGCAATTTCACCAATGTAAAAGACTGGGGAGACTTCCAGTCCCATATCCGTACGGATGTGAATTTCCTTAACCCGGCCTGGCACACCCTCACCCCACAGGGCGTGATTGATCTCCTTAAGCGTAACGGTCTCAGGAGCGTCGTTGAACGCGGAGACCGCGCATTCCCGGAATCACATATGGCAGGAGACGTGGTGGATACCCTTCTCCGTGCCTGCACGCTTTCCGGCGTGAAAGTGGTCACAGACTGCGAGGTTAAAACCATAGACATAACCCCCAGGGGCTTCAGCCTGGACTGCATCCAGACATCCCGCAAGCAGGTGCGCATCCCCACTGAGCGTCCTCCCATGCGCGGAAAGCCCGCCCCCACCCGTGAGGAACTCACAATTGAGCCCATAGAGTACAACTGCACCAAACTCATCATAGCCACCGGCGGCCTGTCATATCCTGGCACCGGCAGCACCGGAGACGGCTATATGTGGGCCGAGGAACTTGGCCACGGCATAGACTCCTGCTTCCCTTCACTCACGGCACTTGTCCCCGCCGGCTACAAGGGTCCCAACCCCCTCCAGGGCCAGATCAAGGAGGCATTCCGCGGCCGCACCGTGTACGGAAAGACCAAGGAGAGAAAGATTGCACCGCTTCCGTCCTGGTACCCTAAATTTGAGAAGCACATAGAGCGCGTAACACCTCTAAGTGAGCTTGGAGAGCTGTTTAACGGCAATAATCTGGACAATGTCCAGCTGTCCCTCTACATCAACGGCAACCTTTCACAGCAGGAGTTTGGAGACATTGAATTCACTGACGGCGGCCTTGAAGGCCCCCTTGGCTTCATGGTAAGCCGCAAGGCCGTGAAGGCCCTCATAGACGGCCAGAAGGTGTATGTGGCGCTTGATCTCAAGCCCGCAGTGGAACTTGAGAAACTGGATGCCGATATCCACGCAAAGTGGGAGGACGTTATCCACGACGACCGTTCCAAGGGCCAGAGTTTCCAGCGTCTTTTCCGCATCATGCTTGGAAAGCTCATCCCCTGGAACCTTACCCTGGCTTTCCTCAAGTGCAACCCCAAGGTGAGCGTAGACACCCTTGCATCGGCCCTTAAGGACTGGCGTATGGACATTGCCGGATTTGTGGGCTTTGAGCGTGCAGTAATAACCGCCGGAGGCGTCTCTACGGCCGATGTCACCGCCAAAACCCTGGAGTCAAAGAAGCAGCCCGGCCTCTACTTTGCCGGAGAGGTCCTGGATATGGACTGCGATACAGGCGGCTACAATATGCAGGTTGCATTCTGCACCGGATACCTTGCCGGTCAAAGCGCCGCCAAAGCACTGTAATGTATAAAGTCAACGAGATATTCTATAGCCTTCAGGGAGAGGGGTTCTGGACAGGGACCCCAATGGTGTTCGTGCGCCTTAGCGGGTGCAACCTCCGCTGCCCCTTCTGTGACACCAATCACAGCGAGTTCCGCCTCATGACCGTGGAAGATATCGTTAAGCAGGTTACCGCCCTGGACCCGGAGAACTGTGGCCATGTGTGCATTACTGGCGGTGAGCCCCTCCTTCAACTGGGCACTGACCTCATTGACGCCCTCCACCGTTTCTATTACAGCATCCATGTGGAGACCAACGGCACCAAACTGGTACCGCGCGGTGTAGACTGGGTTACGCTAAGTCCAAAGGAGGATGTGAGGTACATCGGCCCTGCCGCAAAAGTGGTCCTGGACCAGGCCCAGGAGGTGAAACTGGTCTATGACGGCACCATGCCGCAGGAACGCATAGAGCGCTGGGCGCAGTTCCCCGCAAAATGGCACTTCCTGCAGCCCTGTGACACAGGAGAGCCTTCACGCAATACAAAGATTCTGAAGGATACCGTGGCCTACATCAAGTCCCACACCACCTGGAGGCTTTCCCTCCAAACCCATAAAATCATAGGGGTCAGATAAGGTGTCCGTTTTTCTTATCTTATTGATAATGAGTTAGATACAACATTTACTCACATCTTTTTTGCTGGGAGTAAATGTTGTAAATCACTAATAATGAGGAACTTATCAAAAACGGGCAGCTAGAGCTTCTGCTTCCCGCAAGCCTTCCGGGCTGCCTATGTCCACAAGACGCATATCGGCCGGGGCCACCACGCCTTTAATGGGCCTGAGGGCCGCCATGGAAAGGTAAAAATCTATGATCCCGAACTTTGATGGCCAGGAGGCCATGGCCGGAAAAACATCCTCCGAGATAATGTGTATGCCGCAGAAACTGAATTTGTGATATGCCGAAGGGTCGTAATCCGGCAGGTAGGGGCTTTTCACTTCCCCGGTTTTCACGTTGGTCCAGCCGGTGAGGCGCATGTCGTCGTCAAAAAGGAGGCAGCGGTCTGCTGGGGCATCCCTTACTAGAAGCGTAGCCAGGGTGCCGGGATAGTCCTGGCCGATAAACCAGCCAATATCCAGCGTGGATAGGATGTCGGCATTGTGAACAAGGAATCGGCCCTCAAGGGAATGCAGAAGTGGCGCCGCGTGCTTTATCCCGCCGCCTGTCTCAAGCGGCTCCTCCAGTTCTTCAGATATGGCAATGGGCAGGCCGTAATTGTCATTGCCCCTCAGGAAATCCTCTATCTGGGAGGCAAAATGATGGACGTTAACCACAAAGGAATCGCAGCCCTGGGCCGAAAGCTTTTTGATGACACGCTCCAGCATGGGAACACCCGCAACTGGCACAAGAGCCTTGGGCATATGGTCAGTAATGGGCCTCAGCCTTGTGCCAAGACCTGCGGCAAAAACAAGCGCTTTCATAACTCGACCTTCATTCCTGGCATGTTGGTGCTGCCGTCCCAGTCGTGGGCAAGCCTACGGAGTATCTCCGTCACATAAGGATAGCGAGGGAACGGCTCCTCCGATAGCTCCCCAAGGCACCCAAGGACCGTTGGAATACAGTCCAGGAATATCTGTTTGCGCTCCACAAGGCCCCTGAAGCCGTATGCGGCCGTTTCCTGAAGGAGCCTCAGAAGCGTCATCAGGCGGTATTCTTTGTAGAATTCCTTCTCATCTATGGGCCGATATTTCTCCAGCGCCTTGAGGTAAGTCTCCTCAAGTTGGCGCCTGAGCCCGGCGCTGAAATGAGTTCCGGCGTTCCATAGGAAAGACGCAAGGTCGTACTGGACAGGGCCCCTTCTACCGCCCTGGAAGTCTATGAAGCAAGGCTCTCCGTCCTTAATCATTACATTCCTTGCCTGGAAATCACGGTAAAGGAAGGTGTCGCCTTCATAATTCACGGCATCTTCACGTATGCGGTCAAAGTCGTCCTGAAGGCGGATTTCGTTAAAATCAATGCCCGTGAACTTGAGAAAATCGTACTTGAAATAATTGAGGTCGAAGCTCACCATGCGGTCGTTGAGTTCCCTGTCCGGGAAACACACGCTCCAGTCAAAGCCCTTCCCCACCTCAAACTGAACTGCCGGAAGAAGCTCCATGGTCTTGTGTAGCCAACCAATTTCCTGGGCGCTGAAACTGCCTTTTTCAATTGAAGGTTTCAAAAGGCCGAAAAGCTGCCCGTCCCCAAGGTCCTCCTGGAGGTAGCACATCTTGTCATCTGAAACGGCATACACTTCCGGTGCGTGCAGCCCCGCTTCACGGAACTTGGCGTCAAGGGCCAGGAAGGCGCGGTTTTCGGCCAGATTGGTTCCTTTGCATCCAATCACAATCCCGGCCTCTCCGCTGATTCTGTAGTATTTACGTGCACTTCCGGACAGCGGAAGAAGCTCCGCCCCTGCCGGCTCCACGCCAAAATGGCTTTGGTATAATTCAAGTAGTTTTTCCATACACACAAAGATATGCATTTTTCTTCAAAAAGGCGCCCCCGGCACAGGTCCTTTTATAAAACACTGTTATTCAGCAAGTTACAAAATAGCTCAATCCAAGGGTAGCAGTATTTCGGCACCCTTGGGAATCACTCGCACGCTATACTAATGATACTCAATCACTTACAAATACCAACGATCCAAGGGAACAGCATAAGCCAGGAGGGTTGTAGGGTGCCGGGGGGCTTGTGCACCCCCGCACAAGGGTAGGGGGAGGGGCCCAGAGACCGTGCCCCGCACGGGCGCATGGGAGGGGCCGGCATTGAAGGAGGCGGCATGGGCCAGGAGGGTTGTAGGGTGCCGGGGGGCTTGTGCACCCCCGCACAAGGGTAGGGGGAGGGGCCCAAAGACCGTGCCCCGCACGGGCGCATGGGAGGGGCCGGAGTGAAGCGAAGCGAAACGGAGTCCCCCCGGCACCCTACAAACCCTCCTGGCCAAAATTCGGTTCCAGTTAAGTGATTGACACGCAGGTGTTTACGCGATTCTTTGGGAAAACCGGTAATCCCAAAGAACCTCGCAAACGCCTATAAATAAAGCAGTTAACCTCCACCCCGCCGGCATTACGCCATGGGGAGGGAGCGCTATGGAGGGGGACGCTATGCGGAGGGAGGCTAAAGGGAAAGCGGTTAGATGGGATAGATAGAGGCACCCACAAAGTCAATGAGGGTCTGGGGAGCGATACAGAGCTGGAGACCGCGGACACCGGCGGAGACATAGATGGTGTCCCATAGCAGGGCGCTCTCATGGATGAAAGTGGGGAAAGGTTTTTTCATGCCGATGGGGCTGCAGCCACCGCGGATGTAGCCGGTGAGGGGAAGGAGCTCCTTCACGTGGATCATGGCGCAGCTCTTGTTGCCGGAGATGCGGGCGGCTACCTTGAGGTCTACTTCCATTGAGCCAGGAATGACGCAGACAAACAGTCCGTTACGGTCTCCGCGAAGGACCAGCGTCTTGAAAACGCGGTCAAGGTCTTCTCCAAGCTGCTCGGCCACATGGGATGCCTCAAGATGGTCTTCATCTACCTTATACGGTACAAGCTCGTATGAAATTCCGGCTGCGTCCAGCAGCCTTGCCGCATTTGTTTTCTCTGCTTTCATACGGCAAAATTAAGAAAAAAGCGCTACCTTCGCAAAATTATGACGCCGAAGGATACGTTGCGCACATATTGGGGGTATGACTCATTCAGGCCGATGCAGGAGGAGATTATCTCCAATGCACTGGAAGGCCGTGACGTGCTTGCCATCCTCCCAACCGGCGGCGGCAAGAGCGTCTGCTTCCAGGTGCCCGCCCTCATGAAAGACGGCCTTGCAATTGTGGTCACTCCCCTCATCGCCCTTATGAAAGACCAGGTCCAGAACCTCAAGGACCGCGGAATAAGGGCCATGGCAATCCACGCCGGCATGACTCGCCGGGAAGTGGACCTTGCCCTCAACAATGCCGCCTACGGAGACTACAAGTTCCTCTACCTTAGCCCGGAACGCCTCAAGACCCGCCTTTTCCAGTCTTACCTGGACGTACTCAATATCAACTACATAGTTGTTGACGAAGCCCACTGCATATCCCAGTGGGGCTACGACTTCCGCCCGGATTATCTGGAGATAGGCCAGATAAGGAAACGAATCGACGCCCCGGTAATTGCGCTCACCGCCACCGCCACTCCCCTTGTGGCGGAAGATATCATGGAAAGGCTCGCATTCAAGGAAAAACTTCTCCTGAAATCCGGCTTCCTTCGGCCAAACCTCAGCTACATAGTGAGGAAAACCCAGGACAAGGTCGGCCAAATCCGGAGCATCTGCGACGGCGTCCCCGGCACAGGCATAGTCTATGTCAGGAGCCGCCGGAAGGCCGAAGAAATGAGTGCCAGCCTTAGGAGCGCGGGGGTATCGGCCTCATTCTACCATGCAGGGCTGGGAGCGGTAACAAGGGCCACCCGCCAGGAAGAATGGAAAACCGGCAAAACACGCGTTATGGTGTGCACAAACGCCTTCGGCATGGGTATTGACAAGCCGGATGTCCGTTTTGTGGTGCACGCAGACCTCCCGGATTCCCCGGAGGCTTACTTTCAGGAAGCCGGCCGTGCGGGCCGTGACGGGAAGCCTTCCTACGCCGTCCTCCTTTGGAACGGCACGGACATTTCCCGGCTCAAGCAGATAGAGCAGGTGTCCTTCCCAAGCCTTGAGTACATAGAAGACATCTACCAAAAACTCCACATCTTCTATGAGATACCCTACGAGGCCGGAGAAGGCCGAATGCTGAAATTCGACATCAGGGAGTTCTGCAAGAGGTTCGGCCTGCAGCAGGCGCCTGCCTGGTACGCCATAAAGTACATTGAACGTGAAGGCCACTGGTCCATGGCCGAAGACGCCGACATCCCCACCCGCGTCAAGATTGACATAGACCGTACGGCGCTTTATTCCACAGACCTCCCGGATCCGGAAATGCCTCATGTCCTGGAGGCCCTCATGCGCCTGTACACGGGCATCTTCTCATATCCCGTCTCCATTGACGAGGAAGCCGTGGCCGCAAAATCCGGGGTTACCGTTCCGGCACTCAGGCAGCTTCTGTACGGGCTTTCCATAAATCACGTGATACGCTATATCCCATCGGACCACGCCACCATCATAAGCCTTGCCCACGGCCGTCTCATGAAAGGGAACGTGAAACTGAGCCCTGAGCGCTACAGGCTCCTGAGGAGCACCTTCCATGAGAGGACACAGACCATTACGGATTATGTGGAGGAAGAGGACGAGTGCCGCTCACAGTTCCTCCTCAGGTATTTCGGGGAAGACGGCAGCAGCCTCTGCGGCAAGTGCGACATATGCCGCGCCGGGGCCGCAAAGCCCAAAGACCTCCGGGAGAGGCTTCAGGAATGGATATCGAGACGGGACGGGAAATACACATTAAGGGATATCCGAAGTTCCTTCGGCACCGCCGAAGACAGTTATCTGGAAGTTCTCAGGGACATGATAGACAAAGGGGAGGTACCGGAATATGGCAAATAGGAAAGACATACTCCTTGGAATACTCAGAAGCGGAGGGCAGCTCACCACAGGGCAGCAGATAAAACTGTGCCTTTCAATGAGCTATCCGGCCATCCTGGCCCAGATATCCTCCGTCATGATGCAGTACATAGACACCGCCATGGTGGGTCACCTTGGGCCGGCGGCCGGTGCGTCAATCGGCCTTGTATCCACCTGCCTTTGGCTTTTCGGAGGATTCGGGATGGCTGCCACCAGCGGTTTTTCCGTACAGGTTGCACACTGCGTAGGGGCCAATGACCTTGGAAGCGCCCGCTCCGTTGTACGGCAGGGACTTGTGTGCGCCGTAGGGTTCAGCACCGTGCTTGCGCTCATAGGCATAGCCCTGTCCCCCTTCCTTCCCGGCTGGCTTGGCGGCGGCCCGGACATCAACCAGGACGCCTCCAGCTACTTTTTCATAATGTCCCTGTTCATGCCGGCAATGGCGCTGGACTGGACCTGCGCCTACATGCTCCAGGCAAGCGGCAACATGAAGGTCCCAAGCATCCTGAGCATAGGCATGTGCGTCCTTGACGTAGTGTTCAACTACATCTTCATCTACGCCCTGGACATGGGTGTTGTGGGCGCGGCCATAGGCAGCGGACTGGCCGAACTTGTCACCGGCATACTCATGTTCTCCTTCCTGGCCTTCGGCTCCAAGGAACTTGGGCTCCGGAAGGAAAAAGGCAGCTACAGGCCCACCAGGGCGGTTGTTGGAAAGGCGCTGAACATCAGCGGCCCCATGGCACTCCAGAACGTCCTCATGAGGGGAGGTTATATTGCAGCAACCCTTATCGTGGCCCCGCTTGGTACCATCGCCATTGCCGCCAACTCCTTTGCAATCACCGCCGAAAGCCTGTGCTACATGCCCGGTGTGGGCATTGCCGATGCCGCCACGGCCCTTGTGGGCCAGTCAATAGGCGCAGGCCGAAAGCCCATGGCAAAGCGCTTTGCCTGGATAACCACCCTGATGGGCATGGGTATAATGGGCTTTCTGGCCATTCTAATGTGGATTTTCGCGCCGCAGATGATGGGAATAATGTCTCCGGACGCCGCTGTCATAGACCTTGGTGCGCAGGTCCTGAGGATAGAGGCCTGGGCCGAACTTGGCTACGCCGCCTCCCTGGTGATATACGGCGCATTTGTTGGCGCCGCGGACACCCGCATTCCAAGTTTCATGAACTTCGGCTCAATGTGGTTTGTAAGGATTATTCCGGCAATATTCATCACCCGCATATACGGGCTTCCCGGATTCTGGATGTGCATGGCGGTGGAGCTTTGCTTCAGGGGGGCAATCTTCATGATCCGCCTTGCCCGCGGCACTTGGCTAAAGGACAAGTAGCGGGGATGCCTCTCCCCTTCTGAGCACCCTCAGGGCAACACTCCCCTTCTCTATTCCAATGGATTCCAAGGCCGAAGCCGCGCTCTTGTAAGCCAGTTCCGGGGTGTTGTTGTTTCCGCTGAGGTGGCAAAGGAAGATATTCCTAAGGCCTTCATGCATGAAGTGACAAATTGCATCGGCACAGGCGTCGTTGGAAAGATGGCCGATTCCCTGGCTTATGCGGTTTTTGAGCACCTGAGGGTAATTCCCACCCATGAGCATGTCAAGGTCGTAGTTGGATTCCACCACAACGGTACGGGCCTCGGATGCCCATCTCATGGACTCTCCCGTAACGTGCCCAAGGTCCGTCATGAGCACAAAAAGCTCTTCCTCACACCTAATCACATAGCCTACGCACTGCGTGGCGTCGTGGGGCACAACAAAGAAACGGACATCGAAATCGGCCGTTACCGGATTCCACACTCCGGGCTCCAGCACCTGGCGGCAAGGCCCCACCCAGTCACGTGTAAAAGGGTGATACGCAAGGGCTTCGTGAATCTTCTCCGTGGTCCAAACCGGCACGGTAAGCCTCTTGCAGAAAGAGCCCAGGGAGCGTATATGGTCTCCGTGGTCGTGGGTTACAAGTATGGCCGAAATATTATCGTAGCTTAGTTTCAGCGCCTCCAGTTCCTTTTTCACGCGCCTTATGCCCACGCCGGCATCTATCATTATGCCTGAATTCGGCCCAAGGAGAAGGGAACAATTGCCGCAGCTGCCGCTGGAAAAGCTCACGAACTTCATCACGGCCGCTCCTCCTTGTCACAGTAACGGGAAATTACGCCATAGGCGCCCTCAACGCCAAGTTCTCCGGCACGGGAAAGGTCTATGCAACCCTTCTCGCGGTCTTTGAGGTAAATGAGCACAAGCCCCCTGTTGAAGTAGGCGTCTCCCATCCAGGGGTATAGCTTGAGGGCTTTGTCGTAACTGGCTATGGCCTCCACAAATCGGGAGCTGAGGCAGTACAGGTTTCCAAGGTTGAACTGGATATACGGGACGGAAGGGAGAACCGCAGCGGCGGCCTCCATGTCCTGAAGGGCCTCGGAGTAGTCGTACTCACGGGTAATCTGCTCACGCACGCGGGCACGGGTGTTTCCTTTGTCGTCCATTGTAAGTGTCTGGACATTGGACTCGAAGGACGCTATGAACTGTATCATTTCGGCCCTGAGGGCGGCCCTGTTCATTAGGTAGAACGCCTTGTAATAGGCATCGTAGGGGCCCTTGGGCTCTGCCTCAACGGCATCCGTAAAATGCACAAGCGCCCTTGAGAACTGCTTTGCGTCCATGTCCTGGAGGCCTTTTTCAAAGGAACCGGACACTTCTTTTTGCCGGACATCCTCCGTTGCCGGAACGACCGCCGTACCGGAAGTGACCTCTGCGGGCACTTCCAAAGAAGCCATGAAGGTGTCCAGGAGCTTGTTCTCATAGCGGTGCTCAAGGATATTGTTTCCGGCGCCGGAGGCCCCAGCTATAACAAAGCGGTAGAGAGGCTTAAGGTTTATGTCAACGTCCCTGTGCCGAAGCATCTCGTCCTCGAAGCCGCCGCTGCGCGCAAAGTCTGCGTCCAGGGCAAGAAGGGAGGAGTATTTCTTGGTGGTGTCGGAGAAATCGGCCCCGGAAGAAGTGGCTTTTTCATATTCGGCCACCTTCCTGCGGGCGGTACGATAGTCTTCCCGGGATGCGCGCGTCATTCCCATCTGGAGTTCTACGTAGGCCCTGTTCATATAGGCCTTGGCAAAGTCCGGGTACAGCTCAATGGCCTTGTTGTAGTCTGCAAGGGCGTCGTCCCAGCGCTCCATTTCCAGGAAATAGCCTGCCCTGTTGAAGTACGCGAGGACATTTCCGGGGTTTATGGCTATAACCCTGTCCATGTCGGATAAGGCGGCCTCGTAATCCCCCACCTGGGCGCTCAGGAGGCTACGGTTGTAAAGGGTGAGGGCGTTGCCGGGCTCATATTTCAGCACGGTATTGAGATCCTGCATGGCATCCCTGAGGTTTCCGGATTCGGCATTCACAAGCGCCCTTTGGAAATGCGCCAGGGTGAGCGTAGAATCAAGGTCTATGGCCTTGTTGAAGTCTGCGAGCGCGGCATCGTACTGCTTCCTGGAAGCCTCCAGGCCGCCGCGGCGGATGTAGCCCTCGGGTTCAAAGCGGTCTATCTTGATGGCGTGGTTGTAGTCTTCCAGGGCCTTTGTGGTGTCTCCGAGGAAAAGGTAGGAGGCACCGCGGTTAAGGTAGGAAGCGGGGTCCTTGGGCTCTTTCCTTATATACTTGTCAAAGTCTTTTACGGCGCTCTGGAACTGGCGGCTCAGGAAGTAGGTGACGCCCCTTGTGAAGTACAGGCCGTGAGACCCGGGCCGAAGCGAAATGGCCTTCTCAAGGTCCTGGAGGGCTGCATCGTAATCTCCGGAGCGGCTTTCCGTGATGGCGCGGTAATGGTAGCCGGAAGTGAAAACGGGGTTCAGGCGCACCGCCGTGGAGAAATCGGCCTTAGCGCCACGGATGTCCCCAAGGTTATACTTGGCTATTCCCCTGTAGAAGAAGGTCCAGTAATCCGTGGAGTCCAGCTGTGCAAGGATGTTGAAATTGGCTACGGCCTCTGAAAGGCGGCCGTCCTGGAGGGCGGTACGGCCACGGAAAGAGAATACGTCTTTGTCCCACTGGGCACGGGAATTGATACCGATACTCAGCAGCAGGCACACAAAAAGTATTTTCAGAGGCTTTGACATCAAAAAAATTTCCTTTTCCGGCTTGAAATAGCTAATTTCGCACCAAATGACAAAGTTAGCAAAAATATTTATCATTTTCGGCCTTATTATGGGTTGCAGCGCTGCCTCGGCACAAAGCGTCCGCTATAGCATCAGCCCCATAAATGCCGATATCGTCCTGAGCAAAGAGAATATCCGTAAAAACATAGAGTATCTCACAGACCCATCCCTCGGAGGCCGCGCAACCGGCACTGAAGGCGCCCACAAAGCTGCAGACTGGCTGGAGGGCAATTTCCGCGTGCAGGGTCTTCTGCCACTTGCCGGAGCATGGCTCCACGGATTCAACACTTCAGAGGGTATGGGCCGAAATGTTGTCGGCCTCATTCCCGGCAGCGCCAACCCTGCGCGTTATGTTGTTGTGATGGCCCATTACGACAACCTTGGCACCCTCAACGGCACTTTTTATCCGGGGGCAGACGCCAATGCGTCGGGAGTGGCCGGGCTTCTGGAACTTGCCGCAATGGTAACGCGCATGAACACCTGCCATAAGATTTACAGGCATTCCCTTATTCTGGTGGCGCTGGACGGCAAGGAGAAGAACCAGGCCGGGGCCGCGGAACTTTGGAGGGAAATAAGCGCAAAGAAACTCCTGGACCCTGTGTCCGGGCAGCCCGTGGAGGCCTCACAGATATCCCTGGTGGTGAATCTGGACCAGATTGGCGGCACCAGCGCTCCGCTCACGGACGGCAATCCACGTTTTCTCATGATGCTCTCCGACGATGCTACGGCCCAGCGCTCATCGCTTGAATCCGCCAACCGCGGCAAGGGTTTCGGCCTGGAACTTGGCTTTGACTATTACGGCTCCAAGGACTTCACGCGCCTTTTCTACCGCCGCATAAGTGACCAACGCATTTTCCTGGAGCACGGCATCCCTTCCGTAATGTTCACTTCCGGCATCACCCTCCATAACAACAAGCCCACGGACAATGCCGCCTCCCTGGACTACGACGTCCTAAAAGACCGCATCCGGCTCATTTTCTACTGGCTGGACAAGGTGCTGTAGGGGCAGGTTACCCTGTTTACAAGATAAACAATTGAGCGGTAAGGCACTCCACCGTGCGTGGAAAGGCCTATTTCGCAGGTGCGGCTGTTGGAAAAGCCTTCTTTAACTCCCGCCGCTTCCAATTCTGGCCGAAGTTTCCTAAGCGCCCAGGCATTGAGCTCGGGGTTTATCATGCCCTTGTCTCCGGCATAGGCGCAGCAGCCCACGCCGGACGGAACAGTCACATTGGTGGAACAAAGCTTTGCAAGGCCCACAATGCAGTCCTGAAGGCCCATGAGGCGCATGGTGCACGTTATGTGAACCGAAACCGGTTCATCCGTGGGATGGAATTCCAGCCTGTCCTTTAGGAACTTCCAGATAAACTCCGCAGGTTCATAAAGGTGCATCTTTTTAATGCACTTTCTCATGCGGTGAAGGCACGGGCTTTGGTCGCAGAGGACGGGATATCGGCCTTCTGAGGATGCTTCCCAAAGGGCGTCTTCCAATTCTCGAACCTTTCTCTCCGCTATTTCCGGGAGTCCCTTGCTCTCCCAGATGGTGCCGCAGCAGAGGCTGTCCATCCGCCTGGGGAAAATCACCTCATATCCGGCTTTCTTAAGGAGTTCCACGGTTTCTTCCACAAGCGGGCGCACATTATCTCCGGGAGCAGGCCCCATCATCTGGTTCAGGCAGCTGGGGAAATATACCACCTTGAGATTGTCGCTTTTCCCCGTATCAATACCGCGGGGACGGTATCCTTTAGGTGTTTCCGGCGTCCATAGCGGCAGCCCAACCGCATGAAGCCCCCTTCCGACGGCACCCATGGCCTTGTCTCCAAGAACGGCGTGTGCCGCTCCAGCAAGACCAAGTACGCCGCGGAGGATGGTTTTTGTCCCATGGAAGTGATTTGCCACCCATTCTCCGGCAAAAGTTCCGGCTGCGCCTACGCTTTCACGGCGAAGCTGATGGGTCAAATGGGCCACATTGATACCCATGGGGCAGGACATGGAACACAGGCCGTCACCTGCGCACGTGACTTTTCCGGGGTAATTGAACGCCTTTTCAAGAGCCTCGTATGGTTCTCCGGCTTTTTTCCGGCGCGCTATCTCGCGCTGAACCACAATACGCGTACGGGAAGAGAGCGTAAAGCCGCAGGAGACGCAGTTCACTTCACAGAAACCGCATTCTATGCACTTGTTGATAAGTTTGTACTCATCTTCGGCATCCTTGTCACGGGGCTCAAGTACCGGAACCCGTTTGAGGTCCTTCAGGTAGCATTTGGGGTCCGAATTGAAAATGACTCCGGGATTCAGGATTCCAAGTGGATCAAAGACGGCCTTTATCCGTTTCATGACGCCAAAGGCCTTCTCTCCCCATTCATACTCAACAAAGGAAGCCATATTTCGGCCAGTGCCATGTTCGGCCTTGAGAGAGCCGTCGTATTTTTCCACCACAAGACGGGCGACGTCCCGGATCATCTCATCATATCGCGCAATGTCTTCCTCCGTCTCAAAGCCCTGGTTGATGATAAAATGGAAATTCCCCTCCAGGGCATGTCCGTAAATACATGAATCCGTATAGCCATGCCTGTCAAGCAGGGCCGAAAGGTCTGCCGTAGCCTCCGGAAGATCCTCAACGTGGAAGGCCACATCCTCTATCAGGCACGTCGTTCCCTCCTTGCGGAGTCCTCCCACGGTAGGGAAAATGCCCGCGCGGATGGCCCAGAAAGCGGCGGTTTCGGAAGGGTCGTCTGTAAACCGCACATCCACGCCAAACGGTTTAAGAGCCTCCGTAACACGCGAAACCATCTCAAGGAGTTCCTCCCGGCTTTGCGCCTGGACCTCGGTGAGGAGCGCCGTAAGATCCGGTTTTTCCGCCGAAAGATGAGGATCCCCTACCGAGGTAAGCGAGCGGTTGTCCAGAAGTTCAGCGGCACTCACCCTTACGGCATTTCTCAAAGCCACAACAGCCTTTGCAGCATCCACAATGCGGCCGAAGTATATCATGGCGCTTGCCTTGTAAGGCGTTACGGGAAGCGTTGCCATTGTGACCTCGGAAAGGAAACCCAGCGTTCCCTCGGAGCCTACCATAAGGTGGGCAATGATCTCAAAAGGGTCCGTGTACGCCACCAAAGGCCGAAGATTGAGACCGGTGACATTTTTTATGGAGTACTTGAACTCTATCCTCCTTCGCAGTTCATCGTCGGAAAGGACATCATCCCGAAGCCTTTCAACGGCCGACACTATTTCCGGGTGACATTCCCGGAAAGCGGCACGGGACTTGGCGTCTCCTGTATCCAGCACAGTTCCGTCGGCAAAAACTATGCGGGCGCT
>DGXO01000060.1:59564-75111 GCA_002395605.1 Bacteroidales bacterium UBA4230
CCCACCATGCAGCTGCCGATGGAAGCGGGATCCGGGCCGAAGTATCGGCCATAAGGCGCCAGTCTCCTGTTAACTTCCCGTCCCACGATTCCGGGCTGCAGCGTAATGGAACAATCCTCTGGATTATACCTTGACTTCTCCCAGTTCTTGCCGGCAACCACAAGGACGCTGTCGGAGATTGCCTGCCCGGAGAGCGATGTTCCGGCAGCCCGGAAGGTTACCGGCAAACGCATCCTGGATGCCTCCGAAAGTATCCTGGATACTTCCGCCTCATCATTTGCACGCACAACGATCTTTGGAGTAAGACGATACTCGCTGGCATCTGTCCCCCAGGCAACAGTACGGAGCTCATCCGTATAAATACGCTCATGGGGAATGAAGGAAAATGGTTTGTCTTTCATCGCTTGATAAAGCACATCAAAGGAGCCCGTCAGGCGCTTCGCATGGCCTGGCCGGAGGTCTTCAGGGCCTCCTTGTCAAGGACGTCTCCGCAGAGAACCTGCTTTCCGTTTATGAACACTCTCTTTATGCCGAAGGGCTTGGACTGGTCCGGGACGCCAGCCTTCATTTCGGCCTCGTCAAAAACGGTAAGGTCTGCGAAGTAGCCGGGCTTTACATAGCCGCGCTGCGGGATGGAGAAGCGGTCGGCGACCCCGCCGGTCATCTTGCGGATGGTACGGGGCATGGTGTCCCCTTCCCCGCGGAGGGATGCACGGATGAACTTGGGGAAGCAGTCGTAGATGGCAGGGTTCTGCTTGCCGAATTCCTCCACCCAGGCGTCGGTCATGTAAAGGACGTCGTCGCGCTTGGACTGCCAGGAGATTATCTCCGGAGTGCTGTACGGACCCATGTTCACGCGGCCCTTGAAATCCGACATCTCGCAGAGGTCCAGATATGTGTCAAAGCATGACTTACCCTCTTCCTTAGCAATCTGGTACACGGTTTTACCCTCGTATTTCTCATATCCGGGGCCGATATACGCAATCTCTATGTCCTTCCAGCCGAAGCCCAGGAGCTTCATGGTGATTGCGCCCATGATGGTGAACTTCAATTGGTTCCATGGTTTGCGCTTTTCCTTGGGAGACAGGGCCTGGAACCAGTTGGGAAGGAACACCGTGATAACGGATACGCCCAGGGTTTCGTTGTAGATGTCAAACTGGGCGTCTATGCCTTCGGCCTTGAGTTTATCCAGGATTGCGTGGAGCTCGTCCTTGCACTTGAAGGTGCTTCGGCCAACAAAGATGGCGTGGGAGTACTGGAGCTTCATGTGGGTGCCCTTTGACATTTCCACAAGTTCGTCAAGGGCCCTCAGGATATGGGGCCTTCCAAGGAGCGGATAGTCAAGGGACACGGCAGATTCGGCCCTGGGATGCACTGTGAGGGGCCTGTTGTATTTTTCGGCCAGAAGCGCGACGTCACGGGTTTCGGGGACGCCCGCAAAACGCCCTGGAAGGTACATCATGCCAAGGGAAAGGCCGCAGGCGCCTTCCTGGAGGCCCTGCTCAAGAAGGGACAGCATCTCTTTGCGTTCGTCTTCCGTAAGGGGGCGGTTGTCCCAGCCGGCCACGCTTGTGCGTGCGGTGCAGTGGCCGACGATTATGGCTTCGTTGCAGGGATTCTTGCGATCCACCGCCTCAAAGAAACTCTTTACCGTAGGATAAACGCCGGTTGTGTCTCCCCTATAGCCGAAAAGGCCGGCTCCCACTTTGTCCACATACGGGGATTTCTCGCTGAAACCAACGGCCGAAAGGCCGCAGTTGCCCGTAATGAAAGAGGTGATACCCTGGCGGATAAAAGGCTCGAAGTACTTCAGGGGCTCTTTCTTTATGGCAAACCAGTCGTTGTGGGAGTGGGCGTCAAAAAAGCCGGAGGATATGCTAAGGCCCTCAAGGTCTATAACTTCATCGGCCTTTTCCTCAAGGCCCTGCCCCACGGCGGCAATCTTTTCATCTTCTACAAGGATGTCTCCTGTTACGGGGGCGGCACCTGTGCCGTCATAGATTTTCCCGTTTTTGAGAAGGATACGCATAATATGGTTTGGTTTAGTTTCGTTTGCAGGTGTAAAAATACAAAAAATTTACTGAAAAACACTATCTTTGTAGTCTATGAAGGAATTCCTCAAAATGATGAGGCAATACGCCTCCCCCTATAAAGGATATCTGGCTGCAGCGGTGTTCCTTAACATACTGTCGGCCATATTCAATATATTCTCGTTTACGGTGCTGGTGCCGCTCCTTAACATCCTGTTCAAGGTTAATACGGACTCCCAGGTGTATGAGCTCATGCACTGGAACGGAGGCTCTTTCAACGATTTCAAGGAGATGGTAGTGAACAACTTCTACTACTATGTGTCGGACTTCGCGGGGCGTTTCGGCCTCATGAACACCCTCATCCTCCTTGGCGGCACCATGATTTTCTTCACCCTTCTCAAAACCAGCTGCTACTTCGGCTCAAACGCCGTAATGGTGCCCATCTCCACCGGCATAGTGAAGGAGCTCCGCTGCAGGGTATACAACAAAATCCTTTCACTTCCCATAGGCTTTTTCTCCGAGGAAAGGAAAGGTGACATCATAGCACGTATCACCGGAGACGTCTCTGAGGTAGAGAATTCCATAACCGCCTCAATAGCAATCCTTATCAAGGACCCCATCCTCATTCTCATCTACTTTGGCTTCCTCACCGCCCTTAGCCCGGACATGATGGCCTTTACAATTGTATTCACCCCGGCTTTCGTGTGGATAATGGGCATTATCGGCAAGCAGCTCAAGAGGGGCTCCCTTGAGGCCCAGGAGCTTTGGAGTGATACCATGTCCCAGGTGGATGAAACCCTTGGAGGCCTCAGGATTGTGAAGGCCTTCAATGCCGAAAAAACCATGTCACGGCGCTTCAGCAATGTCACGGACCGCATGCGCCGGAAAATTGCCAAAGTGGCCACCCGTCAGCTTACCGCACACCCCGTAAGCGAGTTCCTTGGCACCACCATGCTCATGATTGCGCTATGCGTGGGCGGATCAATGATCATCCGCGGCACCGGCCTTTTCGGCGGAAAATTCATGGATGCATCCCAGTTCATCCTCTTCCTCGTGATCCTATACTCCGTGATTGAGCCCATCAAGGAGCTTTCCACCGCCACCTACCGCATCCCCAAGGGCCTTGCCTCCATGGAAAGGATCAACAAGATCCTGGAGTACGACAACCCCATCAAGGACCCCAAGAACCCGCTTCCCATGGAGTCCTTCAAGGATGCCATCCGCTTTGAGGGAGTGCATTTCAGCTACGACTCCTCCCGCGAGATCCTTCGCGGAATAGACCTCTCCATCCCCCGCGGAAAGATGATTGCCATTGTTGGAGAATCCGGCGCCGGAAAATCCACGCTGGTGGATCTCATTCCCCGTTTCTGGGATGTTACTGAAGGCCGAATCACCATAGACGGAAAGGATGTACGGGACATTGCAGTCAAGGACCTCAGGGCCCTCATGGGCAACGTGAACCAGGAGCCCATCCTTTTCAACGACACCATTTTCAACAACATAGCCTTCGGCGTAGAGGGCGCCACCATGGAACAGGTGGTTGCCGCCGCAAAAATTGCCAACGCCCACGACTTCATCATGGAAAAGGAGCAGGGCTATGAGACCAATATCGGAGACCGCGGCTCCAAACTTTCCGGAGGCCAGCGCCAGAGGCTTTCCATTGCCCGTGCCATCCTCAAGAACCCTCCCATCCTCATTCTTGACGAAGCCACGGCATCCCTCGATACTGAATCCGAGCGCCTTGTCCAGGACGCCCTTGACCGCCTCATGAGTTCCCGCACCACAATAGCCATTGCCCACAGGCTTTCCACAATCAAGAACGCAGATGAAATTGTGGTTATGCACGACGGCCGAATTGTGGAGCGCGGCCGCCACGAAGACCTCATTGCGCTTAACGGATATTACCGCAAACTTAACGACATGCAAGCCCTATGACAAAATCCCTCAACGTCCCCCTCGTAAACTTTGACACCCAGGACCTTGACTCCGTAATGGAGCTTGAGGCCGCACGCTTTGATGTAAACACCGTCAACTGGCCGTCGGTATTTCCGTATGCGCCGCTTTGTTCAGGCCGAATTGCCCGCACAGAAGGCTCCCTGGTGGTGGATTTCCGCGTAAGCGGGCTGGATCTCAGGGCCGAAAACAAAGAGGACAACGGCTCCCAGTGGGAAGACAGCTGCGTGGAGTTTTTTGTGGAAAACCCGGACGGCTCTGTGTATTACAACTTTGAGATAAACGCTCTTGGAAAGGTACTTGCTTGCTGCGGCCCGGACCGCTCACACCGCACAAAACGCCCTCAGGAAGAGATGGAGTCAATTGCACGTTTTGCTTCCGTCAAAAGAGTAGACGAGCCTAAGGAAGGCCTCCAGAACTGGCGTGTCTGCATCATCATCCCCTTTGAACTCATTGGAATAGACCCTGAAAATGTCCCTTCTGTCATCCGCGCCAACTTCTACAAGTGCGGAGACAAAACCGCCCATCCCCACTTTGTGAGCTGGGCTCCAATTGGAACCCCCAATCCTGATTTCCACCGTCCGGAATTCTTCGGGGAACTTAAACTTGTATGAGCCGCGGCAACAAAATAGCCTTCAGGATTCTTTTCTTCATGTACTTGGCAGGGGTTCTTTTCCTCTGCTTCGGCCATTTTGACTCCACTCCGTCAGTGCCCCTTAATTTCTTTGGCATCCCCACAGACAAGATTGTGCACTTTACCATGTTCTTCCCCTTCCCCATCCTTGCCTTCCTGGCGTTTGACAGGTTCACGGAAACGGTGAAGTCCACCCTCCTTTTCACGGGCGCAACATTCATTGTGGGGCTTATTCTGGCCTTCGGCACAGAGTGGGGCCAGGCCCACTTTACGGAGTATCGCAGCGAAGACCCCATGGACCTTCTGGCCGACACCATGGCTTTATTCCTCAGTTCCGTCCTGGTGATAGTTGTAGATATTGTAAAACAGCGGAAATCTTCGGCCTAGCATCCTGGCCAGCAACATCCTCACTATCAGCGACATACGCAAAGTCGGGTGCACTTGCAGGTGCACCCGACTTTCTATAAGAATCTATAAATCAGCGACTTTCGCGCCAGAAGAATTTACATCCTTTCCGGGAGCTCAATGCCCAGAAGGCCCATGGCGCTGCGGAGGGTGCGGGCCATGACAGAAATGAGTTCCAGGCGGTATTTGAGCACGGCTTCGTTCTCTTCCTTGAGGATGGGAGTGTCGTGGTAGTACTGATTGAACTCCTTGGCAAGGTCATAAGCGTAGTTGGCAATGACGGCGGGGCTGAGGGCGGCGCCGGCTTCGGCTACCTTGCCGGGATAAAGGTCCAGGAGTTTCACAAGGCGCACTTCCTTTGCCGAAGGCTGGGCATCGGCCTTGATGTCTGAAGGGCCGAACTGGACGGAAGCCTTGCGGAGGATTGAGCAGATACGGGCGTGGGTGTACTGGATGAAGGGGCCGGTGTTGCCGTTGAAGTCTATGCTTTCCTTGGGGTTGAAGAGCATTGTCTTCTTGGGATCAACCTTGATAATAAAGTACTTGAGGGCGCCAAGGCCGATAATATGGTACAGCCTGTCCTTCTCCTCTGAGGACATGTCTTCAAGCTTGCCGCTTTCCTCGGAGGTCTTCTTGGCCTCAAGGTACATGCTCTCAATGAGGTCGTCGGCATCAACTACCGTTCCCTCACGGGATTTCATCTTGCCTTCGGGGAGTTCCACCATGCCGTAGCTAAGGTGATAAATCTGGTCGGCCCACTCAAACCCAAGTTTCTTTAGGATGAGCTTAAGCACCTGGAAATGATAATCCTGCTCATTTCCAACCACATACACATGGGAATCCAGCTTGAAGTTCTGGAAGCGGCGCTCTGCGGTGCCAAGGTCCTGGGTAATGTACACGGAAGTGCCGTCTCCGCGAAGCACCAGCTTGCGGTCCAGGCCGTCTGCGGTGAGGTCGCACCACACGCTGCCGTCAGGGTCTTTCACAAACACGCCTTCGGCAAGGCCCTTCTGAACCAGTTCCTTGCCAAGGAGGTAGGTCTCGGATTCATGGTCCACTTGGTCGAAGGTAATGCCAAGGGCGGCGTAGGTTTCGTCGAAGCCCTTGTACACCCAGCCGTTCATCATTGACCAAAGTTCACGCACATGGGGGTCTCCAGCTTCCCAAGCGACCAGCATCTTGTGAACGTCCTCAATAACCTCCGGGTGCTCTTTCTCCATTTTGGCGTAGGCCACATAGCAGTCTCCTACCAGATGGTCTCCCTTCTTGCCGGTGCTTTCCGGGGTGGCCCCATTAAAGAGCTTCTCCCAGGCGTACATGCTCTTGCAGATATGCACGCCGCGGTCGTTGACAATGGTGCTCTTGACGACGTCATTGCCGCAGGCCTTCAGGATACGGGACACGCTGTCTCCCAGAAGGTTGTTGCGGATATGCCCAAGGTGAAGGGGCTTGTTGGTGTTGGGGGAAGAGAATTCCACCATTATGCGGCGGCCGGTAGAAGGAAGCTGACCGTAATCTTCGGTCTCTGAAATGGCCTTCAGGGACTCGTTCCAGTATACCGGAGAGAATGAGAGGTTGAGGAAACCCTTTACGGAGTTGAAGGCCAAAATTTCCGGCACGTTCTTCACCAGCCACTCCCCTATTGCATTGCCGGTGGCATCTGGGGCCTGACGGGTGATCTTGAGAAGAGGGAAGGTGACAAGGGTGTAGTCTCCCTCAAACTCCTTGCGCGTAACAGAAACCTGAAGTGACGTTTCCGCCACTTCAGATCCATAAATGTCTTTGATAGCCAGCGCGGCCTTTTGCTGAATGAAAGTTTCCGGGGTCATCCAAGGTAGCTTTTAAGAAGTTTACTGCGGGAAGGGCTCTTGAGACGGCGGATGGCCTTCTCCTTAATCTGGCGCACGCGCTCACGCGTGAGGCCGAAGCGCTCTCCAATCTCTTCAAGGGTCATCTCCTGGCATCCGATGCCGAAGAAACTCTTGATGATTTCACGCTCACGGTCTGTGAGAGTGGAGAGGGCCCTTTCAATCTCCGTGTTGAGGCTTTCGTTTACCAAAGTCCTGTCGGCCGAAGGGGAATCGTCGTTGGGAAGGACATCCAGGAGGGAGTTGTCTTCTCCTTCCACGAAGGGGGCATCTACGCTGACGTGACGGCTTCCCACCCTGAGGGTATCGGAGATCTTGTCCTTGGGGATGTCTATCATTTCGGCCAGTTCCTCGTTGGAAGGCTGGCGCTCGTACTCCTGCTCAAACTTGCCGAGGGCCTTGTTTATCTTGTTGAGGGAACCCACCTGGTTGAGGGGCAGCCTAACAATACGGCTTTGTTCGGCAAGGGCCTGAAGGATACTCTGCCTGATCCACCACACCGCATAGGAGATGAACTTGAAGCCGCGGGTTTCGTCGAATTTCTCCGCTGCCTTGATAAGGCCCAGGTTGCCCTCGTTGATAAGGTCAGGGAGGCTAAGGCCCTGGTTCTGGTACTGCTTTGCCACAGACACCACAAACCTGAGGTTTGCCCTTGTGAGCTTCTCCAGTGCCTCCTGGTCTCCTTTACGGATACGCTGTGCAAGTTCTACTTCCTCGTCAGGAGTAACAAGCTCTTCGCGGCCGATCTCCTGCAGGTACTTGTCCAACGACGCGCTTTCGCGGTTGGTGATGGATTTGGTAATCTTTAATTGCCTCATATATAACTTTTACTTTCCAAAGGCCAGGTAGAAGGTTTTGCCGTTTGCGTCTATACCTTCAATGTATACTGCACGGGCGCCTTTCTTGGCCTTAGCCACTACATCTTCAGGTTTTGCAACGGCATCTCCGTTCACAAAGAGGATGATTCCACCTTCCTTTGCACCGGCATCGGCCATCTTGCCCTGCCCAACGGAAACAATCTCAACGCCTTTCTTGGCGGCCCTGAGTTTTGCTCCGTAGAAAGCAACGGTTCCGTCTACGTCCACTTCACCGTTTTCGGTGGAAGCGGCCTGGAAAACAACTGTTGCGTGGGCCTCTTTTCCGTTACGGACATAGGTGATATCCGCCTGGTCTCCGGGGTGGTAATCGCCTACCTTTGCCTGTACTGAAGAAGCGTCCGTAATCTTCTGGCCGTCAATGGCTATAATAACGTCGTTCTTCTTAAGACCGGCTTTTTCGGCGGCGCTGCCTTTCAAAACCTCGTTAATATATACGCCCGAAACAGAGGAAAGTTTCATTTCGTCGGCAATTTTCTTGTCTACGCTGCCCATGGTGATGCCAAGCATGGCACGCTTCACGGAGCCGTAGTCAATGAGGTCTTCCACCACGCGCTTCACGATATTCACGGGAACTGCGAATGAATAGCCGCTGTAGGCACCTGTCTGGGACACAATTGCGGTGTTGATGCCCACCAGTTCACCCTTCTTGTTCACAAGGGCGCCGCCGGAGTTTCCGGGGTTCACGGCTGCATCGGTCTGGATGAAGGATTCAATCTTGAATTCTCCGGAGTAGTCCGGCATTGAACGGCCTTTTGCCGAAACTATACCGGCGGTGATGGTGCTCCTGAGCTGCATTCCAAGGGGTGAGCCGATAGCAAGGACCCACTCTCCAAGGCGAAGCTTATCAGAGTCTCCAAGGGGAATTGTAGGAAGGTTTGCGGCGTCTACCTTAATAATGGCGACGTCCGTGACAGGGTCTGTGCCCACCACGGTGGCATCGTACTGGGAGTTGTCGTTGAGCGTAACGGAAATCTTGGTGGCACCGGCCACAACGTGGTTGTTGGTCACGATATAGCCGTCTGGCCGAATTATGACGCCGCTGCCGCTACCCTTCTGCTCCCTGTACTGGGGCTGGGAGAATTCGTCACCAAAGAAGAAGCGGAAGAAAGGGTCTATGGTCTGGTATTGCTGGCGGCCCTGGACGGTAACCTCCACGTATACAACTGCCTCCACGGCGCTTTCTGCAGCGTATGTAAAGTCAGGGTAATCAGAGTCTGCCAAATTGACAGTGCGGTACTCCACGGCGTTTCCGGAAGCATCCTTCACTACGGTGGTCTCTGCTGGTTTGGGCATAGTGGCTTTCACCACTGCATAAGCGGTAACACCGCCTGCAAGTATTGAAAGCAGTACAGTCAAAAATCCTTTTTTCATAGTATATATAATTAATTATTTCCGGACGGAAATAACTCAAACTCCGTGCCGAAACCCTAGAAAAGTTTCCCGGAATTGAACTTTGAGGCAAGACCCTTCAGTTCATCGGAGGTGGCGGGGCGGTTGAGGGCCTCTTTGCGCTCTTTCTGGAAGCGGGCCTTGAGGAGGGCGAACTGGCGCTTGGTGTCCAGCGTGAAGTCCCCGCCCTCAATCCAGGCAAAGTAGGATGGCTCAGTTTCCCAAACCTCGCGGGCCGAACGACCTTTGTGTTTGCCGAAACTGATAACAGGCTCACCGTCAGGACCTTCAATAAGCCTTCCGGCAAAATCCACGGTCTTGGAGCGGGCGCCGATCTTTGACATGGCATCCACATCGTTTTTCAGGACCTCCTGCTGGAACTCAGTGGGCTCCTGGTACCTGTCCAGCTGGCCTTTCAGGACCTCATAAGTTGCAAGGGTATCGGCCTCTGCGGTATGGGCGTTCTCAAAGTCGTGGCCACCGCAGTAGAAGCGGTATGCGGCCCTGAGGTTACGAGGCTCGAAGTGATGGTAGATGTTCTGGACGTCCACCATCTTGGCCGAATGAAGGTCCAGTTTGTCTATGACGGAAATCATCTGGAGGGCCTTCTCGCGGGATTTTTCGTCCTTTACGCGAAGTTCGCAGTAAGCCCTCACCCTCTCAATTTCTTCGGCAAGGAGAGGGAGGTCGAACTTAGCGGAATTAAAGCCGGCAAGGTCGCTCCCCTCCAGCCACTCCGCGACCTCCGGAAGCACCTCTATGAACTTGGGGCAGTCCACAAGGTCTTCGTCCTTGACGCCGTTTACCTCCGACGCCTGCGGATTGATGGGAATGACGCAGCGGTTGGCATAGTCCCAGGGCTTTATCTTCCAGGTTTTGACCCTGGTTTCCCCGCCCGGGAACGCCTTCACAAAACTAAGCTCAATGATGCCGTCCGTGGCAATATTAAGCCCGGTGCTCTCTATGTCAAAAAAGAGCAACGGGCGCTGTAAATTAAGTTCCATAGGATTCCTACTGGATCATGATTGGCATTAAGATGCCGCAAACTTTCTCGGTTTCGGCCTCTTCCTCTGCGGGGAGGATAAGGGCGGCGCGACGGGCGTCTGCGAACTTCACAACCAGGGAGTTGCAGTTCATGTTGGCAAGGATTTCCGTGAGGAAAGTGCTCTTGAAGCCAATTGTGAGCTCGTCTCCGGAGTAGTTGCACATCACCTTCTCATAGGCGGCAAGGGCAAAGCCAAGGTCCTGGGCCGAAATCTCAAGCTGGCCTTCCTTGAGGGTGAACTTGATGTGGTTGGAAGCCTTGTTGGCACAAACCGCAACGCGCTTAACCGTGTTGAGAAGGAGCTGGCGGTCTATCTGGAGGATGTTGGAGTTGTTCAGAGGAATGACGTCACGGTACTTAGGGTACTTGCCCACCACAAGGCGGCAGATAAGGGTGGTAGCGCCAAATCTGAACTGGGCCGAAGAGGAGTCGAAGGAAATGCTAACGTTCTCTACATCCTTGCCGATAATGGAGCGAAGCACGTTTGCGGGCTTCTTGTGGAGGATGAAGGAAGCCTTCTCCGATGCCTTGACATCCTTGGTGGTGTAGCAGATGAGCTTGTGGGAATCAGATGCCACAAGGGTGGTGCTCTCAAGGTCTATGTCAAAGAAGATACCGTTCATGGCCGGACGGATTTCATCGTCTGCGGTAGCGTAAACGGTGCTCTGGATGCCTTCCACAAGGCTTTCGGCGGGGAATTCCACGGTGATGGCGTCTTCCGTGGTGGACTTTATCTCAGGGTAATCTGCGGCCGGGAAATAAGGGAGGGCCGAATTACCGCTGCCCCAGCTGCACTCGAAGGAAGAATCACTGACGGTTTTGATGGAAAGCGGAACGTCCGGGAGCTCCTTCAGGAGGTCTATCATATGACGGGCGGGAACGGCGATGGAGCCGTCTTCCTCTGCGCCTTCGGCATCAATACGGGTGCGAAGCGTGAGCTCCGAGTCCGATGCCGTGATTTCCAGGACACCCTCCTTGAGCACAAAGAGGAAGTTCTCCAGGATGGGGAGCGGAGACTTTGACGGAATGGCCTTGGAAACGTCCATGAGGGCCTTCAGGAGATTGGTACTTGAAATTGTGAGTTTCATATATGGTTCTTTTTTGTTTTCTTAGACACTAGCATACAAATGTAAGTAATTTCTCTTAAAACTCAAAACCCTGAAAGCACTAAAAACAACAGTCCCCGGTTTCTCTGGACCGGGGACTGACGTAATTATGAAAAGTGAGAAGACTAACCGAGCTTGAACACCACGGGGAAGGTGTAGTTAACGGCCACGGGAATACCGTTCTGGTTGCCGGGAGCCCACTTAGGAGAAGAGGATATCACGCGTACGGCCTCTGCGTCAAGGGAAGGATCGATGCCCTTGAGGACCTTCACGTCCTTGACGTCTCCTTCCTTGGTTACGGTGAACTGAAGGATGACCCTTCCGCTTACCTGGCGGTCCTGGGCATCCTGGGGATAGACGATGTTCTCACCTACCCACTTTGAGAAGTCATTGGCGTCACCACCGTTGAAAGTGGGCTTTTCCTCTACTGCGGCAAAAGGAATTGCGGCGTCGGGGTTGCCGGCAAGGTCTTCGGAGAGGGATTCGCCCTCTACCATCTGGGCGCGGGAAAGAGCCTCAACGGCCTCAAGGGCTGTCATGCCTTCTGCGGCCTCAACTTCTTCGATGGCCTTGTTAATACGCTCGGCCTTTGCGGCTGCGACTTCCTCTTCAGCTGCAGCGGCAGCCTGGGCCTCTGCTGCGGCCTTCTTGGCACCATTGTTCTTGCAGCCCACCATCATGATGGCGGCAACTGCCATAAGGAGATAAACTTTACGCATTGTTAGAATTAGGTTTTGATATGCAAATATAAGATTTTTCCTAAATTTGCGGTGAAAAAACATCAGAAACATGTCCAATATTTCAAAGGTTAAGCTAATGGACAGCGGAACCGCGCTGTTCAAGGCCGAAGGCAGGGAGGCTGCAAAGGAAAAGCTTTCCGGGGTACTGAGCGCGCACGGAAAAGTGTGGGAAGAGGACGGCATCATGGTTTTGGACTTCTCCAGCTGGAGATATTGGCAGTTTCTTGAAGCCCGCCTGGAAGAGACTTCAATTCCCGGAACCTGGGCGGCGGTCCTTCGCACGGGAGACGCCCCGCGCCTTCCCTTTGACCTTCCTTCCCAAAAGGCCGTAAACCTTACAAAAGACATCCTGAAGGCACTGGGGGAATGATTTTTTCTCTCATAGCCGCCATTCTTCTCTCTCCGCCGGACACCCTTGAGGCGTCCAGCGTAACGGCAAGCCGTAACGTGTCGCCGCCGGTTTCGGCCGTGAGCGGAGAGCGCCTCACGGAATCCCCTTCCGCGGCCGATGCCATAAGGGATTTCAGCGGCATCCAGTTAAGGGACTACGGCGGAGTGGGCGGCCTCAAAACCGTGAACGTGAGGAGCCTCGGGAGTGCCCACACGGCCATTTTCATGGACGGGGTTCCCATAGACAACGCCCAGAATGCGCAGGTGGACCTTGGCCGAATCTTTACCGAGGACCTTGAGACCATAGAGCTCTTTTCCGGGCAGAAATCGGCCCTCCTGCAAACGGCAAGGGAGTATGGGAGCGCGTCGTCGCTGCACCTTAGGACGGCCATGCCTGAAGGCCGAAAAATACGGCTGAAGGTGCGTGGAGGGGCATTCGGCACAGTTTCTCCGTCAGGGAGCATCGAGACCCGGCGGGGGCGCTTTGCAGCACGGCTAAGGCTTGGCGGAGACAGGGCTAGCGGGCAGTATCCGTTCCACACGCTGGACCTTGGGAAAGACACTCTCCTTACGCGCCAGAACTGCGACATAAAGGCTTTCAGGGCCGCCGGACATCTTTGGTTCCTTCCTCAGGGGGGCCGATACGAAGCTTCGGCCAGCTGGTACGACGCCGGCCGCGGCATCCCGGGCCCGGTGTTCAAGCAGAGCGGCAAGTATCCTATGTCGCTGGACCGACAGTACGACCGCAATCTTACCGCGCAGGTGTCCGGAGAGCAGTCCCTAGGGCATAACCTCCGGCTTCTTGTAAAGGGCAGGTACAGCCTTGACGGGCTGGATTTCATTGACGTATCCGAGCTTGACCCTTCCGTGAGCGCAAGCTGGAACTATAGGCTCCAAAGCGCGTACGCCGCCGCTTCGCTTGGATGGCAGGCGCTTCCCTGGCTGCACCTCAACGCCGCCATTGACGCTCAGGCCGACTGGCTACACTGCCAGTTCGAGGCCCGGAGGCGGCAGGTTCTGGGGGCGTTTTCATCGGCCTTTATCCTGGACCCGTGGAGGATACAGGCAAGCGTGCAGTATCAGGGGACAAGCGACGGTTACCAGTTCCTCTCCCCCGCCCTTGTAGTGGACTGGCACCCGCGCTTTGACTGGGAGTTCGGGTTCCTGGGGAAGCGGTCCTGCAGGCTGCCGTCGTTCAATGACCTTTATTACACAAACGTGGGGGCCCGGGACCTTCGGCCGGAAAAAGTTTGGCAGGTGGGCGCCTGGTGGAAGTGGGAAAGGAGCTTCGGCCCGTGGAGTTTCAGGGTGCGCGAAGAGCTCTACTTCAACCACGTGACAGACAAGCTCATAGCAGTCCCCAACGGGAGCCTTTTCCGCTGGAGCATGTTCAATATAGGGAGGGTTCTGGTACTTGGCGACGACTGGGACGCCACCGTGGCATACAACGCAGCTTCATGGAAGGCGGGGATCACCGCCAGGTACAGCTTCAACCGAGCCTTCGACCCTTCGTCTCCCTGGCAGATTCCCTACATCCCGTTGCATAGCGGGTCTTTCAACATTTTCGGCGCCTGGGGGCCCCTGAGGGCCGATATCCGCGGGCAAGTCACCGGCATCCGCTACTCCGCCGCCTCTTCCCGTCCGGAGGCCGTTCTCCCGGCCTTCACCACCTGGGACATGACCCTTTCCTGGAAGCCCCTCCGCGGCCTTCGGCTGGCAGTTGAGCTTAGGAACATGTTTGACTGCCACTACGAAATAGTACGGCAATACCCCATGCCGGGAATCCACGTCATGGGGTGTGTGTCCATTGAAATATAGCGCAAAGCTAAAACACTGATTATTAGCGATTTACGCAAAGTCCCGTGCCTTGTACATGGCACGGGACTTTTAACAATATACTGACAATCAATTATTTAGGTTTGCACAATCAATACACTAACATCGGGCCGGTGCCAATACCAGTAGTCTGGGACCATTTGAAAGTGCCGTCGGCCGCAAAGCAAAGCACACGGCTGTCTCCGGTGAAGTTTGCATCGGAGATATAGAGGTCTCCACTGACGGGATTCACGGTTATGCCGTAGGGATTTGACAACGCGAAAGCCTTTCCGTCTTCACCTTTCAGTTCAATCCTTGACACTGATGAATCCGCCGTATCAATGCAGGAGAGCCCATCATAAGAAATCATATATAGTTTATCCTTAGAAAGGGCCGGGAAACCTACTGAGGAAACCCTGACGGCCTCATATTCTCCATCAGCGGTAACGCTTCCAAGACTTGCCGGAGTGGTGATGGCACTCCAGTCCGGGGTGTAGCAGTCATAGGTGGTGACCCACAGCTTTCCGCCAGCGCTGAAAAGACGGTTGAGGTTCTCTACCGGAAGTTCGATGTTACCGGCAACAGAGAATGAAGACAAGTCTATGACAGACAGGTAATTATCGTGCTCGGTCTGATACCCGCCGCTGTTTGCCACATACAGTTTGTCTCCAAGGACGGTAAGGCCTTCGGGCTGATAGCCAACCTCAACGGTTTTGGTTTCATATGTGGCCGGATCTATACGATATACCTTGCCCTTGACTCCGTATACAGAGCCGTTAACTGCGGCCCCGTATGAGGTCACATAGGCGTAATTACCTTTCTTTATAATGTATCTTGGGCTGTCCACATCCAGTGTACGCTCCAGTTTTCCGGTAGCCGGATTGACTACAGATATGATATTGGATCCGTTCATGAGGACCCAAAGTTTGCCGCCTATTACGGCCATATCGTTTCCGGTGTTTCCAAGGCCCTGCGTAATATCAGGATTTGCCGCGGCAAACCAGTTTGCGCTGAACTCTCCCGTGGAGAGATTTTTCACGTCCAGAGTGGACCCTCCAGGCCATGCTCCCTGATTGAGAATGAACAGAGAGCTGTTTTCACCTACTTCGATGTCGATGCCCGTGGGCAGGTTGCCCGAGGCGTTTTCCTTGCTACAACTCACGGCTATCGCCGCAAGGAGCACGCTGAAAACCAGCAGTGATTTGTATTTCATAGAACTTTTTTGGTTTGATGTGCAAATATAGCGTTTTTCGGCTCACATCTGACGCTCCAGGTGCAAAATGGGGGTGTTTTT
>DGXO01000060.1:75278-82129 GCA_002395605.1 Bacteroidales bacterium UBA4230
GCAAAATGGGGGTGTTTTTGCACCCGGGACGGATTGGGATTACCAGGATTCGCTCTTATCACCTCTCTCAAAATGCGTATTTGTGTCCACAATTTGCGCAAATTGCACATTTTTATCTATACATTCTTTTTTGTAAATTTGCAGGCAGCAATACTAGTGTCATGAGCGGTAAAGTACTAATTTTTTCGGCCCCGTCGGGTAGCGGCAAAAGCACGATCGTCAATCATATCCTGGGCCTGCACCCGGAGATAGAATTCTCCGTTTCGGCCACCTCACGCCCTCCAAGGGGCACGGAGCAGGACGGTGTGGAGTATCTTTTCTACAGCGCGGATGTCTTCCGCCTAATGGTGCGGGACGGGAAGTTTGTGGAGTATGAAGAAGTGTACGAGGACCGCTTCTACGGCACCCTCAAGAGCGAGGTCAACCGTATCTGGGCCAAGGGCCATGTGATTGTATTCGACGTAGACGTCAAAGGCGGCGTTTCCCTCAAGAAGTACTTTGGGGAAAGCGCTCTCTCCGTGTTCATCCAGGCCCCTTCCGTGGAAGAGCTGCGCCGAAGGCTCATTGCACGCGCTACGGATACCCCGGAAGCCATTGAGGAGCGCGTGGCCAAGGCTGCGGAAGAAATGACCTACGCCCCCAAGTTCGACCGCGTCCTCATTAACGACGACCTTTCCGCCGCCTTCCGTGAGGCCGAACAGATGGTAGACACCTTCCTATGCGGATAGCAGTCTACAGCGGCTCCTTCAATCCCCTTCACAAGGGTCACGAGGCAATTATCCGTTTCCTCACGGAGAAAGCCGGTTTTGACATGGTGTACCTTGTGGTAACCCCCCAGAACCCCTTCAAGGACGCCCACAGCCTTCCCCTTGGCCAAACCCGCTATGACGCCGCCCTGGAGGCAGTGGCCCGTCACCCGGAGCTGAAGGTGGTTGTAAAGGACACGGAACTCCACATGACTCCGCCGCAGTACACAATCCGCACCCTGGACACCCTCAAGGCCGAAGAACCACAGCATAGTTTCACCCTTGTGATAGGTGCCGACAACCTTGAATGTTTTGGCGGCTGGCGCTTCCATGAACGCATCCTCCTTGACTACGGCGTGGTGGTATTTCCACGCAAAGGCTATCACCGCGGCCATGCCAAGGCCCGTCTTATGAAAGAGAATCCCCTGTATAAAATTCTTCTCTTGAAGGCTCCGCTTGTAACCATTTCCTCCACGGAAATCAGAAACGGCCTTGCCGCCGGAAAGGATATGTCCAAATGGCTCATGTAGAGTATGATTCACACGGAAACAGAACGTAAATTCCTGGTGCTCAGCAGCGCCTTCAAGGCCCAGGCCACCGAAACCCACCGCATAAAACAGGGCTATATAGCCCGCGACAATGGCAATTCCGTCCGCGTCCGCATCAAGGACAACATCGGCATTCTCACAATCAAGGGCCCTTCGGCCGACGACATCTCCCGTACCGAATGGGAGATTGAAATTCCGCTCCAGGATGCCGAAGCCCTCCTTCGGCTCTGCCACGGCGGCATCATCGACAAAACCCGCTACATAATTCCGGAACCCTCCGGAAGGATATTTGAGGTGGATGAGTTCTACGGGGACAACGAGGGGCTTGTTATGGCCGAAATTGAACTGGAGAATGCCTCTGATGCCTTTGAGAAGCCTTCCTGGCTTGGGCAGGAGGTGACCGGAGACAGGCACTACTACAATTCCTACCTGTCAATGCACCCTTTCAAAACCTGGTGATTCAATTTTTAAATAGTTTTATTTTTCCCATATTTTTGTTAAATTTGTGGGCTAAAAGAAATTTATTATTCTAATTCATAGCAATTATGGTATCTTATAAAGAATTAGGCCTTGTTAACACCCGCGAGATGTTCAAGAAGGCCGTTGCCGGCGGTTACGCCATCCCCGCTTTCAATTTCAACAACATGGAGCAGCTCCAGGCCATCATCCAGGCCGCAGCAGAGACCAAGAGCCCGGTTATCCTCCAGGTTTCAAAGGGTGCACGTAACTACGCCAACCAGACCCTTCTCCGTTACATGGCAGAAGGCGCTGTACAGTATGCCAAGGAACTCGGTTGGGAGAATCCCCAGATTTGCCTCCACCTGGACCACGGTGACAGCTTCGAGCTCTGCAAGAGCTGCGTAGACCTCGGTTTCAGCTCCGTCATGATTGACGCCTCCTCCCTCCCCTATGAGGAAAACATCGCCCTCACCAAGAAGGTTGTGGACTACGCCCATCAGTTCGACGTAACCGTAGAGGCCGAACTCGGTGTCCTTGCCGGCGTAGAGGATGAGGTTTCTGCAGCAGAGTCCCACTACACCAAACCCGAAGAAGTGATCGACTTCGCAACCCGTACCGGCTGCGACTCCCTCGCTATCTCCATCGGCACAAGCCACGGTGCATACAAGTTCACCCCCGAGCAGTGCACCCGTGACCCCAAGACCGGAAAGCTTGTACCTCCGCCCCTTGCATTTGACGTTCTTCACCAGATCGAGAAAAAGCTCCCCGGCTTCCCCATCGTTCTCCACGGCTCCAGCTCCGTTCCCCAGGAGTATGTAGACATGATCAACGAACTTGGCGGAAAACTCCCGGATGCAGTCGGTATTCCTGAGGAGCAGCTCCGCGAGGCTTCCAAGAGCGCAGTTTGCAAAATCAACATCGACTCCGACAGCCGTCTTGCCATGACCGCCGCAATCCGCAAGGTCTTCCACGACAAACCCGGTGAGTTTGACCCCCGCAAATACCTGGGTCCCGCCCGCGACGAAATGAAGAAGCTCTACATCCACAAGATTGTGAACGTTCTCGGTTCCAACGGCAAAGCTTAAGCGTGGAAACAACCGCTTGAGAATAAGCATTTTACATAAAAACGTCTACCTGAAAACAGGTAGACGTTTTTATATATCAACATGATAATCAATTACTTGACTCCACGCCCGGCGCGGCGGGAATACCACAGCCAGAACAGGACGCCGGAAATCACAAACGTTCCAATGCCAATCCAGGGCGCAAGGCCTGCCGGAAGGCGGAAGCCTATCTTGTCTACAAGAATGAAGGTGACGCAGACGGCAGTCATGAACATTGAGGGAAGGAGCGTGATAAGGTAATCGAGACTCCCCTTCTTGCGGATGGCAAGGTAAACGGTTGCAGTCCAGAGCATGAAGGCCGCAAGGGTCTGGTTGCTCCATCCAAAGTAACGCCAGATTACGTTGAAGCCGTTAGCATCGGCAATATTGTACCAAAGCAGCAGGGCCGAAGCACCGAACATTGGAATGCCAATCCAAAGGCGCTTCCAGATGTTTTTCTGCTCAAGATGGAGGAAATCAGCCATGATGAGGCGGGCGCTGCGAAAGGCGGTGTCTCCGGAAGTTATGGGGGCGGCCACAACGCCAAGGATGGCAAGTATGCCGCCAAGAAGGCCGAGCCAGGACTCTGAGACTTTTGTCACTACAGTAGGAGCAGCGGCGGCGGTGGTGGAGCCAACTTCGGCGGCACCTCCGTCAAAGAAGAACCAGGACGACACTGCCGCCCAGATGAGGGCCACGAGACCTTCGGTGATCATGGAACCGTAGAATACGGGCCTGCCCAGTTTCTCGTTCTGGATGCAACGGGCCATAAGGGGGCTCTGGGTGGCGTGGAAGCCTGAAATTGCACCGCAGGCAATTGTGATGAAAAGGCAAGGGAAGATGGGCTGATCACCTATTCCGGCTTTTTCATTCCATCCGCCAAGGCCGTCCCAGATTTCCGGGAGCGAGGGCCATTTTGCAAAGAGGCATACCATGAGGGCCGCCGCCATGAAAAGAAGCGCAAAGGCAAAGAAAGGATATATTTTGCCGATGAGTTTGTCTATGGGAAGAAGCGTTGCCACTACATAATATAGGAAGATGGCGCCAACCCAAAGCATGATGGAGCCCCGGCTGCCGTCTCCGGCGATCTCTCCAAGAATGAGGGCCGGGCTGTAAACAAACACGGTTCCCACAAGAAGCAGAAGCACCATGCTGAAAACCAGCATCACAGTTTTGGTGCGCTTCCCAAGGTAATCTCCCACAAGTTCCGGGAAACTGGCGCCGCCGTGGCGCACGGAAAGCATCCCGCACATGTAATCATGCACGGCACCCGCAAAAATGCAGCCCAGAACTATCCACAGATAGCTTGCCGGGCCGAATTTGGCACCCATTATGGCGCCGAAGATAGGTCCTGTTCCGGCAATGTTGAGGAACTGGATCATGTAAACCTTCCAAGTGGGCATGGCAATGTAATCCACGCCATCGGCCTTTGTAATGGCCGGGGTTTTACGCGAAGGGTCCGGGCCGAACACGCGGTCTACGAAGGCTCCGTAAATGAGGTAGCCCAGAACAAGGGCTGCAATGCTAAGAATAAAAGAGAACATGCCTTTTTACATTTCTACACTACGAAGTTAGTGTTTTTCTTTGGAAAAAAGCGTATCTTTGCGTCTCTTTATTGAATAACTATGGGAAGAATCATACTCACCGGAGACCGTCCCACCGGAAAACTTCATTTGGGACATTACGTTGGTTCCCTGCGCAACAGGGTACTGCTTCAGAATGAGGGCAACTATGACCGCATGTTTGTGTTCATCGCAGACGTACAGGCCCTCACGGACAACGCCGACAACCCTGAGAAAGTGCGTCAGAACATAATAGAAGTGGCCCTGGACTACCTCTCCTGCGGCCTGGACCCTGAAAAAGTGACCATCTTCATCCAGAGCCAGGTGCCCCAGCTCCATGAGATGACCCAGTTCTTCTCCAACCTCGTGACGGTCCAGCGCCTTCAGCGCAACCCCACCGTCAAGGCCGAAATGGCCCTGCGCGGTTTCGAAGGCGGCGCCACGGATGACAACAAGCGCGGCCTTCCCGTGGGCTTTTTCACCTATCCCATTTCACAGGCGGCCGACATCTGCTTCTGCAAGGCCACAACCGTCCCCGTAGGCGAAGACCAGGAGCCCATGATAGAGCAGTGCCGTGAGATTGTACGCAGCTTCAACGGCACCTACAAGTGCGACGTCCTTGTAGAGCCTGAAATCCTTCTCCCCACAAATCTTGCCTGCCGCCGCCTTCCCGGAACAGACGGCAAGGCCAAGATGAGCAAGTCCCTTGGGAACTGCATCTATCTCTCAGACGATGCCAAAACCATGGAACAGAAAGTGAAGGGCATGTTCACGGACCCCGGCCACCTAAGGGTGGAAGATCCCGGAAAAGTTGAAGGCAACACCGTGTTCACATACCTTGATGCCTTCTATGAGGAAGGAGACTTTGAGAAGTTCTGGCCGGATTACAAGAGCCTTGAAGAGCTCAAGGACCATTACCGCCGCGGCGGCCTTGGAGACATGAAGTGCAAGAAGTTCCTCATCAACGTCCTCAACGACCGCCTTGAGCCCATCCGCGCACGCCGCCACGCCTATGAGCAGGATATCCCCGGAGTATATGAAATCCTCATGAAAGGCTCTGAAGCCGCCCGCGAGGTTGCCGCCGCCACCCTCCATGAAATGAAGGACGCCATGAAGATCAACTACTTTGACGATGCCGCCCTCATTGCAGAGCAAGCCGCAAAGTACCGTGGATAAAAAAAATCCGGCTCTTTCGAGTCGGATTTTTTATTACTGCTCGTCAGGACCCTGGTCCTGAGGACCCTGAGGGCCACCGTTGAAAGGGCCCTGGGGACCACCCTGGAACGGACCCTGAGGGCCGCCCTGGGGACCGCCGGCCTGCTGACCGGCCTGGTACATCTTCTCGAATGCCTTGTTGAGGGCCTCGGAGTAGCGGTCGATGTCGGCGATGTTCTGAGCCTTGACGGCTTCCTTCAGAAGGTTGCAGTTAGACTCTACCTCGCTCTTGACATCTGCAGGAACCTTGTCACCATTCTCCTTCAGGAATTTTTCGGCCTGGAAGGTAAGGGCGTCTGCGGAGTTGATCTTGTCGATGCGCTCTTTTTCGGCCTTGTCTGCGGCCTCGTTGGCCTTGGCTTCGTCACGCATGCGCTGGATTTCGGCGTCTGAAAGGCCGCTGGAGGCCTCGATGCGGATGTGCTGCTCCTTGCCGGTAGCCTTGTCCACTGCGCTTACGTTAAGGATACCGTTGGCATCAATATCGAAGGTAACCTCAATCTGGGGCACTCCACGGGGTGCAGGAGCAATGCCGTCCAGATGGAAAATGCCAATCTGCTTGTTGTCCTTTGCCATGGGACGCTCTCCCTGGAGGACGCGGATCTCTACGCCGGGCTGGTTATCCGCGGCAGTGGAGAAGATCTGGCTCTTCTTGGCGGGGATGGTGGTGTTGGACTCGATAAGCTTGGTCATGACGCCGCCGAGGGTTTCGATACCCAGGCTAAGGGGCGTAACATCCAGAAGAAGCACGTCCTTCACGTCACCAGCAAGAACACCGCCCTGGATGGATGCGCCAATTGCAACAACCTCGTCAGGATTAACGCTCTTGTTGGGCTCTTTGCCGAAGAAGTTCTTCACAAGCTCCTGTACGTAAGGGATACGGGTGCTACCGCCAACGAGGAGGACCTCGTCAATGTCTGAAGGATTGAGGTGAGCATCGGCCAAAGCCTGACGGCAAGGTGCGATTGAGCGCTGGAACAGAGCGTCTGAGAGCTGCTCGAACTTAGCCCTGGTAAGGGTCTTTGCAAGGTGCTTAGGAACGCCGTCCACAGGCATGATGTAAGGGAGGTTGATCTCCGTTGATGTCTGGCTGGAAAGCTCGATCTTTGCCTTTTCGGCAGCTTCCTTAAGACGCTGAAGGGCCATAGGATCCTTCTTGAGGTCAATTCCACCGTTCTCGGAGGCGAACTCCTGGGCCAGCCAGTCGATGATCACCTG
>DGXO01000060.1:82220-88502 GCA_002395605.1 Bacteroidales bacterium UBA4230
GTCGAAGTCGTCGCCGCCAAGGTGGGTGTCGCCGTTGGTGGAAAGAACCTCGAATACGCCGTCACCAAGCTGGAGGATGGAGATATCAAAGGTACCGCCGCCAAGGTCATACACTGCAACTTTCATATCCTTGTCCTTCTTGTCAAGGCCGTATGCAAGGGCTGCAGCCGTGGGCTCGTTGATGATACGCTTCACATCAAGGCCTGCAATTCGGCCGGCTTCCTTAGTTGCCTGACGCTGGGAGTCGGAGAAGTATGCGGGAACAGTGATAACGGCCTCTGTAACTTCCTGACGGAGATATTCTTCGGCGGTCTTTTTCATCTTCTGGAGAATCATGGCCGAAATTTCCTGGGGAGTATAGAGCTTGCCGTTGATGTCTACACGGGGAGTGTTGTTTTCTCCGCGGACAACCTTATAAGGTACGCGGGAAACTTCTGTGTTCACCTGGTCATACGTTTCACCCATGAAACGCTTGATGGAGAACACTGTGTTGTTAGGATTGGTGATGGCCTGACGCTTTGCGGGAGAGCCTATCTTACGCTCACCGCCGTCTGTGAAAGCCACCACTGAAGGGGTTGTACGCTGCCCTTCATTGTTGATGATAACGGTAGGCTGGTTGCCTTCCATCACCGCGACGCAGGAATTTGTGGTTCCGAGGTCGATTCCGATTATTTTACCCATAATATTGTTGTTTTTATTGTTTACGTTAAAAAGGCGCCACTCTTTGCGAGCGACGCCTTCAAATAATCGAACTTCGTGCCAAGCGGCAATTTCTGCCAAATTGTCAGAAACGCCAGCCTAAGGTGAGGACTGCATCTATGCCAGTTGCCTTGACAACAACCTCAGGAACCACTTTCTCTATCTCTCCGGTAGGCTTCTCTATGTAATCCGCGGCAATCTTGTCATATACCGTTGCGCCGGATTCGTAGTGGTGATAAGGAGTATAGTACATGGTGGGCATGAAACGCATGCGCACCGCGAAATCCGTGAAGAATGAGCCGAAGGAATAACCTGCGCCGAAACTCACGAGATGTGAAGACTGGGCCCTCTTTTCCGCGCTGGTGAGAGGCTCAAGATAAAGGACGGGATTTGCGGGATCCGTGTTGTCCCAAACCAGCCAGTTTTTCTGGGAACCGGAGAGGTAGTTGTAGCCAACACGTATGGCAAGCTCCGGAGTGGGCTTGAACTCCATGCCTGCGCGGAGGTTGTGGCCAACGCCAAGGGCATCCTTGATGTCTGCGTTCTGGTCTCCCCAGCCGCCGTCCGAGTATCCGAAATCCGAGCGTCCGCGGTATTTTGCGCTGGTGTAGTCTGTCATCTCATAGTCCAGGCTGACTACTGCAAAACTGCCGAAGGAATAGGCGGCACCTACATTCCAGCGCCAAGGCATGCGAAGGGAGTAAATCCATTCGTCTTCCTCGCTTCTGGAAGGGGAGAAATAGATTCCGGTAAGCTTGGACTCTGCGTACCACTGGCACCTTCCGGTCATGTCCATCATTGTGGGAGTCTGGATGGCTGCACCAAGCCTGAGGCCTGCCACAGGACGCCACAGCATGCCAACCTTGAAGTAAATGCCGGAGCCGGAGACATCGTACCTTCTCTGGGCAAAGACGGAATTGAAGGTGGCCACTGTGGCACCACCGTCATATTCAATCTTGGGGAAGGTCTGAGGGTCATCGGGCATCTCTTCCCAGTACTCCACCTCACGGTAAGACAAGGCCGTGAAACCAAGGTTTGCGCCAATATAGAACTTGTCGTTGAAATTGGCGCTGAAATTCACAACCATATCCTGCTTGTAACCCTTTGTCTGGAGTCCGTACTTCTGGAAAAGTGCGGCTGCGGCCTCCGGGCGGCCACCTACCATGACATCCGTGAGGCCAAGATAATCCGTGCCCCCGATATTGTCAATGATACCGCTCCTGAAGCCTGCCATGGCACTCCAGTCCGGCTGCTTTCCGTAGCCTTCGGCAAACCAGCTTCCGCCAAGGACATCCTGGGTGTAACCGTTGGCCAGGGATGCCAGTGAGCCGGAATATGAATGCGTGCCGAAGAATGTGCCGGATGCGTTGGTCTTGTACGTAAAGTCATTGGTAGAGTTTGCCACAAAACCAAACGTCATGCGCTTGAGGCCGTGTTTTCGGCCGGTATTCATATTGATGGTAAAGCCAAGGTTGGGCATCTTGAAGCGGGTATATCCGGAAGATACGCGGTCTCCAAGGCCAAGAGGCTCCTGGCCGTCTGCGGAATAGCCCTGTGCCTTTGTGGCCGAAATTGACAGGGACGGAGTAATTGAGAACTGGGAGTACCCTGCAACGGCGCCACCGGCAGGGTTGATGCCGATAGAGCCAAGGTCTCCGCCAACGGCGGTAAGGGCGTTACCCATGGCCATGCTCCTTGCCGTGCCGCCGTAGATATTCTCCGAGAACTTCTGTGCCTGGTCCCAGGACTGTGCGGCAGCCGGGACTGCCAGCGCCGCACAAACAATTATAAATAATGTCTTTTTCATAACTTACCTGCGTGAAGATGAACGAGATCCGCCACCACCGCCGCCACCGGAACGGGAACCGCCGGAATAGCCACCGGAGGAAGAACGGCTGCTGCCACCGCCGGAATAGCCGCCGGAAGACCTGGAGCTGCTGCCGGAATAGCTGCCGGATGAACGGCTGGACGACGACGAGCGGTATCCGCCGGAATAACTGCCGGATGAACGGCTGGACGACGACGAGCGGTATCCGCCGGAATAACTGCCGGAAGACGAACTTCTGGTGGAAGATGAACTCCTGTAGGAAGACGAACCGCTTCTGGAGGAGGAGCTGCCGCTACGATACGTGGATGAACCGCTTCTTGTAGGCGAGGAAACCCTTGATGCCGAAGAACTTCTGGACGAAGAAGATGAACTCCTTACCGATGACGATGAACTCCTGACGGAAGAGGATGAGCTTCTGCTTACCGAAGTGGCCGCCGACCTTCTGGTGGAAGGAGTGGAGGTATAGCTTCTGGTGGAAGCCGAACGGCTTGATACTGAGCGGGCAACCCCGGCAGAGCGTGCTGCAGAGCCGATGCTTCGGCTGGAACCGATGCTTCTGGAAGAATTGCCGGCAACCCGGGCCCCGGCGTTGCTCATGCGGGCCGGACGGTTGGACACCCAGTGGTAACGGCCGCCACCGTGATAGTACCAAGGGTCGTGCCAGCCATAGTAGCCATAGTGGTAATAGTACGGGCTGTGATACCAGGGGTCATAGTACCATGAACTGTAGTACCACGGGCTGTAATACCAGGAACGGTAATACCAGGGGCTGTGGTGGTACCAGGGGTCCCAGTACCAACTGTCCCAGTACCAGGGATCCCAGTATGTCCAGGGATGCCAGCCATAGTAATTGTAACCCCAGGTGGGATAGTAGTACCAGGGGGTGTAGGGATAGGTGTAGTTCCACGCCCAAGACGGTGAATCGGTGAGCGTTATGACCGTATTGGACGTAGAAAGCCGGATTGACTCCCCTGCCGGAACCACAAGGGTATCTCCATGGCTTATGATGTAAGCCGGTGAAGCCTTGGTGTCGGCCAGAAGGTTGTCTACGGCATCGTCTGCAACGGCAACCTCCTTAACGGCGGGAGCCGAGTAATAAAGGCCGTCGTCGAAGGACTGGGTCTGGAGCTGCCCCGCGGTGCCGCAGGAGACGGCTGCGAGGGCGGCAGCAAAATAAGCCAAGAATCTCGTTTTCATATCTGAGCCTCCTTTATCCAATAAAAAATTAGTATCTTTGTGCCGAAATTCGGCCTCAGGGAAAGATATTGCAATTTCTATACCTGCATTCTCTTTCTTTCAGGCAATAATACGCACAAAACAGGAAAAAAACAATATTTTATGGCAAAAGAGGTAACAAAAAGGGCCGAGAACTACTCTCAGTGGTACAATGACCTTGTAGTGAAAGCAGATTTGGCAGAGCAGTCGGCAGTGAGAGGATGCATGGTCATCAAACCCTACGGCTACGCCATTTGGGAAAAGATGCAGGGCATCCTGGACGGAATGTTCAAGGAAACCGGCGTAAAGAACGCCTATTTCCCCCTGTTCATCCCCAAGAGTTTTTTCAGCCGTGAGGCCGAACACGTGGCGGGATTCGCCAAGGAGTGCGCAGTGGTAACCCACCACCGCCTTATGAACGACCCTAACGGCAACGGAATTGTGGTGGACCCTGAGGCCAAGCTTGAGGAAGAACTGATAGTCCGCCCTACCTCGGAAACCATTATCTGGAACACCTACAAGAACTGGGTTCACAGCTGGAGGGACCTTCCCATCCTGTGCAACCAGTGGTGCAACGTGGTCCGCTGGGAAATGCGCACCCGCCTGTTCCTCCGTACTGCGGAATTCCTGTGGCAGGAAGGCCACACGGCACACGCCACCGCAGAGGAAGCCGAAGCCCGCAAGGAGCAGATGGTGAACGTATACGCAAAGTTCGCCCGTGAGGTCATGGCCCTTCCCGTGGTTGTCGGCCACAAGAGCCCCGGAGAGCGTTTTGCAGGCGCCCTTGACACCATGACAATAGAGGCCCTCATGCAGGACGGCAAGGCCCTTCAGGCCGGTACGTCCCACTTCCTTGGCCAGAACTTCGCCAAGAGCTTCGACGTCCAGTTCACAAACAACGAAGGCAAGCAGGATTACGTCTGGGCCACATCCTGGGGCGTATCCACCCGCCTTATGGGCGCCCTCATCATGGCCCACGGAGACGACAACGGCCTGGTACTCCCTCCCGCACTGGCTCCCATCCAGGTTGTGATGGTCCCCATCTACAAGACCGACGACGAACACAACGCCGTCCTTGACAAGATGTACGAGCTCAAGAAGGCACTGGAAGCCAAGGGCCACAGCGTAGAAATCGACGACCGCGACACCCTTCGTCCCGGCTTCAAGTTTGCCGAATGGGAACTCAAGGGCGTTCCCGTACGCCTTGCCATGGGTCCCCGTGACCTCCAGAACGGCACCGTTGAAGTTGCCCGCAGGGATACCCTGGAGAAGATATCAGAGCCCATTGACGGCCTTGAGGACAGGATTATCGACCTGCTGGACGACATCCAGAAGAATATCTACAATAAGGCCCTTGCGTTCCGCGACGCTTCCATCCGCAAGGTTGACACCTGGGAGGATTTCAAGGTTGAAATCGAGAAGGGCGGCTTCCTCCTTTGCCACTGGGACGGCACCGCAGAAACCGAGGCCCGCATCCAGGAAGAGACCAAGGCTACCATCCGCTGCATCCCCGTAGACAGCGCCGTATGCATGGAAGAGGGCAAGTGCATCTACACCGGCAAGCCTTCACATCAGAGAGTCCTGTTTGCTCGTTCTTACTAATTGTCATTTCGAGCGAAGTCGAGAAATCTTAATACATTAAATATGAAAAAAGTATTCGCACTCATAAGCACAGCCCTCGTGGCCACCTGGTCGGTTTTCGCCCAGGACACCCAGGATGCAGTTGCAGAGGCTGCAGCCGCACTCAGCGCCGCCGAGGATGTCCCTGAGGTAGTGGAGAAACCCAAATACTGGAACACCACCCTCCTTACCAACATCAACTTCGGCCAAAGCTGGCTTTCACATTGGGCTGCAGGCGGTTACAATAGCGTCTCCCTTACCGGCAACATTGACGCCCAAACCAATTACGCCAAGGACAAGATGATCTGGAACAACCGTCTCCAGATTGACTACGGCGGAATGTACAGCGCCGACAAACCCCTCTTCCAGAAAACCAAGGACCGCATCTACTTTGAATCCAAATGGGGCTACGAGACCCCCATCAGGCATTTGAGTTATTCGGCTTTCCTTGATTTCAAGACCCAGTTCGGAGACAACTTCGACTACAAGACTCCCGCAACGGCAACCGACGCTGACGGAAACGTCATTGAGCCTTCCGTTGAAGACTGGAAGAATGCCCGCGTCCTGAAGTCCGGCCTGTTCTCCCCCGCCTACATCAATGTCGGTATCGGTGTTTTGTGGACTCCAGCCCCGTGGTTCTCACTTAACGTAGCACCTCTGGCAGGCGGTGTTGTAATTGTGAGCAATCCCAATCTCCGCAACACCTACGGCATGGATCCACTCGCCTACGACACCGACGGCACAACCGTCCTCAGCTACAAGGCCTTCCGTCCTGAGCTCGGTGCCCAGATCAAGGCCGATGCCTCCTGGGTGATCAACGACAACTTCTCCTACACCACGCAGGTGGCTCTCTTCTACAACTACCTCAAGCCTAAGGTCGAGCCCCGTATCACCTGGGACAACAAGGTGTTCTGGAAGCT
>DGXO01000008.1:0-6330 GCA_002395605.1 Bacteroidales bacterium UBA4230
AACAAGCTCAGTGGTACCGGCTTCGTACTTGTAGGTGTTGTTGTCGTTCACGCCGATATTGGCAATGTACTCTTCGGTGAAGTTCCACTTATATACGGGAGCTGCAGCTGCAGCCTCGGAATAAGTGAATTCAATCCTGTAGATCCAAGGTGAGGTGGAACCTCCAACCTTCACAATCTGGATCTCCTGTACATCTCCACTTGCATTGTCTACTGTAAACTCATAGGTCTGGGCATCCAGAACAGGCTTGTCAAGTGCATAAGGTGCAAGGTCAACATCCTGGTCGGTCATAGAAACACCGCCCACCTTGATTCCAAGCTTGCAATCCTTACCGTCTGCTGCAACCTTGCCCTGAGTGGCAACGATCTTGAGCTTACCGGCCTTGGCAGTCTTGAAGAAGGCATAGGCAGCACTACCGCCAAAGGTGATGGGCTTGTATGCGATGTTGTCTGCGGTGCTGGTCTTACCTGCTGTCTTGATGTCCTTACCGTTAGGTGAGAAGTAAAGGGTCTCGGTAGCATCGGCAGATGTAACAAGCTCAGTGGTACCGGCTTCATACTTGTAGGTGTTGTTGTCGTTCACGCCGATATTGGCAATGTACTCCTCGGTGAAATCCCATACAATGGTCTTTTCTACCGGAGGCTCTTCACCGCCCTTAGGCTGGATGGCCACAGAAGCTGTACCGTTCTGAGATTTGGTGTAGTAGATGTCATCCTGGGCCGGAAGTGCCACGATGGAGAAGTAGTACATACCTGCTTCCAGAGCCGCGATGGTCTCGGCGGGAACGGTATATTCAGTTGCGCCTTCCTCAAGCTCCACGGGCCTCTTGTTGAACTTGAGTTCATAAGAAGCGGCATTGGGAATAGCAACCCAGCTTACCTTTACTTCAACTGCATCGCCCTCGGTGAGAGTTACAGGATCAACGGTGAGTACAGGTGTTTCAAGGACCTTGTTACCGGCAATGGTGTCAAGGCTCCAGGCCAGTTTCTTGAGTGAGATGGCACCGGTGGAATAGATGTATACCATGCCTTCGCCCTTGATCTCAGGGAGAACAACCTTCTGGACACCGGCGTTAGGCGATGCCATTGCGCCGCCAATCGCTTTGAATCCGTTGTCGTCCTGAACGGCAATCACCACTGAAGAAGCACCGCCGTTCTCTACCAGGAGGTCTACGGAACCAGCGGTATCCTTAACCTTGAATGCGGCATAACCCTCTGTGGGAACGCCCTTCTTAGTAAGGGGAGATGCACTGAGGAAGTTGATTCCGCCGTCGGCATTGAGAGGAGTCTGCTCAGTACCCACAAGGAGGAGTTCATCACGGACGCGGGAGTTCTTCACTTCACCTGCGAAGAGGCTGGCATCCTGGAGATTCCAGGTGTGAGCACCTTCGATGAAGTTCTGGGTGAGGTCCTCGGGCTTCTCTACATAAGAGATCCACCACTTGGAAGCACCAATCTTACCGTCGATCAGATCCTGGGAAGCAAGCTGGAAGAAGTTGCCCTTTGAGTTGTAGCAAGGGTCTGCTGTCAGAATCTTGCAGGAGGCATCGGCAGCGGACACAGCCTTGAAGAAGTCCTTACCGTTTGCATAACTGTAGTTATCGGATGCTGTGATTGTAGGAATAACGATAGCACTGTTGTCACGCACCAGTTGGGTCTTGTCAACTACATCTGCTGCAGTCTCTCCACCGTCTTCCCAGAGGAAGAGGTTGTTCTTGAGGGTAAGGGCGGTTGCAGCCTTGGTGCCGAAGAGGCCCTGGTTGTTGCCGTCATTGATAACGGATACACCCTTGATGGTGTTGTTCTCAAGGACAAAACCTCCAATCTTGATAGCATCTACTGCATCAAGACGTACGAAGGTACGGAAACCATCCCAGATTGTGCTGTTGACAAACTTCACGGTAGTAATCTCGGTGGCTTTACGGATGTCGAAGCCGTCACCGCCGCTACCAAGGATATTGTGAATCTCGCAAGAGTCGAATGTAACCTCACCGATGGTTAGACCACCGTCTACGTTATTGTAGAACAGACCGCTCTTGAATCCGGAGATTTCGCAGTTCACGAATTCTATCTTCTCAAGAGAGACAGGACCGGAAGCGAAAGTTACCAGATGGCCGGTGGTACCGGCATCGGAGAAATGGATGTTCTCAAAGCGGAGAGTGCTTCCTGCAGGAAGTGCGTTGGTAAGGCTCACGGAACCAGTAACAACGGGCTTATTACCGTCGGAACCAACCTCACCCACAAGGCTGAGACTGGATGCGGGAGCGGCTGTACTCATTGAATACTCAGCATCGCTGTAAGCAAGATAGAAGTCGCCGCCGGCAACTGCCGCCTTGAGTTCCTCGGAGGTGGAAATGCGGGTAGCACTGCCCTGGGCAGCCTTAGTCCACACATCCTTGGTTCCGCGGGAAGCGCTGAGATAGAAGAGGGTAATCTGGTATTCTGTACCTGCCTCAAGACCGTCGATGGTTGCGGCTGCAGCCTTCTTCTCTGAGTCATTCAGATCTTTCTTCACAGTCTTGCCGCCCTTCACGGGAACAGCACTGAGGTTGGTCACTTCCTGGTAATCAGAGACCTCATTGCTCCAGGCAAGAGTTACGGATGATTCTCCTATGTTCTTGACTTCCAGATAGAGATTGTCCTTCACCGCATAGGTCTTGATACCGCTCTCGCTGTCAAAAGCTGCTACCTTTGAACCGGTGGATTCAATGGCGAAGCCATCGGCATCTACCCTGAAGGCCTGGACTGTAAACCAGTACTTCTCATCTGCGGTAAGGCGGGTTGTGAAAGGAACGGCCGATGCTTCAAGTTCCCAGTTCTTAACTTCCTTGGTAAGCTCAGCATCATTGTAGACCTTGAGTATGTACATATGGGCGTCCTTGTTGACATCCCATCCGAAGGTCACGTTGTCTCCGGTAGCAGCATCAACGCGTGCGCTGAGGTTCTGCGGCTCAAGGCAACGGGAAAGGGTGATCTCAGTAATCTCTTCGAATTCCTGAGTCTTGGCGCAACCGGCAAAGAGGGCCGCTGCGGCCAGGACTGCCAGTGAGACTTTAAGTATATTCTTGTAGTTCATAATGCGTCAAATGAATTAAAGGTTGTCGTAGCCGTAATCGTTCTTGATCTTGCCCTGGCTGTTTGTCATAGTGGTATTGAAGATGGGCCAGAACATATACTGCTCGGGATCCTTGTCATAAATACCTTCAATCAGGGCATCGTAGAGGCCTGTATCGGCACCCTTGCTGTCTACGATCTTATTGAAGTATTCGGCCTTCTTTTCCCAGGCGCCGGAAGGTTTTACAGCCTCACCGTTGAAGCCGTAGACCACAACCTTGTCACCGTCAAGCTGCCAGTAGATGTCGCCGTTAAGGCCATTCACACCGGCATACTTTCCGGTAAGATCGCGGAGGGCCTTCATATCGGTCTTCGCCTGGATCATCTTAGTCTTCAGGAGTCCCCAGCGGATAAGGTCGAATTTACGGGTCATTTCACCGCAGAACTCGAATGCGCGCTCGTCAACGATGGCGTCAAACATCTTATCCTTGCTGTTGATGGCATTCACATAGGCCTCTGCATCATCCTCGTGGCCCTTGAAGGCGCGCTTGCGAACCTGAAGGAGGTAATCCTTTGCTGATGCAAGGTCTCCGGTCTCGTTGGCAAGTTCGGCGGCCATCAGGAGGATATCGGCATAACGGAGGACAACGGGCTTGATGCCGTCGTCATTACCGCCGGTGTAGGGAACCTTCTCCATCCATTCATAACGGTATTTACCAAAATACCATTTCTGGATGCCAACAAGTTCCTGCTCGTTGTCGGCGTTCCAGCGCCAGTTGACGCAGGTGACGTCACGGCGGACATCATTCTTGTCATAGTTGAACCACATCGTAGGGACGGGGCCGGCATCACCACCACGGGTGACGGTGGAGCCGCCGGCATACTTGGAGCCCTCGGAGCGGACTGCGAATGTGAAGTTCCAGCGGCCACGGCCGTTTGAGAACGGGATCACAAAGAGGGTCTCGTGACCGGGACCTGCCGTAAGGTTGTCCATATTGCTCTGGTTCTTCCAGTACTGCTCAAAGTCCTCGAGGGATGCGTATCCGGAGGCGATTGCATCGTCCAGATACTGGAGTGCCCTGGGATAGAGGACGCTCTTCTGTAGGTCGGGGTCATTTGAGAAGCGGTTCTCACCAAGGTCTCCGGTGCCTTCCATACCATCCTCCGGACGCATGGCTTTACCGCAGGCCATGAGGACTATCCTTGCATAAAGACCCTGGGCGAACATCTTGTTCACGCGGTCGGTACGGAGAGTAGGGGTGCTCTGGCCGGGATAAGGGAGGTAAGGGATGGCCTCGTCAAGGTCGGCGAGAAGCTGCTTGAAGATGACGTCGCGGCTTACCTTGGGAAGATACACGGTCTCGCTGGTAGTGGGAGTGAAACGTGCGGGAACATCACCCCATGCCTTTACAAGGTCATAGTAGATCATTGCACGGAGGGTGAGGGCCTCACCAAGGAGATATGCCATATCTTCCCTGGTGTCGGGACTGCCATAGGTGCGGATGCCCTCGATGCACAGATTTGCTCTCTCGATGGCCTCGTACATCTTTGCGAAGGGGCCGTTGTCCAGATTCAGCTGCTGGTTATTGGGAAGAAGTGAATAAGCGGCAATCTGATACTTCTCATCGGTGGTCTTGAAGGTGTTGTACCACTCGATATCGCTGTTGAGGCCGATCCAGGGAAGGTAACGACCACGATAGTTGTTGGTTTCACCAAAAGACTGGGCGATGGAGAAAATGGTATTCTCCGTAAGTGAATAGTTGGAATACACAGTGGTGGCGTCAAAGGTTGACGATGACTCTGAATCCAGGAACTTTTCACAGGAAACCGCTGTTGCGGCAATTACAACCGCTGAAAGGATATATAGAATCTTTTTCATATTGCTAGCGGATTAGAAAGTGAGGTTGAGACCGGCAACGAAACCGATGCTCTTGGGATAAGCGGAGTAGTCTACGCCGGGAGTAAGCGGAGTTGCACGGCGGGTGTCAACCTCGGGGTCATATCCGGAGTACTTGGTGAGGCAGAACAGGTTGGTACCTGTCACATAGATGCGGAGCTTGCGGATGTGCACTTTCTCGGTGAGTTTCTCAGGGAGAGTGTAGCCGATGGTAGCGCTCTGCAGACGGAGGAATGAGCCGTCCTCAACAGCCCAGTCAGAGAAGACTGCATTGCCGATTGCGGGGTTCCACATGGTCTTGCCGGCATTGACAGCCTTGAGCTGGTCAGGATCGGTGATAAGTTCACCGGTGGTCCAGTCAACGTTGGTCCAGCGCTTGTCAACGTCCATCACATTCAGGAGGTTGCGGTTGTAGTACTTACGTGAAGAAGTAAATTCAATCTTATTGGCGTTGTACACCTGGTTGCCGATCATGAAGTTGAAGTTGGCGCTGAAGTCAAAGCCCTTGTAGTAACCGGAGAAGTTGAAACCACCGGTGAAATCAGGGGCAGCATTGCCGATGACGGTACGGTCTGCAGCAGTGATCTTGCCGTCAGTGGTGTATCCGATCACATTGCCTTCGGCATCCTTCTCTTCAACGTTCTTTGCGATGTCCTTATACTTGGGGGCGCCGGGACGCATATAAGCGGCACCTATGATGGCCGATGCGTCTACCACGCCCTCGTTGAGGACCCACTTTGCGCCATCCCAGGTGAAGTCATCGGTAGTGTAGAAACCGTCCATCTGGTAGCCGTACATGTTACCAAGGGGCTGGCCCACCTGGACAATGTAGTCGTCGCCGATTTCGGTGGAAGCCCAGTAGGACTGTGCCTTGATGGATTCAAGACCGCCAAGGTCAGTTACCCTGTTCTGGTTGTAAGCGATATTACCGCCGATGTTCAGGGAGAAGTCCTTGGTGGAAACGATGGGAGCATTGAGGGTGAGCTCAATACCGCGGTTACGGGTGGAACCTACGTTCTTGTACTGGCTGTCATAACCCGATCCGGGGATAGGGAAGTTAATCAGAAGGTTCTTGGTGTCGTTCTGATAAACCTCGATGCTACCGCTCAGACGGCTCTGCCAGAATGAGAAGTCAAGGCCGATATTGTGAGTGTAGGTAGTTTCCCAGGTAAGATCAGGGTTGTTGAGGATCTTGCCGGCAGTGAATATATTCTGGGACATGGAGATCCAGGAGCTTGTGGAGGAGGCGTACTCCTTGAGCAGCTGTCCTGAAGGAATGTTGTTGTTACCGGCGGTACCGAAGCTGTAACGGAGCTTGAGCTGATCCACCCAGCTGTGAGCGTTATCCATGAATTCCTCATTGGAGATGGTCCAGGATGC
>DGXO01000008.1:6471-59567 GCA_002395605.1 Bacteroidales bacterium UBA4230
GCACGGAGCGTTACGCCAAGTGAATAGCGATGCTTGTAGTCATAGTTTACACGGCCGAAGAAGGAAAGGAGCTTGTCGTCGGCGCTGTACTTGTTGTTGGAAGAAGCGGGGACGCCGGAAGCCATGAAGTTCCAGGCCATGGTTGCATCGTAGAACACGGGGAAACCGTCAACAAGGTCTGTGAGGGTGTTGCTCTTTGTGATGGTCATTTCCTCACCGAGGAGGGCCGTCAGGGAGTGATCGCTGTTTTTCAGGATCTTCTCAAAGTCGTAGTTGAGGGTGTTGGTGTTACGATAGCGGGTGCGGAAGATTTCCTTGTGCTCTGTTGAAGGAGTGTTCTTCACAGTGGACTGGTTGGCTACATAGTAAGTGGTAAGGCCGTAGAAACGGTCGTCGCCCTGACGGTAGTCTTCCAGGCCGCCTTCAATCTTGAGGCTCAGGTTGTCAATAATCTTCCAGTTGAAGGCTGCGTTTGCATTCCAGGTGGAACGGATGCGCCTTGAATCGTTGTCGGAAACCGACCTGAGCGGCGGAGCGTTGTCGCCAAAGTCCTGCTCAAGGTCTGAATCAGTTGTAGTGGCAGCCACGGGGATGGGTGCATATGAGACTGAATGCTTGAGACGTCCGTTACCGGAAGTGGTGGCGCGGTCATTGATACCGTTGGCGCCGCCGCCGCGGACGTTGATGCGGGAATAACGCACGTTGACGTCTACGCTGGTGGTCTTGGAAGTCTTGAAGTTACCCTTGAAGTTAAGGTTGTCCCTCATATAGTTGGAACCTACCATGATGGCCTGGTCACCCATATGGGCATAACCGAGGGTCCAGTTGTAGTTCTCGCCGCTGCCGGAAATGGAAGCGTCTGCGCTGAAAGTGGAACCGGTGTTGCCGAATACAGCCTTCACCCAGTTGTTTCCGGCGATGCCTGAATAGAGGTCGATGTCCTCGAAGGAGCCGAAGTAAGGGGTGTAGTGGCTGGATAGGTCGTCCCTGATGGAACCCAGTTCATACTGGAACTTCACGAAGTTCTCGGGATCCATGGCAACCACGGCACCGGGATTTGCCATCCACTTGAGACCGTAGTAGGTGTTCAGCTTCACGGAAACCTTCTGGCCTTTCTCTGCGCTCTTGGTGGTCACGATCACAACGCCGTTAGCACCACGGGAACCGTAGATGGCGGTTGAGAAAGCGTCCTTCAGAACGTCGATGGAAGCAATTTCAGAAGAGGAGATGTCGTTGATGGATTCCACGGGGAAGCCGTCCACGATGTACAGAGGGCTGGAGTCCTGGGTGATGGAGCCGCCGCCACGGACGCGGATCTTGATGTCGGCATCAGGATCACCTTCAGTGGTAACGACGGACACACCGGCCATCTTACCGGAAAGGGCCTGTGATACGTTCACCACGGGCTGTTCCGTAAGTTTGTCGGCACCCACGGAGGAGACGGATCCAAGGAGGTCGCGGCGCTTTACGGTAGCATAACCTACCACCACTACCTCGTCAAGGAAGGTCTGGTCTGCAGAAAGTGTAACATTGATCTCTGTCTGGCCGTTGATGGCTACCGTCTGGTCTGCCAGGCCGATGAAAGAGAACACCAGGTTTACTGCGTCGGCGGGAACGGTGAGCATATAGTCACCGTCAATACCGGTGATGGTGCCGGTTGTGGTTCCTTCCACAACAACACCAGCGCCGATAAGCGGTTCTCCTGTTTCGTCCGTGACGATACCAGTGATGGTAGTCTGGGCGCTAAGGGAGATTGCCGTCACCATTCCAAGCAGCGCAAGAAGAAGTTTCTTTGCTTTCATTAGAGTTGGTTGTTAGTTAATAATTAAAATGATTATAGTTTTTTGTAATCTGCGTTTTCATTGCCGCCCTTCACAATGTCTTTCACAAGGTAGTGGAGGTACATCTCAAGGTTGGTGTAGCGCTTCTGGGGGTCAAGGGTGTAGGCCTGGGCATCCGAGGCGCCGGATTTATTGAGGCCGAACTCTTCCTCGAACCAGTTGGGCATACCGTCGGAGTCGGAGTCGCGGATAGCATCCTTCTCTGCCTCAGTGGCGGCGTAAACCGGCCAGTTGTTAGCCCAGGTGGCATCCTTTACGTCTGTCTGGGTATCTATGAGGCCGTTCTTGGAACCGTTGGAGCCTGTATATGTGTATTTCCCGTTTTTGGTTTCGTCTGCGATGCGGGCATCAATGGCGTCACGGCGGAAACTCGCGCCGGCATAATTCAGGACGGCGTCAAAGCCATCCACGGCACTTTGAACGCTGATTTGGGTATCAACAGCAAATGCCGATGTAGCCTTTATTGTAGATATAATGCTTGAATTTGCGTTACTGTCATATCCCAGCGTAGACCAGTTATCTGAAGTAAGTGCATTATAACCATTCATATAATTGCCGGTCATGTAGAAGTGCCCGGGAACTATGACGGAGCCAGCTGGGAATGATGTCTTATTGGGATCGGAGCAATTGCTGCACTTGGTAGTGGGATGAAGGAACCAGATATGCTTGTTCCCCGTTGCCGGACCAGGTTTATAATAATTGTTTACCAGGTTATATTGCCTGTATGTATTGGTGTTATTGATACTTTCACCTCCGTAAGTACTGTCTCCGCTCCAGTTGTATATGACATTGTTCAAAACAGTCACGGGGCCTTTCTGGGTGCTAACGTAGTCATGGTCAAGGCGGGGATTACGGCTATCGTGATGGGCGAGGAGGTTGTGGTGATAGGTGGCGTTTGTACCGCCCCAAATGCCACCGTAGCCGTGGGAACCTTTGTCGTGAACGGAGTTACGGAGACTCTCGGAGACTATGTTCCAGGAGAAGGTGAAATCCTTCACGCCGTAGAAAGAGGCGCATTCATCCGTGCTCCAGCTCACGGAGCAGTGGTCTATAACAATGTTCTGGTATTTGTCGTCTTGATGGTCCATAACCTGGATTGCATCATCCTCCGTGGCTTTTTCGTCGCCCATACGGCAGCGGATGAAGCGTACCACCACATTGCTTGCGCTGATACGGAAGGTGTAGTTCTTGAGGCATATTCCATCTCCAGGAGCCGTCTGGCCTGCAATTGTGAGGTCACCTTTCTTGATGTTGAGCTGGCTGTTAAGGGCTATTGTTCCCGCAACGTCAAATACAATGGTAAGGGGCCTGTCGGCCTTCTCTATACCGTAGCGGAGCGTTCCTGCCTCGGAGGCGCTGTCACCAAGGGATGTGACGTGGTAGATCTTGCCTCCGCGGCCGCCTGTTGCCCACATTCCACCGCCTTCAGCGCCGGGGAATGCGCGGGCCTGTCCGTCTTCCTCAACTGCGGGGATGAGGAACTTGGCGTAAGCCTCGGGATCCGGATCCACATCAGGGTTTTCGGAATCATCGGGACCTTCTGAGGACTCCCCTGCCGTAGCAGCCTCAACGCTGGTCCAGGCCGATGTCTTTCCATCGGACACAGACTGTACGGAGAACTTGTATGTGGTGCCCTTTTCAAGACCTTCAACCGTAACGTTGCGGCCTGAGGTTTTGCCGGAATTGACGTCCGTGGTGCCCTTTTCTATCTTCCAGTTATAGCCCTTGGCGCCCTCTACAGCCGTCCACTGGAAGGTGAGGGTAGTCTCACCGGCATCTCCGTGGAGTTTGAGGCCGGTAGGAGCCCCGGGAACGTCAGACTGGCCTTCGGAGGGGGTTACCTTGGCGTTACCGCCGCAGGAAACCACCACAGCCGCCAAAAGGGAAGCTATCAATGAGTGGAGTTTTCTCATAGTCTCTCATATTCAAGTGCCGCCCAGATGAGAGGGCCGATGCCCTTGGGGTCATTCGGGCGCACGGGTTCGTTAATATAATAGTCAAAGTCTCCGCTGCGATTGTTCTTGCCGCCAAGACCGGCAACCTCGCAGCAGTAATTGAGGTTCACAAGGCCGTCCTCATCCTTTGTGACAAAGGTTTCAAGGAGGGACTCGTAAGCCTGCTTTGCGCCTTCAAGGTTTCCAAGGACGCCAAGGCGGCAGCCCTTGAGCCATGCATAGGTGAACATGGCGCTGCAGGTGGCTTCAAGATAATTGCCATCCGCGTAAGGCCTGTCGAGTACCTGGTACCACATGCCGGTGGAGATGTCCGCGAAAAGCGGAAGCACCTGATACACATCGTCCAGAAGGCCGATGAGGGTGTCTTTCTCCTCCCCTGCGGGCAGGATCTCTATCACGTCAACGAGGGCCATTGCATACCAGCCCAGGGCGCGGCCCCAGGAGTGGGCGCTCTGTCCGGTTTCCTCATTGCACCAGAACATTTCATGGGAGGAATCCCAGGCGTGGCGCAGAAGCCCGGTTTCGGGGTCGAAGGTTTTGTCGTAGACGAGGCTGAACTGATGCGCGATGTCGCGGAAGTTCTCTGCGCGGGCAGTGCTGTCAGAGACATAGCGCACGTTGTATTCGGCATAGAAAGGCTGGGCGATGTAAAGGCCGTCCAGCCACATCTGGTTGGGGTATACGGCCTTGTGCCAGAAACCTCCTTCCGGGGTGCGGGGCTGGCTCTGAAGCTGGCTGTAGAGGGTATCCATTGCCACGCGGTACTTTTCCTTTCCGGTAATGTCGTATAGGCCGAAAAGGGTGCGGCCGGGGCAGATATGGTCCAGGGAGTAATTGCTCTTTTTATACTTGTAGATGGTGCCGGTGGAGTCTATGATGGAGTTGTACCAGGCGTCTACGTAGGAGAGGATAGATTCTTCGCTGCGCTCAGAATGACAATAGACATCCAGCATGGCCTTGAGTTCCAGGCCGGTGGTGTAGTTCCACTTGAGGCGCCCTTCCTGGCCGTCAATGTATGAGGCCTCGGGGTTGCGGGAGATCTCGGAGCGCACAACCTCCTGGGACAGCGGAGCCTTGGCCGTACATCCTGCGGCCAAGGCTAACGCTAAAATAACCAGTCGTTTAACAAACATGCTATTTATTGTTGTAAGGGTCCCAGACTATACCGTCCTGGGACTGGTACATAACTTTCTCAAACGTATAATCCTTAAGGTCACGGGCCTTCAACTTATGCGCCCACTTTACGCGGGGGCCTTCCGCACCGGGGCCAAAGTTGCCATATTCGGCATAGAAGGAATTCTTCTTGGTGTTGGGCTTGCCTTCCTTCTCCCAGTCGTGCCAGCCGTCGGCCACAATGTGCTTCCCAAGTTCGCAGCCTATGAAAACGGTTTTGGCATATGCGCCCCAGGGGCGGCCAAGGTAGCACTTGTCTATGCCGGGGGCGGCGGTGAGTTTGCAGTCCTTGAACACATAACCGTACTTCTGGCCATGGAGGGTGGAGGCTGCGGTTACGTAGCTGTTCTTCTTGGAGTGGATGGTGCAATTCTCAAAGTAAGCGATGCTGGTGCCGAAGATAAAGTCCGTGGTGCCCTCTATATAGCAGTCCTTGAAGTAGTTCCGCTTGATGCCGCCGAACTTTCCGAACCTGCCATAGGTATAGAGGGTGTCCTGGTTGCCGATAAAGTGGCAGCGGTTGAAAAACAGGAAATCTCCGTCTGTGAACACTGCAACGGCCTGGCCTATTTCCTTGCCTTCTCCGGCGCTGTTTTCAAAAGCGATGTCCTCGAAGGTGATGTAGCTGGCGTGGATATAGACGGAGGCGCTTCCGGAAGTGCCAACGGCTATGTCGCGGCCTGGCCAGAGGGCCTTTGCGTATTTGTCGTAGGTGATGATGGTGTTTTCGGCCCCTTCTCCTTTAATATATAGGCGGAACTTTGTGTGGGGGATGGAGACCATCTCCTTGTAGGTGCCGGCTTTCACAAGGATGCGGGTTATTTCCTTGTGGGAGTAATCCGGGCAGGCGTCAATTGCTTCCTGGACGGTTTTGAAATCTCCGTGGCCGTCCGGGGACACCACAAAATGATAATACTGGAGGTGCTCAGCTATTTCCGGGATCTGCTCCTTTATCTTGTCACACACTATTTCTGTAACCTTGCGGGCGCCGGCGGGCACAAGGTGGGTGTTGTCGTTTTTGCCGGTGGAGATCATGAAGAAAGCCTTTGAAGCGTCGTCGCCAAGACCCTCTATCCAGTCCAGGGTGGGAGTGGTCATGTCTATGAAGGTGACGCCCTTCTCCTTTGCCACGGCCTCCATTGCAGCGGGATAATCCGTGTGGCAGTTACGGTCCAGTTTCCCTTCCTTGAACCAGCGGCGGGCAATGGGGCTCAGGAGCACCGGAGTGCCGCCTTTTTCACGGACGCCGTCAATGAAGGTGCGGAGGTTTTCCTGGTAAGCGCCGTATGCGGGGGCATAACGCACGGGGTCGTCGGCCTTTGCATCGTTATGGCCGAACTCTATGAAAACATAGTCTCCGGGCTTCACGGCACTGTAAACCTTGTCCCAGAGGCCCAGGTCTATGAAACTCTTGGTGCTCCGGCCGTTTTGGGCGTAATTGACCACTTTCACGGCCTCAGGGTCCAGGAAGTTCTGGAACATCATGCCCCAGCCGCGCTCCTCCCCTGCTTTGGGAAGGTCTTTTTCGGCCATTGTGCTGTCTCCCATCAGATGGATGGTGAAAAGGGCAGCTGTAAGTAAAGACAGTATCATAGGGTTTCTCCGTTTACGGTTACGCCATCAAAGGTAATGTTTTCTGCGCCGTTGATCTCAACGCCCTTGGTGGCGGTGAAGTTGCTGTTTTTGAAGTCCACGTTCCTGAGGGGAAGCTCAGGGAGACCGTTAATGTAGATGGCCTGCTTTGCACCGGCGCAGTGGATGCCCTCGAAGTGCATGTCGCGGAATTCCGGGGTGGTTTCGTCTACGGGAGGAAGAGTCTCCTCTACAGCGGCGTCGGCCCTTTCAGTGGAGGCCACTCCGGCATAGTAGAGGTTGAAGGTGACGGCTTCGGCCACAATGTCTTTCATGTAGATGTTGCGGCACCAGATGTCCTTCACAAGGCCGCCGCGGCCGCGGGTGCTCTTGAACCTGAGGCCTACATCCGTGCCGATGAACTTGCAGTCCGTGACCAGGACGAACTCCACGCCGCCGCTCATCTCCGAGCCTATCACAAAGCCGCCGTGGCCGTGATATACCGTGCAGTTTTCAATGACAAGGTTGCGGCAGGCCTTGCCGTAACGGCGGCCGTCAGCGTCCTTGCCGGACTTTATGCAAATGGCGTCGTCTCCTACATCGAAGCTGCTGCCGGTTACGTATACATTCTCGCAGGCCTCGATGTCTATGCCGTCTCCGTTGGTGGAGTAATGGGGGTTACGGACGGTTATGTCCTTCACTATCAAGTTCTTGCACCAGAGAGGATGGATATTCCAGGCCGGTGAATTCTGGAAAGTGGCGCCTTCAAGGAGAATGTTTTCACAGTTTCTGAGGCTCACCAGCACAGGACGGAGGAAGGTCTTGATTTCCTGAAGGTCCAGGCTGGGATCCTGCATGTTGAGGCTACCGGCGGTGAGGCGTGCCTTCTTGTAGCCTTCGTCCGGGTACCACACGCTGCCGTCGTCGGAGAGCACGCCGCCCTTTTTGACGGTGGGCTTCCAGATGTCGTCACCTACTTTACGCTTTTTGAGCTCCCTCCAGGGGGTGCCGTTGCCATCAATTATGCCTTTTCCGGTAATTGCGATGTCCGTGGCGCCTTCGGCGTGGATTGGAGAAATGCAGCGCTGCATGTCAAGGCCCTCGAAGTTGGTCTCAATGATGGGGTAGAGGTCCTGGTCTGCGCTGAAGAAAATAATGGCGTTGTCGCTTAAATGCAGTTCCGTGTGGCTCCTCAGGCCGATGGGGCCGGTGAACCAGATGCCGTCAGGGACCATGAGGCGACCGCCGCCCATTTCCGAAAGTTTTTCGAAAGCCTTCTCGAAGGCCTCCGTGCAAAGGGTTTTGCCGTCTCCAACAGCACCGAAGTCCGTAAGGACTACCTCATTGGCGGGGATTGAGGGGAGCGCGATGGCGGGCATGTCGAACGGAATGTCCCCAGCCAAAGGCTGCAAACGATTGCTTCTCTCTGCACAAGAGAGCGTAAAAATACATAATGCGCTAACAATAAGCGTGTTAAAGAAATTTTTGGCCATTAGTTTCTTTTTATGTGCCTGCAAATATAGCAAATAAAATTCAAACGTTTGCACAAATTTTACCCGAACAATGTAAAAATATTGTTTTTCGTTTCATTTTCTCATTTGAACCTTTCGTAATGCTATCGGTTTCGGCTTGAAATAAAATATTGATATTCAGAAAGTTACGCGTTAGAGCACAAATTAATTTGGATTTTCATACAAACGTTTGTATATTTGCCGCCAAGATGACCACTATAACAGACATAGCCGCAGCACTCGGCATAACCCCTTCAACTGTCTCTCGCGCCCTTGCCGGAAACCCCCGCGTCAAGGAAGAAACGCGCATCGCCGTACAGAAAAAAGCCGAAGAACTAGGCTATGAGCCAAACGTGGTGGCATCCAATCTAAGGAAGGGCCAGTCCCGGATTGTGGGCATAGTGGTCCCCCGCATTCACCGTGAGTTTTTCTCCAACGTTATCGGCGGCGCGGAAAACATCCTCAATCAGGCCGGATACAACGTCCTCATCTGCCAGACACTTGAGAGTTTCGACGCCGAAATAAAGGCCCTGAAGACACTCAAGAATTACCGTGTGGCAGGCGTTCTCCTTTCCCACGCCATCAATTCCATGAGCGGGAAGCATGTGAAGGATATCCTGGGGTCCACTCCCCTTGTTCAGTTCGACCGCGTTTTCCCGGATCTTCCGGGCGCAAAGATTGTGGGCGCCAACTGCGAGGGCGCATACAAGGCCACCATGCACCTTATTGAATCCGGATACAGGAAGATAGGCACACTTGCCGGATTCATGACCTCACAGGCGTATGTAGAACGCCTGGCAGGCTACCGCATGGCCCTGGAAGCCAGCGGCCTTCCCTATGACAACAGCATAGTGTTCTACAACACCATCGTCCGTGAAACCGGCTATGAGGCCGCCCTCAAGGCAATAGAGGCAGGCTGCGACGCCCTCTACAGCTCCGGTGCCTTTTCGGCCCTTGGAGCAGTGGATGCACTCAAGGAAAAAGGGTTCAAAGGGGCCGATGAATTCGGCATTGTGGCCACCTCAAATGAAGGTTTCACGGGCCTCATGAGCCCGTCCCTGAGCACTCTCAACCAGCATCCGTTTGAAATGGGAGAGGCTGCCGCACGCGCTTTCCTGGAAGGCCGCGTAGACACCCAGGTCATCCCCATGGAACTCATCATAAGACAATCATCTAACAAAAACAATAAATGGCTAAAGTAGTAACCTTCGGCGAAGTAATGCTTCGCCTCTCCACTCCTGGATACTTGAGGTTTTCCCAGGCTCATCAGTTTGACGCCACCTTCGGCGGCGGTGAAGCGAACGTAGCCGTCTCCCTGGCAAATTACGGCGTAGACGCCCACTTTGTAACCCGTCTTCCCAAGAACGACATCGCCGACATGTGCACCGCAGAGCTCAAGGGCCTTGGCGTAAACCTTGACGGCGTAGTGTACGGCGGAGACCGCGTTGGCATCTATTACCTTGAAACCGGCGCAGTTGCACGCGGCTCCAAGGTTGTCTATGACCGTGCCCATTCGGCCATCTCTGAAATCCAGCCCGGCATGGTAAACTGGAGGGAAGTCCTGAAGGGTGCCGACTGGTTCCACTGGACCGGCATCACTCCCGCCCTCTCACAGGGTGCGGCCGATGCCTGCCTGGAGGCCATCAAGATTGCCAACGAAATGGGCGTGAAGGTTTCCTGTGACCTCAATTACCGCAAGAAACTCTGGAAATACGGGAAGAGCGCCTCTGAGGTAATGCCCGCCCTTGTGGAAGGCTGCGACCTCATCCTTGGTAACGAGGAAGACGCAGAGAAGGAATTCGGCATCAAGCCCGAAGGCTTCGACGCAGAAAAGACCGGCGGCGAAATCGACCAGACCGCCTTTGTGAGCGTCTGCCGCCAGCTCATGGAGAAATTCCCCCGCTGCAAGAAGGTTGCCGTTACCCTCCGCGGTTCCATCAACGCCAACCACAACACCTGGGGCGGTGTGCTCTATGACGGCAAAACACTCTGGCAGTCAAAGCGCTACGACATCACCCACATCGTTGACCGCGTTGGCGGCGGAGACTCCTTCATGGGCGGCCTCCTGTACGGCCTCATCACCTATCCCACAGACCAGGAAGCCATTGAGTTCGCCGCTGCCGCTTCCTGCCTCAAGCACACCATCATCGGAGACTACAACCGCGTAACCGTGGCCGAAGTTGAAGGCCTCATGGCGGGTGGCGGTTCAGGACGTGTAAGTCGTTAATAACTATGAGTAAATTCAATAAAATAGATACTATCAGTATCATCAGAAACACCGGAATAGTGCCGGTGTTCTACAACAAGGACGTGGAACTCACCAAGAAGGTGGTGAAAGCCTGCTACGACGGCGGAATCCGCGCATTTGAATTCACAAACCGCGGAGACGGCGCACACAAGGTATTTGAGGAACTCATTGCCTTTGTAAGGGCCAAATGCCCTGAAATGGCCCTTGGTGCAGGCACCATCCTGGATGCCCCCACCGCAGCTCTCTACATCCAGATGGGTGCCGATTTCCTGGTATCTCCCTGCTGCGTAGATGAGGTAATCACCCTTGCAAACCGTCGTGGAATCCCCTACAGCCCCGGATGCGGCACTGTCACTGAGATTGTGCATGCACAGGAGCGCGGCTGCGACCTTGTGAAGGTGTTCCCGGCAGGCACCGTCGGCGGCCCCGCATTTGTGAAAAACATCCTTGCTCCCCTGCCCTGGGCCATGGTCATGTGCACCGGTGCAGTTGAGCCCACAGAGGACAACCTCAAGGCATGGGCGAAGAGCGGCGTCACCGCCGTGGGCATGGGTTCCAAGCTCTTCCCCAAGGAGGTTATCGCCGCCGGAAACTGGGCCGCAATCTCCGAACTTTGCAAAAAATCCCTGGGCTGGTTCAAGCAGTGAAACTTTTTTGCAGTGAGAGCCGTATTATAAAAGTATCGACTTTAACTGCAAATGAAACTTTCGCAATTCAACTTCGAGCTCCCCAAGGAGCGCATTGCATCTGAGCCCACCCGCTGGAGGGACGAAGCCCGCCTCATGGTGCTCCATAAGAACACCGGAGAGATAGAGCACAGGCTCTTCAAGGACATCATAGACTATTTCGGCAAAGGAGACATCTTTGTACTTAATGACACAAAGGTGTTTCCTTCCCGTATGTACGGCAAGAAGGAAAAGACCGGCGCAGACATCATGGTCCTCCTCCTCAGGGAACTCAACCGTGAGCAGCGCCTCTGGGACGTGATCGTGGATCCCGCCCGTAAAATCCGTATCGGCAACAAACTCTACTTCGGAGAGGACGAAAGCCTTGTGGCAGAGGTAATTGACAACACCACTTCCCGTGGCCGAACCCTTCGTTTCCTCTTCGACGGCACCTACGAGGAATTCAAGGAAACCCTCTTCGGCCTTGGAGAGCCTTATGTGCCTGAATGGGTAAAGGAAAAGGTTACCCCGGAAGACACAGAGAACTACCAGACAATTTTTGCAAAGCACGAGGGCGCGGTTAGCGCTCCGGCAGCCGGCCTGCACTTCTCCAGGGAACTATTCAACCGCATGATTCTCAAGGACATTGAGAAAACATTCATCACCGTACACATGGGTATCGGCCACTTCCGTACAGTGGATGTGGAGGACCTTTCCAAGCACAGGATGGATTCCGAGCGCCTTATCATCCCGGAAGACGCCGCGGCCGCCATCAACAAGGCCAAGCGTTCCGGCAAGAAGGTGGTCGCAATTGGTGCAACCGTCATGAGGGGCCTGGAAACCTATGTCACCACCACCCACGAGGTAAATCCGTTTGACGGCTGGACCAACAAGTTCATCTTCCCTCCGTACCAGTATTCGGTGCCGGATGCCATTGTGTCCAACTTCCATCTTCCGGAAAGCACCATGCTCATGAGCGTGGCCGCATTCGGCGGATACAAGCCTGTTATGGCAGCCTACGAGGAGGCCCTCAAGGAAGGCTACAGGTTCGGCCCTTACGGAGACGCCCTCCTGGTCCTGTAGTTTTTACCTTAAACAGCCGTATCTTTTTTTAAGGATTCTGTTGTTTTAGCAAAATATTCACGTGAAACAACGCTTTCTTTTACGGGAGAGCGTTGTTTTTTTTGTTTATGGCATATCTTTGAGGCCATGAACTACACCGACGAACACGCGGCGCTGTGCGCCCTGAACAAGATTTTCGGGTATCATCCCGCCATTGCCCTCTCTCTCATGGAAAAGGCCGGCAGCGCCATGGCGCTTTTTGGCCCTGTCATTTCGAGCGCTCCCACTGTCATTTCGAGCGCTTCCACTGTCATTTCGAGCGAAGCCACTGTCATTTCGAGCGAAGTCGAGAAATCTCCTCACCCCGAGCTCCTTTCCCAGCTGACGCCTTCGGCCCTGGAGTGGGCGCGCACGGAACTCTCCACTCTGGAGGCCCGCGGATTCCGCTTTGTCTCAATCATTGACGAGGACTACCCGGAGGCACTACGGGAATGCGACGGGCCGCCTATCGGCCTTTATCTTAACGGAAGTTCATCGCCTACTGAAATATTCGGGATGAGGCCAATGATAGCGTTTGTGGGCACGCGGGACATCAGCCCATACGGGCAGCTTTGGTGTCAGAAACTGGTGAGGGCCCTTGCCGAAGCCCCGGTGCAGCCCTGTATCGTGAGCGGCATGGCCATGGGGGCCGACGGCATTGCCCACCGGACCGCGCTGGAATGCGGACTGCCAACCGTTGGGGTCATGGCTACGGGGATAGACAGCATTTACCCGTGGCAACACGAGAAACTGGCCATGGAAATTGTCTCGCGCCCGGGGTGCGGCCTTGTGACCGACTATCCCCTCCGGACATCGCCGGTGGCGCTTAATTTCCTTCGGCGAAACAGGATAATCGCCGGGCTTGTTTCGGCCGTAGTGGTGGTTGAATCCAAAAGCCGGGGCGGCTCCCTCATGACCGCAAAGTATGCCTGTGAGTACAACCGGGAACTGTTTGCGCTACCTGGAAGGATAGACGACGCCCGTTCGGCCGGCTGCAACTCCCTCATCCACGCCCAGATGGCCCGTATCATCACGTCTCCGGAAGAGCTGGTGGGGGAACTGGGGCTTGGACGCCTTTCCCGCGGTCCGGGCGGCTCCTGGGCTGCCGGGGCCGAGGCATCGCTGCGGAGCATCCTGGCCCGGAAATACGGGGAAGGTTCGGCCCAGGTGTACATCGGGGACCTTGTGCGGGATAACACCGGCATCACCGTGGACGCCATTGCCGCCCGGCTCCACCTCCCCCACCAGGACGCCCTCACCGCCGTCGCCCTGATGGAAGCCGATGGCATCCTCTCCACCGACATCCTCGGCCGCTGCTCCCTCTCTGCAAATTATGCATGAGGGGGGGCTATGGTGAGGCGGGGCTACTGTGAGGGCGGGGGGGGCTGGACCTGGTCCAAAGCATATTTGGACGGGGTGTAATCAATTTCTGGACGAGGTGGAAAAACAATGGCTGGACCTGGTCCAAGCACCATGCACTATAGATACCTCAGATGCACAGTCGGTGGACCTGGTCCACGACATAAAATCGCACCTCGGCCGAAAAGACGCCACACCCAGGCACAATATGGCCTGGACCTGGTCCAGGGCATATTTGGACGGGGTATGATTAGTTTCCGGACGAGGTGGAAAAACAATGGCTGGACCTGGTCCAAGCACCATGCACTACAGATACCTCAGATGCACAGTCGGTGGACCTGGTCCACGACATAAAATCGCACCTCGGCCAAAAAGATACGACACTTCGGCCAAAAACCCTTTGGACCAGGTCCAACTAAGACCGAGATTACTAACCAGACTAAACACAACTTAGTCGGTCTTTACCAAATGATTATTTAACAACAGGTCATACAACATAAAAAGTTTTTGAACATGAAACGAATTGTCTACAGAAAACTCCCCTCAGGCGACTTCGCCAACGTACAACCCTATCATGTGAGCATGAAAGGACTGGAAACCGCCATTCTCTGTCGCGATGAAGAGGACTACGGCGTACTGGTAAAATATACTGCCATCTGTGCGCACAGAAAGAATATTATTGTCATTATCTATGTTGCTGTGTCGAACCATTGTCACGCAGCAGTTTTAGCCAAATCATACACTGACGCATATGCTTTTGCCGAGGAATTGAAGCGCATGTACGCCCAGTGGGTTTACAGTAAATACCGTGAGAAAAAGCTACTTAAGGGTGTAGATGTCCAAGCCTTGATGCTGGATAATGACAACTATGTGAGAAATGCACTGGCATATATTCCACGAAATGCTTCTGACAACGGAAAACCAATAGACGCTTATAAGTGGAGCGGATTCCAGGCCATGTTCTCCGAAACAAAGCGGCGTGGTCTTCCCGTGAGCAAGTTCACAAGACGCGAGCAGGATCGGGTCTTGCATTCACGAGAAGATCTTAAAGAAGTTGATTGGGAAATAGATGGCTATGGCGAACTTATCCCCGAGTCCTTCTGCGACGTCGATTACTTGGAGCAGGTTTTCAACAACGACCAGGCTTATTGGCTCAGAATGGTTGGAGGAGTCAATACTGCCGAAATGGAGGAAAAGCTGGTTGAGGCACCCAGAAGGATGCTTCCGGACAGTGAGTTTTATAAAGTAGTATCGGATATCTGCGACAGATGGTTCCAAACTGCCTTGAAGGATTTGCCGATAGAAAAGAAGAAACGTCTCCTGCCATTTCTTTGGCGCAGCCGGAAAACAACCCCTAACCAGCTTGCAAGAGTGCTGGGACTAGACAGGGCCGATGTCAGGAATGCCCTTAGGGCAAAGGCTTAAACTCCATAACAGCATCGGCGACATCTTGATTTATCTAAACTAGAATTAAAGCCACAGCCCATATCTCGGCCGAGTTGAGACCCGCATCTGGACCTGGTCCAGGGCATATTTGGACGGAGTATGATTAGTTTCCGGACGAGGTGGAAAAACAATGGCTGGACCTGGTCCAAGCACCATGCACTACAGATAGCTCTGATGCACAGTCGGTGGACCTGGTCCACGGCATAAAATCACACCTCGGCCAAAAAGACGCAACACCTCGACCAAATACCCCTTGGACCAGGTCCAACGTGGAGCAACATGGTCTAAAGTAGAGCATCGTGGTCCATCGTGATCCATCGTAGAGCATCGTGGTCCATCGTGATCCAACGTGGAGCATACCAGAAAAATGATTGCATCCGCGAACAAATATGTACGATAAAGCCCCCCTCCCTCAAAAACCATTTGAAATACCGGCCGAATAGGGTATCTTTGCAGAAAACCTGCATAATTATGAAAAGAGACTACTTTGAAGGTGTGGACGTGGCCGTAACCATCTGCGCAAAGGACGGAACCATCCTGGACATGAACGGGAAATCACGGAAGACTTTCCTCAAGGATGGGAAAAGCATAATCGGCCAGAATGTACTGGACTGCCATCCGGAGCCTGCGCGCACCATGCTGGCCGATATGCTGGCAAACCCCAGGAACAACGTTTATACCGTTGAGAAAGAGGGCGTAAAGAAGCTCATTTTCCAGACCCCCTGGTACGACGGAGACGAGTATGCCGGCTTTATGGAGCTCTCAATGGTACTCCCGGAGGTTATTCCCAACCGAGTAAGGAAACCTGCCTCTCACTGAATACACAGGTCGGCAAGCAATACGATGTCACAATCGGCCGAATTTCGCAAATATTTATTATATTTGTAGACAACAAGTTAACCGATTGTTCCCATGAAACGAATCGCCATTCTCATTGCCTCAATCCTTGCCGCCGCGGGATGCACCCTCAGCAAGAATTACGTCACCTACTGTTTCACCTACGACGAGGTTGACGTGCATGCCCAGCCGTCCGACACCTCTGAGGTCCTTATGAAGGCTGTCTGCCGGAGAGGGGATCAATTCAAAGACACCGTTGCCCTTTTCTTTGACAACCGTTATCCCGTTCCCATCGGAATCCGGGAGGTTGACGAGACCGGAGAATGGGGACGGATAAACGAGAGGTTCCCCTTTGTATATCATTATCACGGCTGGATTAAACTCAGTGACGTTGTAGTACTGGGGCCGATGGACAAAAAATCCCCCATGGCCACTTATGAGGCAACGGCTCCCGAGGTTAACCTTTATATGCACCCAAAAGCAAGCGAATCCGAAAAGATTCTGATTTATGGCAAAGGTTTCCAGTCGTTCAACTATAAGATGGAAAAGGGCGACAAAGCCCAGCTGCTGAGCAAAAAAGGCGGTTGGGGCTTCATAAGGTTTGTAAGATATGCCGATTCCACCAAAGACAGGCCCGTCTATGGCTGGGTCCAGATGAAAAACCTCAAACCTGTAGGAGAGGTCACCTATGAAGCCATCGCTGCCGATGTTGCACAGGGTATCCAGGACAAGAAGCTTGCCAAAGCAAAGCACACAGGGCCCTTCTTCCAGTGGGGCATAAAGCATTGGAATAAGGTTCGGCCCATTTTCTGTAAAGCCTGCGAGTACGGCGCCCTGCTGGCGCTTATTGTTGCGGTCATCTGCCTTGTCCCGTCGTTCATGCGAAGAAGATGGATGGGAACGGTACTCGTTCTGCCGCTCTGCGCCGTATATCTGTTCATTGTGGGTTCCATGAGCCAAGGCCCCGGGATAGCATATGGACTTGCCGTTCCGGTACTTGCCATGGTGGTATCATATCCCCTTCTGTACCTGAGCACCCTCTCCAGGATAGTGGGGCCTTTTATCCGTATTGTCGGCATTCTTGGCAGCATATATGTGATGTTCCTTGTAGAGATTTTCACTTACGACTCCCTCATCCTTCACATCTTTCTTCTGCTGCTGTATGTCTACTTTACCATCAAGTTTACGCCGCTTCTTGCCAGTAAACTGGAAAACGACGTATGTCCCAATTGCGGCTTCTACGCCGGCCACGAAAGTTTGGGGGAAGAATATGAAGGCTCGACGACAACAACCACGCACGGCTATCGTGACGAATTTGACCACAGCAGCAGAAGCGGCAACGTTGTCACCAATTACTACAATAGAATACGGGAGACCACCATCACTCATGAAGATCACTACGTAGAGGACCGCTGCTGCGCAAGGTGCGGATACAACTACGAGGTCCACAAGACCCGTATCTGGAAAGAGAAAGATTGATTAGCATTTGAACATTTTTGACTAACTTTGTGTCCATGCTTGTGGACACTCATACTCACTTCTACGACGAATGGCTTCTTCCGGATGCGGAGGCGGCCATTCAGCGTGCTTTGGATGCCGGTGTTGGCAAGATGATTCAGGCCGATATCGACTCCGTGGAGCGTCCCCGCATGTGGGAGATCGGCCTCAGGCATCCCGGAGTGCTGTTTCAGATGGCCGGGCTGTACCCCGGCTCCGTTACGGCCGATAACTGGCGCTATGAGCTGGACCAGGTCCACGGCATTTTTGGACGAGGTACAATTTCAGGTGGTGGACCAGGTCCAGGCAGTGTGCCCCAGAATACCGTAGAAGGCACAGTCGGTGGACCAGGTCCAAGGGGTAAAATGGCACCTAGTCCAGATTATGGCTGGACCAGGTCCACTGATGTACTGGACCAGGCCCAAGGGATAGCGGCAGGAGATGCCCGGTCGGTGCCGGGCATGACGGAAATCGTGGCTATCGGGGAAATCGGCCTGGACTACCATGAAGGGAAAGAATATATCAAGGAGCAGAAGGAGGTTCTGAGGCTGCAGTTTGAGCTGGCGGCAAAACTGGGCCTGCCGGTGAATATCCACCTGAGGGATGCGTGGGAGGACTTCCTCGCAATCCTCAAAGACTGCAAGCACCTCAATCTCAGGGGAAACCTCCACTGTTTCAGCGGAAGCTACGAGGTATATCAGGAAGCAAACCGCTACGGGAACTGGAGCGTGGGGATAGGCGGAGTCATTACCTTCAAGAACTCAAAACTGGCCCAGACCGTGGCCAGGATCCCCATGGAGCACATTCTCCTTGAAACCGACGCCCCGTACCTTGCCCCTGTCCCCTACCGCGGAAAACGCAATGAAAGCTCCTATCTCCCGTTAATCGCAGAAAAGGTGGCCGAAGTGAAAGGAATCTCCGTGGAAGAGTGTGCCGAAGTAACCACAAAGAACGCAGAAACACTGTTTGACATATGAAAGTTTTAGTAATCTACACGGGCGGCACCATCGGCATGAAGGAAGATCCCGCCGACGGCACCCTGAAGCCCTTCGACTTCTCACAGATAAAGGAGGAAGTCCCGGAGCTCAACAAATTCAAGGTGCACATAGACTCCTACACCTTCAGCCCGCTCATAGACTCCTCGGACGTTGAGCCCGCGCTTTGGGTGAACCTGGCCGAACTCATCCATGAAAGATACGACGACTACGACGGCTTCGTTATCCTCCACGGCACGGACACCATGGCCTACAGCGCTTCGGCCCTGAGTTTCATGCTGGAGGGGCTCTCAAAGCCGGTGGTCTTCACCGGAAGCCAGCTCCCCATCGGTGTCCCCCGCACGGACGGCAAGGAAAACCTCATCGGCGCGGTGGAGATAGCTTCGGCCCAAAAGGCCGATGGCAGCGCCCAGGTCCCGGAGGTGGCAATTTTCTTCGACTCCAGGCTCCTAAGGGGCAACCGATCCACAAAATACAGTGCCGAAGCCTTCAATGCCTTCGCCTCCCCCAACCTGCCGCCGCTAGCGCAGGCCGGGATAAGCATAAAATACAACACCGACATTATAAGGAAACCATCGGCCTCACCCCTCAAGGTCCAGACACATCTGGACTGCCGGGTGTCCATTCTGAAGATTCACCCCGGAATTACGCCCGCGGTGGCACGCCACTCCCTTTGCGCCCCGGAAATCCGCGCATGCATCCTGGAAACATACGGTTCCGGCAATGCCATATCCAAGGACTGGTTCATGGACATAGTCCGTGAGGCCGACCGCCTCGGGAAGATTCTCCTTAACGTAACACAGTGTAAATCAGGCACCGTGAACATGGACCTTTATGCCACCGGAGCCACCCTGAAAAAGGCAGGAGTTATATCGGGAGAGGATTTGACCACCGAAGCCGCACTTGGAAAACTGTTCTTCCTGATGGGCCGTTCAGACAACAACGAATGGGTGAAAAACATGCTTAAAATAGACCTTTGCGGTGAAATAACCGCATAAATCTTTGGCCGTTTCAGGAAAAATTACTAAATTGCCGGGCAAAATTGAAATAAACACAAACTAATTCAATTTATAACTAACAACTCAAAAACTATTATGAAAAAGTTTTTCATGTTTTTGGCAGTAGCAGGTCTCGTGACCTTCACTGCAAACATCGCCTCCGCACAGGATGAGGGCGCAGCCGCCCCCGCTGCCCAGGAGCAGGTAGAAGAAGCCGAAGAGGTTGTGGACCTTTTCGCCGGTTCCGGTGAGGAAGTTCCCCTCCACCAGGCTCTCAAGACCAAGTTCATCGAGGGTGGTGCAGGCTTCATGTCCCTTATCATCATCTGCCTTATCCTTGGTATGGCCCTGGCCATCGAGCGTATCCTTTACCTCGCCTTCTCCAAGACCAACACCACCAAGCTCCTCGAATCCGTAGAGGCTGCACTTGAAAAGGGTGGCATTGAGGAAGCAAAGAAAGTTTGCCGTGAAACCCGCGGCCCCGTTGCCAGCATCTTCTACCAGGGTCTCCTTCGCGCAGACCAGGGCATCGACGTTGTTGAGAAGACCATCGTCTCCTATGGCGGCGTTCAGATGAGCCTCATGGAGAACGGCCTCAGCTGGATCGGCCTGTTCATCTCCATCGCCCCTTCACTCGGATTCCTTGGTACCGTTATCGGTATGATCCAGGCCTTCGACGCCATCCAGGCAGCTGGTGACATTTCACCTAACGTTGTTGCCGGCGGTATGAAGGTGGCCCTCATCACCACTGTGGGCGGTCTTATCGTAGCCATGATCCTCCAGATCTTCTACAACTACATCATCGCAAAGATTGACGCTCTGTCCATCGACATGGAAGACTCTTCCATCCGCTTTGTGGACACCATGGTAAAATACAACAAGAAGTAAGTCAAACCCCTTTAAACACCAGTTAAAATGAACCAGAAATACGCTAAAATAATCAAGATTGTTCTCTGGGTCCTCATGGTCCTGAGCGTCGGCGTCCTGGTCTGGGGGTTCTTGACAGGATTTGAAGCCAATGACGGTGCAGCCACCAACGTCCTGTTGTACTGGGCATACATCGTCCTGGGCCTCGCTCTTGCTTCCGTGATTTGCCTGGGCCTGTACATTACGGCCACTACCAATCCCAAGGGTCTCATTAAAATCGGAATCGCCCTGGTTGCCGCAGCCGCCCTTTTCGGCATCTGCTACCTCCTTGCTTCCGGTGCACCCGCAGTGGGATACTCCGGTGCCAAACTGCCCAGCGCCACTGAACTCAAGATGACCGACACCATCCTCAACCTCGCTTACCTTGTTGGCGGAGCAGCTATCCTCGCCATCATCTTCGGCGAAGTCCTGATGGCCATTCGCAACAAAAAGTAACGTAAACCATGGCAAGAAGAAAATTTGAAGCAATCGGTTCCACGGCAGATATCGCGTTCCTGCTCCTGTGCTACTTCCTCATGACTACAACCATGGGAGATCAGTCAGGTCTGCAGCGCCGCCTTCCCCCTATCCCTGATGAAAAACAGGCCCAGGACCAGAAGGTGAACCGCCGTAACATCATCATCGTCAGAATCAACTCTGCCGATAAGCTGTTTGCCGGTAGCGAAGCCATGGACATCTCAATGCTGAAAGACAAGATCAAGGAGTTCCTCACCAACCCCGCCAATGACCCCAACCTCCCGGACAAGGAGGCAAAGGAAATCGAAGGCAAAACCTACATGGTTTCCAAGGGCGTCATTTCCCTGCAGAATGACCGTGGTACCAGCTACCAGGCCTACATCGCAGTTCAAAACGAGTTGGTAAAAGCCGTCAACGAACTTAGAGACGAGTTCTCTTACAGGGAGTTCGGCAAGAAGTTCTCCCGCCTCTCCGAAGAACAGCAGGATATAGTGAAAAAGGCCGTTCCTCAGAACATTTCAGAGGCCGAGCCTAAGGATACAGGTAAAAAATAGGAGGTAAGCATTATGTCAAAATTTGGAAGTTCCAGCAATAAGAAGGAAGTCCCCCAGGCATCGTCCAACTCCCTTTCCGATATCGTGTTCATGCTCCTGTTCTTCTTCATGGTTACCACCCAGATGCGTGAAACCGAGCAAAAGGTGAAAGTCACCATGCCCGTAGCATCGGAGGTTGCCAAACTGGAGAGAAAAGACCTGAGTGCCAATATCAACATCGGTAGCCCCACCCTGCAGTATCAGGCTATGTACGGCACCGACGCCCGTATCCAGCTCAACGACTCTTTCAAGACTGTGTCCGATATCCGCGACTTCATCGCCGCAGAGCGCGATGCAATGTCAGAGGCCGAACGTTCACTCATGACCGTCAACCTCAGGGTAGACCAGGATGTCCGTATGGGTATCGTCTCCGACGTAAAACAGGAGCTGCGCCGCTGCTCCGCCCTTAAGATCATGTACGCCGCACGCAAACCGGCCAAAGACTAAGGGGTTTTACATCTAACTTATATTAAAAATGGGTGACCGCAGTAGTGGCCACCCATTTTTTTCGAAAATAATGCAACTTTTTTATCTCACGAAAAATCGGCCCCTAGGATAGCCTAGAGGCCGTTTTTCACAAAAGCGCCAGAAAGAATAATTGCTTATCTGCCTAAGAATAAGGGAATTAGGCAAAGAGAATTTAAACGCCGCCTTTTTTCGGGAAAGGAGGCGGGCGGGCTATTTTTGCGGCCAAATTTTTAAACCGCAAAAATATGACACAAATTGAACGTAAAAGCATTGACAGGCAGCGCCATGCAATGCACAGAGAGTACGGCCTGCTGGCAAAATTCCTTTCAAAAATATTCCGGGACATCGACTCCGGTGAACTGCAACTTTCGGAAGGAATGAGGGATCTTTACAGGAAAGAGTTGGAAGCATTATTCGGCACATCCACAAGGTGGGGAAAACTGCAGCAGGATCTGAACGAGTGCCAGGGAGGCATCTTGAAAGACCTAAAAAAGGATTTTCCATATTTTACGGGAACCCAAATCCAGGTATTCAGCTATCTGGCCTCAGGGCTCCCTTTTTTTCTTATAGCCAACCTTGCCGGACTGTCAAGTGAGAACTCCGTTTATGTAATGAAAACGAAAATGAGGGAACGAATAACAGGCACTTCCTGCCCCCGACGCGAAGAGTACCTGAAATTGCTGGAGTGATATCCTCAGCAACTTCCTCTCACGACAAGCGTAGGAGGAATAAGTATTTGCCTGGAAGCCGGATCAGGGTGCCCGGCACGGCGAGCGGCGATTATTTCCATGAGAGTGTCCACGGCCACCTTGCCGGCTTCCCTGAGCGGCTGCTCAACGCGAGTGACCGCCGGATCCATGAAATCCAGGAACCCGTTGTTGTCGTAGGAAATAATGCCCACATCCTTGCCGGGCCGAAGGTTCAGGCGGCGAAGCGCATCTATGGCCCCAAGAAGGATGGTTGCGCTGAACGCAAAAACAGCATCGTATTCACGGCCGCCGGAGAAGGCTGCCAGAATCTCCCGGTTGCCGTTTTCCACAGAGAATGCGTTCCCGGCAATCTTGTAGTCTACGCCGTGGACTCCAATGGCGTCTACGAATCCCCTCACCCTTTCCTTGTTCGGCATGGAATCCGGCACTCCCTGGATGGCCAGAATGCGTTTATATCCCTTGTCAAGAAGATACTCCGTAGCCATCCTGGAACCGGCGTAGTTGTCTGTGCACACATAAGAGAGGGATGTCTTCTTGAAATGGCGGTCTATGAGAACCATTGGAATCTGCGAACTCACATGCTCATGGAAATCCGGAGTGGAGGATACCGGAATGCAGATTATGCCGTCCACGCTCCGGCTCATGAACATCCTAAGTTCCTGGACCTCGTCACGGGCCGATTCACGGGAGTCTGCAAGAAGCACATGATATCCCCTTGAGTGGAGTATACCTATAATTATACCTGCAAGCGAAGCGAAGAAGGGGTTGTCAACCTCCGGGATGAGAAGCCCCACGGTGTTGGATTTCTGTGTACGGAGAGTCTGGGCAATGAGATTGGGCTGATAATTGAGGCGCTGAGCCGCTTCTTTTATCAGGGTTTCCGTTTCCCTGCTTATCCTGTATGTTTTGGCCTTTCCCGACAGGACACGGGAAATTGTTGAAACAGAGTAACCTGTTTGCTCAGATATGGTAAGCAGGGTGTTCTTTTGTGCCATTCGTGAAAAAATTCTACCCCAAAGATACACTTTTATACACTTTTTTTCAAATCGAACGGTACAACTTAAAAATTTTTTATTATATTTGTTAAAGCCTGCGCAAACGATTGTGCAAATTTGAGCAAAACGTAACACTAAGATTATGAGCCATAAAACTATTCTGGTCATCGGTAGCAGCAACACAGATATGACCGCCAAGACCACGGAACTTCCTCGTCCCGGAGAAACCGTTCTGGGAGGAGTGTTTACAATGGGAGCCGGTGGCAAAGGTGCCAACCAGGCCGTCGCAGCCCGCAGACTCGGGGGCGATGTCAAGTTCATATGCAAGGTGGGCAAAGACATGTTCGGAGACAATTCCATCGCCCAGTACAAGAACGAAGGACTTGACACATCCGGGATCCTCCGTTCAGAACTCCCCTCAGGAGTGGCTCTCATATATGTCGACTCCCATGCCGAAAACTGCATCGTGGTAGCCTCCGGAGCAAACGGAGACCTCTCGGAAGAAGACATTGAAGCATCGCGGGGCTCAATCGAGGCATGCGACATCCTGCTCCTTCAACTTGAAATACCCATCCCTTCTGTCCTGAAAGCCGCAAAGATTGCACACGAGGCAGGCAAGACCGTGGTCCTGAACCCCGCCCCGGCATGCCAGCTCCCGGAAGAACTGTTCCGCAACATAGACCTTTTCATTCCCAATGAAACAGAACTGTCAAAGTTCAGCGGAATGCCGGTGGAAGACGAGGAATCGGCCAGGAAGGCTGCGGCGGCAATGCAGGCCAAGGGCGTTGGAAAAATCATCGTCACCATGGGAAGCAAGGGAGCCCTCATCTGCGAAGGCGGCCCCTCGGTCTTTGTCCCCGCCCACAAAGTGAAGGCAGTTGACACCACCGCCGCCGGAGACACATTCTGCGGAGCGCTCTGCGTGGCCGTCTCTGAAGGCAAGACGCTAAGAGAAGCGGCCGAATTCGCCTGCGCGGCATCGGCCCTTACAGTACAGAAAATGGGGGCGCAGAATTCAATCCCCTACCGCAAAGATTTATAACCATTAAAACCATAAGACACTATGTTTATCGTTGGAAGTTACTCACTTGCAGTTGTTTTCTGCTTTATCACCATGCTCTGCTGGGGCTCATGGGGCAACACCCAGAAACTTGCCGCAAAAAGCTGGAGATATGAGTTGTTTTATTGGGACTATGTAATAGGAATGCTCCTGTTCTCCCTGCTTCTGGCATTCACCGCCGGCAGCATCGGCACGGAAGGCCGTCCATTCCTCCAGGACATTGCCCAGGCCGACTGGTCAAGCATCGGCTGGGTCCTCCTTGGCGCAGTGGTGTTCAATGTATCCAACATCCTGCTTTCGGCCTCAACATCCATAGCGGGTTTGGCGGTGGCTTTCCCGCTGGGAGTAGGCATTGCACTTGTGATGGGCGTTCTGAACAACCTCCTTCTCCATCCCGTGGAGGGGCAGAACACCGGCCTCCTCTGGCTTGGCGTCGCCCTGGTGGTGCTTGCCGTAGTATGCAACGGCGTTGCATCCGGAAAGGTCTCCAACGAGCAGCGTGACCCTGCCCAGAACCGCAAGGGAATCATCCTTGCCGTCATTGCAGGCCTTGTGATGTCTTTCTTCTCCGCCCTTGTATACAACGGAGTGGACCTGGCCGATTTCCACAATCCCGCAGCCGGGAAACTCACCCCCTACACCGCAATGGTGATCTTTGCCCTGGGCGTGTTCCTGAGCAACTTCATCGTGAACACCATTGTGATGAAAAAGCCCTTCGTGGGAGAGCCTGTCACCTACGGCCAGTACTTCAAGGGTAACTTCAAGACCCATCTTGTGGGCATGCTGGGCGGTGCCATCTGGGCGCTTGGTACGTCACTCAACTACATAAGCGCAGGTGAAGCCGGCGCAGCCGTTTCCTATGCCCTTGGCCAGGGCGCTCCCATGATCGCAGCCATCTGGGGCGTATTCATCTGGAAGGAATTCAAGGGCGCCTCAAAGCAGGTGTACAGCCTCCTGGCCCTTATGTTCGCCCTGTTTATTGCCGGCCTGTCATGTATTGTTGTAGCAGGAATGTAATCTTACCAAGATATGAGTACTTTAAGAAGAATAGCGTTTACTGTTGCCCTCATCATCCTGACGGGGGCGGCCGCATACTCGCAAAACAAGACCATTTCCGGTACTGTCCGCGACGAGCATTCCGAACCCCTTCCCGGCGCAACGCTTGTTTCGTCAGGAAACAAGGCTTACGCCATTACGGATGCCAACGGTAAATTCTCTCTGCAGGCCCGTCAAGGCGATGAAATCACAGTATCATACCTTGGCTACGACGACCATATGTTCTCTGTGGGACAGGCCTCGCAGTACAACATCTCAATGAAACCGTCCGAGGCCACCATGCTCAATGAATCAGTAGCCATCGGCTATGGTACCACTACAAAGAAGGAGGTGACCGGTTCCGTTACCAGCCTCCGCAGTGAAGACTTTGACAAGGGTGCTTTCACCAGCCCCGCAGGAATGCTTCAGGGAAAGGTGGCCGGCCTTCAGATCACCAACCCCAATGGTGGAGACCCTAACGGCTCATTTGAAATCCTGCTCCGCGGAACCAATACTCTAAGCGCAGGCCAGGGCCCCCTCATCATCATTGACGGCGTTGTAGATGCAGACCTCAGCTCCATCAACTTCCAGGAAGTTGAATCCATGGACGTTCTCAAAGACGGATCTGCCGCCGCAATCTATGGTACACGCGGAACAAATGGCGTCATTATCATCAACACAAAGCGCGCCCGTTCCGGAAAAACCAGCGTGGAATACGACGGCCAGGTTTCTGTCCAGACCGTTCTCTCAAGGGCCAAGCCCATGAGTGCCAGCCAGTTTAAAGACGCCGTGAGCACTTATGTAAACGGCGGTGAAGCATATCTCTATGGTTCTGAAACAGACTGGTTTGAGCAGATTACCCGCACTCCCGTGAGTCACAAACACAGTCTTGCCATTGCCGGCGGTTCAGAGAAGTTCTCTCACCGCACGGTTTTCAATGTAGAAAAGAACCAAGGCATACTCCGCAAAAATGACGTGAGCAAGTACCTGTTCAAAACAAATATCCACCAGGAAGCCCTCCAGGGCTGGCTGACTCTGGACTACAACCTCAGTTACGCAAAACGCAATTACAACGGAACCCGTTCCGGCATTTTCCGTCAGGCCTTCTTCCATAACCCCACAGAACCCGTCCTGGATCCTGACGACAAAGAAAACGGCGGATACTTCACCATAACGGCCATGGACTACTACAATCCAGTAGCCATGCTCAACGAGCGCAATGGTGAAACTGCAGTAGACATGATTGGAGTTAACGGCCGTGCTACGCTTAACATACTGCCCGTCAAGGGCCTCAAATGGGATAACTTCATTAGTTACGGCATTACCCGCCGCGAAAGCCGGGATTACAAGACCCGCTACTATCCAGGAGAAACAGGCATGATGGGTTCCGCCGAAATTGAAAATGCCGCCAACACCGACCTCCAATACGAGACTACTCTAAACTATAGCAACAGTTTCGGCAAGCACAATGTCCAGGGCATCCTTGGTTATACCTACCAGACCCGCGGCTACAGAAGCTCCTATGAGTACAACTACAGTTTTGACACTGATTACTTTGGAACGGACAACATCGGCTCCGGATACGCCCTTCAGGACGGCATGGCCGATATGAGTTCTTACAAGTCGGACAGCAAGTACATTGCTTTCTTCGGCCGAGTAATGTACAACTACGACGACAAATATCTGGCTTCCGTGTCCCTCAGAAGGGACGGATCTTCCCGCTTTGGCTCACAGCACAAGTGGGGATGGTTCCCCGCCATAAGCCTTGGCTGGCGCATGACCCAGGAAGATTTTATGAAGAATGTATCCTGGCTTGAGGAATTGAAGCTCCGCGTCGGTTATGGTGTAACCGGAAACCAGGACTTTGACAACTACAGGTCGCTGTTCCTTATGGCCACCAGCGGCCACTACTATTCAAACGGCAAGTGGTACAACACCTATGTTCCGGCCAGCAATGCCAACCCCAACCTTGGATGGGAAAAGAAGTCGGAATTCAATGCCGGTGTAGACTGGAGCGTGCTCAAGGGCCGTCTTGGTGGTACCATAGATTATTATTACCGCTTAACCACAGACCTTCTCTATGATTATGCTGTACCAGTACCTCCGTACGACTACAAGTCATTCTTCACCAATGTGGGTTCCATCAGCAACAGCGGTATAGAGGTCACGATCAACGCCATTCCCGTCAAATCCAACAACTGGGAATGGAATACCACCTTCATCTTCTCCCGCAACTCCAACAAACTCATCAAGTTTACCAACGAGGAGTTCCAGGGACAGGAATACAGGATTGGTTGGGTAAACACCCCTCTTGGCGTCTATACCCAGCGTCTTGAGGAAGGAAAGAGCCTGGGCAGTTTCTATGGCCCAGTTTTCCTGGGCACCGACAAGGAAACCGGCAACGCCGTAGTATCCACAGATGACGAAAACGAGTGGATATGGCTTGGCAGCGCCTACCCGGATTTCAATCTTGGATGGAGCAACAGCGTTTCATGGGGCAACCTCAGCCTTAGTGCAACACTCCGTGCCGCTATCGGTGGAAAGGTACTCAACCAGATGAGAGGCGTATATGAGAACATCACCAACATGGGTCTTCAGAACATTCAGGAATCCTGGCTATATGATCAGGATTATACAGGCGGCGTAGTATATTCCTCAAAATATCTGGAAGATGCCACATACCTCAAGCTTGACAACATCTCCCTCACCTACAACATCCCTCTGGAAAGCAAATACGTGAAAGGAATCAGGATTTACGCAACCGCCCAGAATGTGTTTGTACTCACCGGCTATACCGGCGTAGATCCCGAGGTCTCACTCTCCGGCCTTGCCCCTGGCATTGCTCCGCTCAGCTACTATCCCCGTACCAGAAGCTTCACACTGGGCGCATCAATAACCTTCTAATGTGAGATTACCATGAAAAAGTTTCTATATATAATTGGAATAGCAGCCTGCGCATTCACCGCCTGCACCAATCTGGACGAGACCACCTATTCTCAACTGCCCAAGGAAGAATTCTTCCAGTCTGAAGCACAGCTTGTCACCTACAGTGCAAGGCCTTATACACTGCTTCAGAACTGGGGCGTAGAACAGAGCATGTGGACTCTGGTAATGCAACTAAGCAATGAGGTAGCCGTGCCCAAATCCTACAACGGAAGCTGGTCGGAACCCCGTTATCGTGAGCTCCAGACCCATAAGATGCAAACCAACAACAAACTTATCCGCACCGCATGGGAATTCTGCTTCAATGTCATAGCCGGCTGTAACGACGTTATTTACGAAGTTTCAAACTCCGGCGAGATGAACGAGAACAAGGAGAAGATAATTGCCGAAATGAAGGTTCTCCGTGCCTACTGTTATATGATGGCCATGGATTGCTGGGGCAACATTCCTTACTCCGTGGACAAGAAGCAGGAAGGCTATCCGGATGTCAAGGGCCGTGATTTCTTCTTCCCATTCATTGAAAAAGAAATCAAGGACAACATCGACAAGCTGGACCCTCAGGCCACTGCCGTCAATTATGGCCGATGCAATCAGGACATGGCCCATTTCCTTCTAGCCAAGCTCTACCTGAACGCAAAGGTATGGATTGGCAAAGAAATGTGGGCCGAAGCCGCCGCAGAGTGCAAGGCCATCATGGACAGCGGCCACTACTCCCTAACCCGCACATATAAAGAGAATTTCGATGTCCACAACGAGGGCTCTTCCGAATCCATCTTTGCTATTCCATACAGCACGGGCATCACAACATCGGACCGCAACGCATTCTATCCTTTCTGCCTCACCCTGAATTCAGACTGCGAAAAGATATGGAATGTGAGTGGTACATGGAACGGCTCCTTCATCGGCCAGCCTGACTTCATGGCTTCCTATGACCCTGCCGATACCCGAAAGAGCGACACCTGGCTCTATGGACAGGTCTATGACCTCAATGGAAACAAGTGGCGTATCGCCGTGGGCGTCAACAAAAAGGGTGAACCCGTTTATAGGGACTATATCCTTGAAGATGTGAATATTGATGAATCCAAGTTCTCCTATGGCCTTTCCCGCACGGACGGTGCCAGAATCATCAAATGGACATATCAGAGCGACGGCAGCCTCACCAGCTACAGCGTCGGCATGGAGAATGACTTCATCCTCTTCCGTTATGCCGATGTTGTCCTTATGTATGTAGAAGCCCTCATGCGCCAGGGCAAGACCGGAGAGGCGGCGGCCGTCCAGGAATTCAAGGACATCCGCTCTCGTGCAGGCCTGGCTCCCATGACAGCCGCAGAACTCACCTACGACAACTTCCTCTGGGAACGCCAGCATGAACTGGTTATGGAAGGATGGGGCCGACAGGACCTTATCCGCTTTGGCAAGTATCTTGACAAGTGGTGGATGAAAGAGGCCGGCCAGGAGCGTGAACTCCTCCTTCCCATTCCCGAAGAGATGCGCGGGGCAAATCCCAAACTACAACAGAATCCTGGTTATTCAAGTGCATCAGACGCAGAATGAAAAAGTTATCGATAATATCAATTGCCCTTCTTGTCCTTCTCGGAGCCGCCTCCTGCGCCCGGAAGCCGCTTGAGATTACACGCACCCAGCTTAAAGACAAGATTGCCGGCGCCTGGATCGGCCAGATGGTAGGCAACATCTACGGACTTGAGTATGAGAATAAGTTTGTGGAAGAGCCTGGCGAAGGTCCATTCGTGTTCAACAAGGCCATGCGAAAGATGGAGGCCGTAGACGGAGCTTTCTCCGACGACGACACCGACGTTGAGTACCTCTACCTCCTCATGATGGAGAAAAACGGCGTGGATCCCACTTACGCCCAAGTACGGGACCACTGGATGTACCACATCCGCGACAGGGTGTGGCTGGCAAACCGCGCCGCCCTTGGACTTATGCACTACGGATTCACCCCTCCCATGACAGGCAAGAAGGAGTACAATCCCCACTGGTTCCAGATTGACCCTCAGCTCATCAACGAGATCTGGGCCTACACCGCCCCCGGAATGCCCGCCTATGCCGCTGGCATCTCGGACTGGGCCGCCCGCATCACCTCCGACGACTGGGCAGTGTCCCCTACCGTGGTGTACGGCGCAATGTACTCCGAGGCCTTCTTTGAAAAGGATATCCCCACGCTCATAAAACACGCAAAGGAATACCTCCCGAAGGAGGACCGCTTCAGGGGCATAATCGATGAGTGCATCGGCCTTCACGCTAAATATCCGGACAATTGGAAGGCCGCCCGCAAGGTGATTGCCGACGAACTCTACTTCAACGAGCCCGACATCACCCGCAGCATCTGGAACGCCGACCTCAACGGCGCCATGGGCATCCTGTCTCTCCTTTACGGAGACGGAGACATGGAAAAGACCCTTTCCATCGGCTGCGCCCTTGGCTTTGACTGCGACAACCAGACGGCCACCATGTGTGGCCTCCTTGGAGTAATCAACGGCTATGCAGGCGTACCCCTGGACCGCGCAATGCCATTTGAGCACTGGACCAAGCCCTTCAACGACCGTTACATCAACGTAACCCGCTACGACATGCCGGACGCATCAATAGAAGACATCATTGAGCGTACTGTGGTCCTTGCCGAAAAGAACATCCTGGCCCGTGGCGGCAAGGTCCGCGAGGAAAACGGCGAAAAGATTTACACCATCAACCGCAAGGCCCGCTTCACCCCCGTGAAAGAGCCCGCCGCACTCTTTGAACTTCCCGCTCCCAGCGGACGCAACCTTGCCCCCGAGGCGGCCGAAATCCTTGCCGCCACCCGTGAGACAGACCGCGCCACGCTGGATTCCTGCTGGCTCACCATCCCCGTCACCTACCGTGCATACACCGTGGACGTGATCAACGACGGCGTTGAAGGCGGCCCGGGATCGGCCTTCTACTCACTTGGAGAGAAGTCCAACGCCCCCAAGCAGGACTACTTCGGCTACCGCTGGAATGAGCCCATAACCACGGACATGATTTCCTTCCACTACGGCCCTCTTGAGGAATTCGGCGGCTGGTACTGCGACATGCATCCGGAATATATGGACGAAAACGGCAACTGGGTGCCCATAGAGGCAAAAATCACCCCGGACCTCCCCTACTCCGACGAAGTGTTCTTCCAGCCTCACAACGCAGAATTTGTGTTCACCTTCCCCAAGGTTACCACAAAAGCCATCAGGATAATCGGAGACGACGCCGTCCTCATCCACTGGCACAAGTATACAAAAGCCGTATCTTCATTCATATCCATAACAGAATTAAAGGTTTATGAAGCAAAATAGCCTCATACTGGCCCTTCTTCTTGCAGTTGCCGCCTGTTCCGCGCCCAAAGCGCCCGAGTCCGTAACCCTTTCCAAGGATGCCCTCATGGACAAGATCAAGGGCGGCTGGGCGGGCCAGACCATAGGCGTAGTGTACGGCGCTCCCACAGAGTTCAAATTCTGCGGCACAATAATCCCGGAAGAGATTCCTATCGGCTGGGGCGAGGGCTACGTCAAGCACTGGTGGGACCGTAAGCCCGGTCTCTTTGACGACGTCTACAACGACCTCACTTTTGCCGAGGCCTTTGAAGAGCTTGGTCTGGACGCATCGGCCAAGGACCTTGCCCTGCGCTTTGCATACGCGCCCTATCACCTTGCCCATGCCAACCAGGCGGGAAGGTACAACGTGCGCCAGGGCATCATGCCTCCGGAAAGCGGCAACTGGCTCAACAACCCCCACGCCGACGACCTTGACTTCCAGATTGAGGCCGATTTCGTCGGCCTGATGGCGCCCGGCATGCTCCCTGAAGCGCTTGACATAGCAGACAGGGTTGGCCACATAATGAACAGCGGAGACGGATTCTACGGCGGAGCCTACGTCGCAGGCCTTTACAGCGCAGCCTTTGTGGAAAACGATCCGGCAAAGATAGTGGACATGGCCCTTGAGGCCATCCCCCATGAGAGCACCTTCTGGCAGTGCATCAATGATGTTCGCACTTGGCACAGGAAGTACCCTCAGGACTGGAAAGCCACATGGTTCGAGGTCCTGAAAAAATGGGGGGCCGACACCGGATGCCCCAAGGGAGTGGGCCTAAGCTTTGACATAGATGCCAAACTCAACAGCGCGTATGTCACCATCGGCATGCTGTACGGTGGCGGAGACTTTGGAAAATCAATGGAGATTGCCACCCGCTGCGGCCAGGATTCAGACTGCAACCCGGCAACCGTAGGCGGCGTCCTTGGCGTAGTTTACGGCCTTGAGAACATCCCCGAATTCTGGCGCAAGCCCGTTATGGAAATCTGGGACCTTGACTTTGAGGGAACGGATGTCTCCCTTTCAAAGGGCAGCCAGTATTCATTCAATCACGCCCTCCAACTCATAGAGAAAAACGGTGGAAAAGTAAGTGAGAATGAGGTGGTCATCCCCGTCTCCAAGCCGAAAGTCCTTCCCCTTGAGCAGAACTTCACAAACACATATCCCCTAATGCGCGACCAGAAGGATGCATGGCTCAGGGACACCTATGAGTTTGATTTCTCCGGCAACGGCTTTGTAATCTGGGGCAACCTGGTGTGCCTCAGGGGCATCACCGAAGACTACGCCCAGCGTGTTGCCAAAAAGCACGTAGGCTCAGAGGTCTTTGCCATGGCCGAAGAAGGAGACCCTTATGTGGCCGAAATTGAAGTTTGGATAGACGGAGCCCTGGACCAGGTGTCCATCCTTCCCATGAAGGGAACATCCCGCAAACTTGAGCCCGCATGGAAATACTGCATACCAGAAGGCCGACACAACGTAAAGCTCGTCTGGCGCAACCCCAAGCCCGACACCTATCTCCTCAGGATCAACGCAATTGAGTACTACAGCGAAAGACAGAATGAAGATACGTATTACCATAATTAGTGCACTCCTGCTCCTTGCAGCCTGCACCAAGGCCCCAAAGGTGCCCTATGGCCAGACCGTCACCCTTGACGAGGCAACCCTCATGGACAAGGTCAAAGGCGGATGGTATGGCCAGACCATAGGCTGCACCTACGGCGGCCCCACGGAGTTCAAGTACAAGGGCGGGCTCATCATGGACGAAATCCCCATTCCCTGGTACGACGACTACATCTACGACACCTACATTGAGGACCCCGGCCTCTACGATGACGTTTACATGGACCTGACCTTCATGGAAACCATGCTGAAAGAGGGTCTGGACGCGCCCGTGGAGTCTTACGCCAACGCCTTCGCCTATGCCGACTACAAGCTGTGGCACGCCAACCAGGCCGCCCGCTACAATATCCTGAACGGACGCGGCGCCCCTGAAAGCGGACACTGGAAGTACAACCCCCACGCAGATGACATAGACTTCCAGATTGAGGCCGATTTCATCGGGATGCTGTATCCCGGCCAGGTGAACAAGGCATCGGAACTCAGTGACCGGATAGGCCACATAATGAACTACGGAGACGGATGGTACGGAGGCGTTTACATCGGCGCCATGTACTGCCTGGCTTATGTCTGCAACGACATCCCTACAATTGTGACTGAGGCCCTCAGGACCATCCCCGAAGGCACAAAGTTCCACAGCACAATCTCAGACTGCATCAAGTTCTGGAAGAAATATCCTAAGGACTGGAAGCAGTGCTGGTTTGAAGTCACCAACCGCCATGCCAACGACGTAGGATGCCCTGAAGGCGTATGGAACGGGTTCAACATAGACGCCACCATCAACTCCGCATTCGTCGTTATCGGCCTTCTTTACGGAGAGGGAGATTTCCTGAAGACTATGGACATAAGCACCCGCTGCGGAAACGACTCCGACTGCAACCCGGCTTCGGCCGCCGGAATACTTGGCGTGATGTACGGCTATGACGCCATCCCGGATTACTGGAAAAAAGGCGTCGAGCGCATCAAGGACATCCCCTTCCCTTATACCGACCTTTCCCTTGAACAGGTGTGCAAGGAGAACTTCAACCTGCTCCTAACCTGCAACGAAACAGACCGAAACAGCATCTTATTTACTGTGGAAGATCCTGAAACCGTACGCTATGAACAAAGCTTCCAAGGAATTGTACCCGTGGAGAAAAGAGTGCTCAAGAAAGCTTTCACCACATCTGTGGAACTGAAGTTCAAGGGCAACGGCATTGTGGTTGAGGGCAGCGTCAGGAAAACCGGCCATGCAGACGACTCCTATGTGGCATCCGTGACGGCCCTTCTTGACGGAGAAGAGATTGAACACTTTACCATGCCAATTGACTACATCAAGCGGAAATACGAGATTTTCAGTGCCTACTGCTTTGAAAGCGGAGAGCACACCCTCACACTCCGCCTTGAAAATCCCCACCCGGATTATGAACTATATGCACAAGAAATGGTTGTCTATGATTCACTGTAATATCATCACTCTTGTATGCATGCTGGCCATGCTGTCTTCCTGCGGATGCTCAAAACCGCAGGAGAGCACGCCGGAGGATAATACAGAACCTCAGAACCAGAATCCGCAGGAGCAGACAACGGACCCCGAAAAGGAGAAACCGGACACAAATCCGGACCGTTACCAGAGGGATCTGGTGTTATCAAGCACCATCCTGGACACCGACGTCCGCTATTCAGTCCTGCTGCCCCGAGACTATTATGAAAATGAGGACAGGCATTATCCGGTTGTGTACATGCTCCACGGCTACGGCGACAACCAGAATTCCTGGAACGGAGACTGGCTCCACGCACGTGACCGGATATCGGCCCTTGAGACTGCCGGCCTGGAGGATATGATATATGTCTACCCCATGGGATACCAGTGCTATTATGTCAATAAATTTGACGGCTCCTTTGACTACATGGACATGTTTGTCCAAGAACTTGTTCCGCATATTGACGCAACTCTTCGCACTATCCCTGACAGACAGCATCGTTCCGTTACAGGTTACTCCATGGGCGGATTCGGAGCCTACGTGCTTGCCGCCAAGCACCCCGAGGTTTTCCTTTGCAGTGCTCCGCTTTCCATGTCTTTCCGTACAGACCGGCAGTATATGACAGAGAGCAGCAGCGGATGGAACAACCAGTGGGGGGCACTGTTTGGTGGAAAGGGAGAGAATGGAGAAGCCAGGCTCACCGACTATTACAAGGAGCATTGCCCCTATTATGTCTTCAATGAAGAAAACCGCCAGGCTCTGGAAACCGTAAAATGGTATTTCACCTGCGGAGATGATGAGGAGCAGCTCCTCATTGCCAACGACTCCCTGCATGTTGTGCTCAGGGACCGCGGTTTTGCGCATGAGTATCGCGTTGGCAACGGCGCGCACACCTCCAAATACTGGATGGACGCCCTCAATGAGGTTCTCACCATGTTCTCCTTCTATATGGACGGAGGAGATGCATGGCCCGGACGCAATATAGAGGAGCCCCGCATCCCGGATATCACCAGGGACGGGGACGGCGTTTACAGGACGGAAGATTTCTCTGAAACCAGTTCTCTTGTACTTGTTGCATACAAAGACTTCAACAGGATTGGAGACTTGATGGCTGAACTTAGCCGTGGTGCAGGCTATTACGCCCTACTGCCATGTGACCTGAGTGTGAAATCCCTGGCCGATTGGAAGGAGGACTGGCAGTCCCGAATAAACGGAGCAAAGCTGGCGATTGTTGCAATAGGGGAGGCCGGAAAAGAAGCCATTGCCCTCCAGGACCTGGCCGCCAAGATATGCTTCATAGACGCATCTCTGGGTGAAGACATCACTCCGGTCAAATCCTGCAACTATGTCATCCTCAACACTGACAACGGAGTAAACTATAAAGACATGGGAGAACTCTATAAAGCCTGCAAGCTCAATGATTGTTCTTTCGAATACCGTGTTGCAAAGGGCACGGACAACCCCCAAAAAGATATTTTAAGACTAATAGAAACCAATAAAACACTTTTTAACTTTTAATCCTTAATTTATTCATTATGAAAAAGTTATTTTACGTACTGATGGCATCCCTGGTAGTGGCCGGGATGGTATCCTGCAACAAACCAGCCCCCACCGTTAAGGAGAAGACTGATGACACAGAAACACCTACCGACAAACCTGACGACAAACCCGATGACAAACCCGATGACAAGCCCCAGTACGAAGAGGTTGAGGTTGTCTTGAAGACCGCTTACATCGAGGCTATCTGCGACTGGCCCGAGGAGAATGACTGGAAGGCTACCCGCGTTGGCGAAACCCGCTGGGACCTCACCTATGACGAGTATGGTCACATCCTCTCAGCCCTTGTGAAGGGTGACAAGGAAAAAGGCTATGAATTTGACTACAACGACGACTTCACAATCTGTGACGTTAACAGGGAGTCAGATCCTGACATTGTGATTTATCACATGGAACTCAACGAAAATGGTCTTTGCACCAAATTCACCGACAACACCGAGGACCCCGCCCGCGTATGGACCTACACCTACGATGCAGACGGATTCCAGCTTACAGCAAGCCGTGACGGTGAAGTCAAGACCCAGTACGCTATCCAGAACAAGAACATCTTTACCTGGAGCCGTGACGGAAGCCGCTTCAAAGAGCACAAATACAGCACCAAGGACAATGTTGCCGATATCCACACCTCATATTCAGAGGACGCTGGTCTGAGCCGTTTCCTCTATGAGACCGGTCTGTTCGGCCGTAGCTCCGAAAAAGAGTGCACCGAGGCCAAATGGCAGGACAGGGACACCAAAGCCACATTCGAGTATGAGTACGACGAGGCCACCGGCGGTATTGTCCGCGAAGTCAAGTACTATGGTGGCGACTATGATTTTGACGTAAACTTCGAGGTTGCCAAAAAGACCATCAAAGTCAAGAAGTAGTTCCCTCTCATCTACATCCATCAGCCACCCGCACCACGGGCGGCTGTTTTTTTTGCTAAGGTGGCAAAGAAATGTTATCTTTGCATGATTGTATCAAAGATTATATGGAAAGCCCCAAAAGAACTAAAATCAAGGCTCTGCTCCAGATGGAGCCGGGCGTGAAAGTGCTTGCCAAAGGATGGGTACGCACCAAGAGAGGAAACAAACAGGTGAAGTTCATCGCCCTCAACGACGGCTCCACCATCAACAATATCCAGATTGTAGCAAATACGGAGCTCTTCGACGAGGAACTCATCAAGCGCATCACCACCGGTGCATCCCTGGCCGTGAAAGGACAGCTGGTAGAGTCCGTGGGCAGCGGCCAGGCCGTGGAAATCCAGGCTTCGGAAATCGAGGTCCTTGGAGACTGCGACCCCATGCGCTTCCCCCTCCAGAAAAAGGACACCACCCTTGAGTACCTCCGCAGCGTAGCCCACATGCGCCTCAGGACCAACACCTTCGGCGCAGTTCTCCGCATCCGCAACGCCATGGCCTTTGCCATCCACAAGTTCTTCAATGAAAAGGGCTTCGTGTATCTCCACACCCCGCTCATCACGGAATCCGATGCCGAAGGCGCAGGAGATATGTTCCAGGTAACCACCATGGACCTCAAGAACATCCCCCTGGACAAGAAGGGCAACGTTGACTTCTCCAAGGACTTCTTCGGCAAGAAGACCTCTCTCACCGTTTCCGGCCAGCTGGAAGGTGAGCTTGGAGCCACCGCAGTTGGTGAAATCTACACCTTCGGCCCCACTTTCCGCGCAGAGAATTCCAACACTCCCCGTCACCTTGCGGAATTCTGGATGATTGAGCCCGAAATGGCTTTCTACGACATTAATGACAACATGGCCCTGGCCGAAGAATTTGTGAAATACCTTGTGCAGTATGCCCTTGACAACTGCATGGACGATCTCAAGTTCCTGAACCAGAAATACGACGAAGGCCTCATTGAGCGCATGCAAAGCGTCCTTGGCATCCCCTTCCAGAAGGTCACATACACGGAGGCCGTGGAAATCCTTGAAAAGGCCGTCGCAGACGGCGTCAAGTTTGAGTATCCCGTCCACTGGGGCACGGACTTCCAGAGCGAACACGAGCGTTACCTGGTAGAAAAACACTTCCAGAAGCCCGTCATCCTCATAGACTTCCCCAAGGACATCAAGGCCTTCTACATGAAGCAGAACCCGGACGGCCGCACCGTCCGCGGCATGGACGTCCTCTTCCCCAAGATTGGAGAAATCATCGGCGGCTCCGAAAGAGAAGCCGATCTTGAGAAACTGGAGGCCCGCATAGACGAGCTCGGCATGTCCAGGAAGAACCTCGAGTGGTACATCGACACCCGCCGTTACGGCTCCGTCCCCCACTCCGGATTCGGCCTTGGCTTTGAGAGACTCCTTCTCTTTGTCACCGGCATGCAGAACATCCGTGACGTCATACCCTTCCCCCGTACACCTAAGAATGCGGAGTTTTAGTCTGTCATTTCGAGCGAAGTCGAGAAATCTCAATAAATCAAGATAATGCTAGTAATCGGTATCGCCGGAGGTTCCGGCTCAGGCAAGACAACTGTAGTAAGGGCTATCACAGAACAGCTCCAGGGAAAAGTGGTGGTAATCCCCCAGGATTCCTACTACAAGGACTCCAGCCATGTCCCCGTTGAAGAGCGGAAGAACATCAACTTCGACCACCCTGACGCCATTGACTGGAAACTCATGTGCCAGCAAATCCGTGAGCTCAAGGCCGGTAAAACCATAGAGCAGCCCGTGTACTCCTACATCACCTGCTCCCGCTCCACCACGGAAACCATCACCGTAGAGCCCGCAGAGGTGATTATTGTGGAAGGCATCCTCATCTTCACCTGCAAGGAGCTCCGTGACCAGATGAACATCAAGATCTTTGTGGATGCCGATGACGACGACCGCGTGCTCCGCATCATGGTCCGCGACATCGCAGAGCGCGGCCGCACCATAGAAACTGCCATAGAGCACTACTGCGACACCGTGAAGCCCATGCACCTTCAGTTCATTGAGCCTTCCAAGCGTTACGCGGATGTAATAGTGCCCCAGGGCGGCCACAACAAGGTGGCCATCGACATCATCTCAAACACCATTGAGAAAGCCCTGCGCCAAAGGAAACGCCGCAAGAAATGAAGCTGACCCCGGACCAGAAAGCAGGCATTTACATCACCGTGAGCATCCACCTCGCGGTGATTATCGTATTGCTTCTGGTGCGCATAGGGATGGAAATCCAGAAAGAAAACAGCTTTGTACTGGACTTCACTAAGCAGGAGGAGATGGAGCAGGCCCGTGAACATGAGGAACTCCTCAGAAGCGCCGCCGCCCAGCTTGAAGAGATGATTGCCGCCGCCGGAATGCCCGTCAGGAACGTAGCCGTAAACAGCGGCGCCCTCAAGGACGACCGCGGCACTGATGCCGAAGAGCTATACAAGGAGGCCGAACGTCTGGCCCAGGAATTGAAGGATGGGCAGGAGCAGCCTCAGGAAGAGGACGAAGTTGCGGTTGAACCCATAAAGAAGGATGAGCCCAAGAAAGAGGAGGCAAAGCCCTATAGCGGCCCATCCGTTCTCTCCTGGAGCCTCGATGGCCGAAAAGCCACCCGCCTACCAATTCCCGCCTACCGCTGCTACGGCGCCGGAGAAGTTACGGTAATCATCACCGTGAACAACCAGGGCAATGTAGTCAACGCCAAGGTAGACGAGAAACTTTCGGCCCAAGACGGCTGCCTCAGGACCTTTGCCGTACGCGCTGCAAGGCTTTCCAAGTTCAACGCATCGGCAAACGCCCCCGCCCGCCAGATGGGCACCATAACATACGCATTCATAGCACAATGAGAAAGACCCTTATTACCATTGCACTATGCCTCATGGCATCCTTCGCAGCCTTTTCACAGGGCCGCGTAGAAACCAGAAGCTATATACTCGAAGACTTCCCCGACAACGTAACCAAGGTGGTTGTCCCCTCCGACGCCATCCTCGGGAGCGCTCTCAAGCAGGAAGTTGTAAACAACTGGAGCGCTTCGGCCTTTGAATTCTGCACCCAAGAGGAGTTTGAAGCCCTCAAGGGAAAAGACAGCTACTACTTCCTCATTGTCACCGCCAACCGCTTCAAGGGAGAACCTGAGCCCGGAATCCTGTTCCTGAGCCTCCTAAAGGGCGGCAAGGGGGCCGAAGAAGGCATCTCAGGCCTCCACGAGGTAGTTTCGCTTCCCGTGGCTCCCACCGACGACCGCTCCGGAAGGGAACTCATTTACCTTGGAGCCATAGTGAAGTCCATCCAGGAATTCACCCTGGCCGCAATGGAAAGTGAAAAGACCGCCTACTCCCCCATGAAATGGTTCAACGCCAACTTCGCCAAATGGGGCCGGATGATGAGCATATGCATGGCGCGCGAAGACCTCTCCCTTTCCGTCAAGGACCAGGACCTTGAGAAGTACCTGGACTCAGATTTCACAATCTCCAGCGCAGATGAAGTGGACGAAATATTCTCGGAAGCCCCCGTCAACACCCTTGTGAGCTACTGCGTTGCCCCCGTGGACCCTTCGGCCAGCTCCTACAGCTATGAAATGCTCTTCAAGGCCGATACCCTTGAGCTTTACTATATCTCCCGCCATAAAATAAGGCCGCGCGCCATGGCCGGGTTCCTTACCTCAGATCTTAAATGGCTGGCGGGGAAAAGATAAGGTGCGGCACTGCGCCTTCAGGCGTAAGATACGCCCTCAGGAGGTCCTCCGGCTCCGTTGCCTGGTGCGCCCTTTCAATTGGCGCAGGCACCAGGGATGAGGCCGAATATCCCGCCGGCATAGCCCATTTCATAGAGCACAACATCTTCAGGGGCACTTCCCGCAAAAGCGCCCGGGTAATCAGTTCTTATCTTGACCGCCTTGGCGGAGAGCTCAACGCCTTCACCACCAAGGAGGAGATAGTGCTTCACGCCACTGTCCTCAAGGAAGACCTTCCAAAGGCCGTGGGGCTTCTTTTCGAACTTGCCACGGAGCCCACTTTCCCGGAGGCCGAAGTAGAGACTGAGCGCGGCGTGGTCCTGGACGAAATCATCTCCTACAAGGACAACCCCGCCGAAGACGTCTACGACCGCTTTGAGTCCATGCTCTTCGATGGCCATCCGCTGGGAACGCCAATCCTGGGGACATCGGCCAGCGTAAAAAAGATAAAGCCGGACATGATGAGGCGCTTTGTGAAGGAGAAGTTCATTCCCACCCGCATGGCCCTTTCCATTGTTGCCGACATTGACCTTGACAAAATGGAAGCAACGGCTTTACATGCGGCAGGAAAGACCTTTTCCTCCGCGTCGCTTCGCGACCCTATCCGGGCAAATGCTCCGGAAAAGGTCTTTCCTGCCGCCTTCAGCAAAACCATTGACAAACACAACCACGAAGTCAACGCCGTCATCGGCGGCATAGCGCCGTCACTGTATGAGAGCCCAGAGCGGTTTGTGGCGGCAATGCTCACGAACATCCTTGGGGGCCCGGCCTCAAACTCGCTTCTCAACGCGGAACTGCGCGAAAAACGCGGTTGGGTGTACGGTATAGAGTGCTCCTACACGCAGTATGCCGATTCCGGGGTTGTGGCAATCACCTTCGGCTGTGACAGGCCGAACCTGGACAGTTGCCTGAAGGCCATAGACAAGATTCTTGCCGGGCTCCGGGACAAGCCGCTGACGGATGCCCGCCTCAAAGCCTACCGCAAACAGCTCCTTGGGCAGCTTGCAATAAGTTCCGAAGCCGGCGAGGCCCAGTGCCTTTCCCTTGGAAAGAGCATGCTTGCCTGGGGAGAAGTGATGTCTTCGGCCGAAACCCGCCGGATAATAGACTCAATTACCCCTGAACAGCTTCAGGAGATGGCCAAAAGGCTGTTTTGCCCGGAAAACTTGTCTTCGCTGATTTATCTTTAATTCGCGACTTCGCAGAGGAATTTCAGGCGAACTAGCCTGATTTCTATGTCCTCGTAGTCGGCCGAAAGCTCCTTGCGGGCTTCGGAGAGGGAATCCGAAGAAGCATCTTCCTTGAACCAGTCGTAGAGCTCCTCAACAACCTCGGGGTCAAGGGTATCGGCAATATAATAACTTAGGTTGAGCCTGGTGCCGGTGCTCACTATTGCCTCCAGCTCTGTAAGGAGTTCGTCCATGTCAAGGCCCTTTGCACGCGCGATGTCGTCCAGAGGGAGCTTGCGGTCTATGGCCTGGATTATATACACCTTGTTGCCGGATTTTGGCGCCACGCTCCTCAGCACAAAGTCGTCCGGGCGGTCTATCTCATTTTCCTCCACGTACTTTGCGATGAGGTCTATGAACGGCTGGCCGAATTTACGGGCCTTGCCCTCACCTACGCCCTGGCATTTTTCCGACAGTTCCTTAAGGGTAAGAGGATAGACAATGGTCATGTCTTCCAGCGAAGGGTCACTGAACACCACCCAAGGCTGCACCCTCATTTTGCGCGCGACATCCTTTCTGAGGTCCTTGAGCATGGAAAGGAGAACGGGGTCTCCGCCACCGCCGCCCCTTGCCGCTGCGGCATCATCTTCTTCGTCGTCTTCGCCTTCAGAGAACGTGCGGTCCTCTACAAGCATAAGCTCCGTGGGGTGCGCAAAGAACTCCCGGCCTTTGTCCGTTACTGAGATAAGGCCGTAATTGTCAATGTCTTTCTCCAGGAAATGGAGTATGAGGCCCTGATGGATTACCGCCATCCAGAAACGCGGGCCATGGTCTTTGCCGGCGCCGAAAAGAGGCAGGCGGTCATGGTGGTAGGACTTTACCATGGCACTGGCCTCTCCGGTAAGGATAAGGGCTATGTGCTCAAGCTTGAAATGCTCCTTCAGAGACTCTATGAGCTCAATTACAAGGCACATTTCCTCATGGCCGTCGAAGCGGGCCTTAGGATGCAGGCAGTTGTCGCAGCAGCCGCAGTTGTCCTGGGGGTAGTCCTCTCCGAAGTAATTGAGAAGGAGCTTCCGGCGGCACTGGCTGGATTCGGCATAGGCAACTGTTTCCTTGAGGAGTTGCCGGCCGATTTCCTGCTCTGCGATGGGTTTCCCCTGCATGAATTTCTCCAGTTTCTGGATATCCTTGTAGCTGTAATATGTGATGCAGGTGCCTTCCTGGCCGTCACGGCCCGCACGCCCGGTTTCCTGGTAATAGCCCTCAATGCTCTTTGGAATGTCGTAGTGGATCACAAAGCGCACGTTCTGCTTGTCTATGCCCATGCCGAAGGCGATGGTAGCCACAATGACGTCTATCTCCTCCATCAGGAACTTGTCCTGGTTTTCGGCGCGGGTTTTGGCATCCAGGCCGGCATGGTACGGAAGGGCCCTGATGCCGTTTACGGACAGCACCTGGGCAAGTTCTTCCACCTTCTTGCGGCTGAGGCAGTAGATGATGCCGCTCTTGCCGGGATTCTGGCGGAGGTAACGGATTATGTCCTTTTCAGGTTCCACCTTGTCCCTTACCTCATAATATAGGTTGGGGCGGTTGAAGGAACTCTTGAACACCGTTGCATCCTGGATCTTGAGGTTCTTGAGGATATCGGACTGCACTTTTGGAGTGGCGGTGGCGGTAAGGGCTATTACCGGAGCCGGCTGGATATCTTCAATGATGGAACGGATTTTACGGTATTCCGGACGGAAGTCGTGGCCCCACTCGGATATGCAGTGGGCTTCGTCAACGGCGTAGAAAGATATCTTTATGCCCCTGAGAAGGGCGATGTTCTCTTCTTTGGTAAGGGATTCCGGAGCCACGTAAAGGAGCTTGGTGACGCCCCTCAGAAGGTCTTCCTGCACCTGGGCGGCCTCTATGCGGCTGAGGGAGGAATTAAGGAAATGGGCAATTCCTTCTTCGGCCGATTCAAAGCCGCGGATGGCGTCCACCTGGTTTTTCATGAGGGCTATGAGCGGCGATATCACTATGGCCGTTCCTTCCATGAGAAGGGCCGGAAGCTGGTAGCAGAGAGACTTGCCGCCGCCGGTGGGCATTAACACAAAACAGTTGCCGCCCTCAGTGAGATGGCGAATAATGCTCTCCTGGTCTCCCTTGAACGAGTCCCACCCGAAAAAGGTTTTGAGCTTAGAGTGCAGGATATGTGAATCTATTGGCATTTTGTGCCCAAAAATGTGGCTTTTGTACAATATCGGCATAAAAAATGACAAATGCAAATAAAATTGCCGCTCAGTACTCATTTTTTTCCAATCGTCGGTTTTCTTTAGGAATTGTTCCAGAAGTTTTATATATTTGTAGGCTGAGCAGTTAAGGCTCAAAAAGTTTGAATTTAAACTTAAAAACAAATACAAAATGAAATTTGCAAAGATTCTTGCCATCGCCGGCGCAGCCGCCATGCTGATGGCCTGCGGCTCTCCCAAGGTAGAGGGCTCAAAGGAAGTACGTGACCTTCTCCCCAATAAGGGCCAGATTGACACCGCATCTTACCTTCTTGGCGTAAACTTCGGCCTTGTCATGACCCAGAACGGTTTTGGTGAGCTCAACATGGCCCAGGTGAAGAAGGGTATGAACGACGCTCTCAACGCAAAGGAAGGCGAACCCATGGACTCCGTTTTCGTAAAGCAGTTCAAGATTGACCCTTCAACCATGAACAACGTCCTCAACGAGTTCCTCCGCAAGCGCACCGCTTATGAAGGCGCCCTCAACAAAGAGAAAGGCGACGCTTTCCGCAAGGACTTCTACGCCAAGAACAGCGCAGACTCCACCGCTTCCGGTATCGTATACCTCATCCAGGACAGCGGCTCCGACAAAAAGGCCCTCTCCGACCGCGACACCGTGAAGGTGAACTATCGCGGCACCCTCATCGACGGCAAGGAGTTTGACGCCAACGAAGGCATCGAGTTCCCCCTCAACCGCGTCATCCGCGGATGGACCGAAGGCATGAAGCTTGTGGGCGAAGGTGGCAAGATCACCCTCGTAATCCCCGCCAACCTTGCTTACGGTGAGCGTGGACCCCGCAACATCGGTCCCAACTCCACCCTTATCTTTGACGTAGACCTCCTTGAGGTTCACCCCTTCGTAGAGAAACCCACAGAGCCTGCAAAGAAGAAGTAAGTCATGGCACTGGAACTGGAAGGGACCCTGAGGCAGAAACTGGGCGTACAGTCCGGCACTTCGGCCCGCGGCCAATGGGCAAAGCAGGAATTCATCCTTGAGTTCCCGGACGGCAATTTCACGGCCCAGGCATGCTTCACGGCATGGGGTCAGGACAAAGTGGCCGAACTTGACAAGTATCAGGTGGGAGACCGCATCAAGGTGTCGTTCCACCTCAAGGCCCGCGAATACAACGGCAGGTGGTTCAACGACCTCCAGATCTGGAGGCTTGCTCCTGCAGGGCAGGCTACAGCCGCCCCTTCGGCCCCCGCCCAGCCCGCTTATCCCCAAGCACCGGTTTCGGCCCCTCAGCCGCCTGCATTTGAAACGGCTCCGGCCCCAACACTGGACGACATGCCCGGGGAGGACAGCTCCGACGACCTTCCGTTCTAACTGAACTTTCCAAAAAGGTGACCTCTTCGGCCACCTTTTTTTATAGGTTTTTTGTATCTTTGTGGGCTATGATGAATTTAGGATATAACAACAGGTGGATACGGCTCATAAAGGACGTGCTGTTTGTGGCGCTGTCCGTATGGCTCATATTGAGAAGCAGCATACTTGCCGTCATAATCGGCATCCTTGGCCTTGCATGGTACGGCCGTGACGCATACTACCAGATAAAAGCCCTGTGGCAGGAAAAGACCTACCGTGCACCGGAGCCTCCCAAGGACGGCCCCACCACGCAGGCCCCCGCCGATGACGGCAAAATCACCGTCACGGACCTCTCCGATGCAAAAGAAGTGGATTATACAAAGGAATGATCCCTAAAGAGACAATAGACCAGATCCTTGATTCCACCAGAATCGAGGAAGTGATTGGAGACTTCGTGACGCTAAAGCGCCGCGGGTCCAGTTACGTGGCCTGTTGTCCGTTCCACAATGAAAAAACGCCTTCGTTCCATGTAACGCCTTCAAGGGGCATCTACAAGTGCTTCGGCTGCGGAAAGGCCGGAAGCGCCGTGGGTTTTCTCATGGACCATGAGCAGATGACCTACCCCGAAGCCCTCCGTTACCTCGCGCGCAAGTATAATATAGAGGTAAAGGAAGAGGAAGAAAGCGCAGAGCAGATTGCCGCCCGTCAGCGCTCGGAAAGCCTGATGGCGGTGAGCGAGTTTGCCCGCAATTACTTCCTGAAGCAATTGGAGGGCGGCGAAGGCCGTGCAGTTGGCTACCAGTATTACCGCACCCGCGGAATAGAAGACGCCACCATTGAAAAATGGAGCCTTGGCTGGGCGCCGTCCGGCAAGACCACCTTTGTGGAGGCCGCCCGCGCAGCAGGCTACAAAGACGAATTCATGGTTGCCGCAGGCCTTGCAATCCAGCAGGAAGACGGCACCCTCATAGACAAGTTCAGGGAACGCGTGATGTTCCCCATCCACTCCCTCAGCGGGCGTGTAATAGCCTTCAGCGGCCGAACCCTCAAGGCCGACAACCCCGCAAAATACGTCAACTCCCCTGAAACGGAAATCTACGTAAAGAGCCGCAACCTCATGGGAGTGTACTTTGCCAAAAGCGAAATAGCAAAGAAGGACCGCTGCATCCTTGTGGAAGGCAACGTGGACGTTGTGATGATGCACCAGATTGGAATCACCAACGTGGTGGCATCCTGCGGAACCTCCCTCACGGAGGAGCAGATACGCATCATCAAGAAGTTCACGGAGAACATCACCATCATGTACGACGGCGACAAAGCCGGCCTTCACGCCGCCTTAAGGGCCATCGGCATGATACTCAAGGAAGGCATGAATCCCCGCGTGGTGTTCCTCCCAGATGGCGACGACCCCGACTCCTTCTCCCGCAAGCACACGCTGGAAGAGGTTCAGGAGTTCATAGCCTCCCATGAGAAGGACGGCATAGCCTTCAAGACAGACCTCCTCCTTGCCGAAGCCGGAGACGACCCCTTGAAGAAGGCCAACCTCATCAACGAGATAGCAGACACCGTGGCCGAAATCCCGGATGCCATCAAGCGTCAGGTCTACGTAGACACCGTCGCCCGCCGCTTCGGCATTGAGGCCGATATCATCCAGGACCGCGTCCGCCGCACCAGGGAGCAGCAAAGGAGGGAGATGCCCGGTCGAGCCGGGCATGACGCAACCGTCACCACCGGCACAGACCGGTGGTCTTCCGGGCAGGAAAGCAGCCCGGAGACGTCATTGCCGGCCCAGACCGGCAATCTTCAGAGGGAAGAAAGAATCATGGAACCCTCCGAGCGCGAGCTTCTTGGATTCATCCTGCGTTACGGCTGCTCGGAACTGAAGTTTGAAACGGACTCGGAGTTCTACAACCCTGACGGCTCGCAAACGGTGGCCGAATTCATTGACGCCGCCCTTAGCGCAGACAACATCACGTTCTCCAACGCCGGCTATGAGGCCGCCTACAACGCCTACTTCGGCCTATACGACCAAGGCCTTGAGCAGGATGCCATTGTGAGGAGCCTCATGGACGGAGAAAACCGCTCCGTAGCGGATGTCGTGGCAGATCTCGCAACCGAAAAATACGAGCTCACCGTCCACAATTTCTCCGACGCCCTCACCACCACGGATTCCTGGCTTGTGACTTATGTTCCGCGCGCCATCCTGGCCTTCCACGACAAACGCCTGCAATCCAGGCAGGCCGAAATCAACCGCAAACTTGCCACGGCATCCCCGGAAGAGGTAAACGCCCTCCTGGAGGAGCTCCAGAGCCTCAACGCCCTGAAAAAGACAATAAACGTAAAACTTGGTAGAATAAAGAAATAATGAGTTACAAAAGGACCTTAGTGACTTGCGCACTCCCCTACGCCAACGGCCCGGTGCATATCGGCCACCTTGCAGGAGCATATATTCCCGGAGACATCTTTGTCCGCTATCTTAGGATGCGCGGAGAAGACGTCCTCTTCATCTGCGGATCAGACGAACACGGCGTTCCCATCACCATCAAGGCAAGGGAGCAGGGTGTTACTCCACAGGACATCGTGGACAAGTACCATCGTGTAATGAAGGACGCTTTCACCGGCCTTGGAATTAACTTTGACATATATTCCCGCACATCGTCTGAGGTTCATGCCCAAAATGCCGCGGAGTTTTTCCGCAAGCTCTATGACCAGGATGACTTCATTACCAAGGAGTCTGAGCAGCTCTACGACGAGCAGGCGCGCATGTTCCTCACAGACCGCCTCATAGAGGGCACCTGCCCTAAGTGCGGCAATCCCCACGCCTACGGAGACCAGTGCGAGAACTGCGGCTGCACCCTGAGCCCGGAAGAGCTCCTGAACCCCAAATCCAAGCTCAGCGGCTCCACCCCCGTAAAGAAGAAGACCAAGCACTGGTACCTGCCCCTTGACAAGTACGAGCCCTGGCTCCGTGACTGGATCCTGGAGCAGCACAAGGAGTGGAAAACCAACGTTTACGGCCAGTGCAAGAGCTGGTTGGACGGCGGCCTGCAGCCCCGCGCCGTCACCCGTGACCTGGACTGGGGCGTTCCCGTTCCGGTAGATGGTGCCGAAGGCAAGGTGCTGTATGTGTGGTTCGACGCCCCCATCGGCTATATTTCAAACACCAAGGAGCTTCTCCCGGAGAGCTGGGAAAAGTGGTGGAAGGACCCCGAGACCCGCCTGGTGCATTTCATCGGCAAGGACAACATTGTATTCCACTGCATTGTATTCCCCTCAATGTTAAAGGCTTACGGAGACTATGTGCTTCCGGACAACGTGCCTTCCAACGAGTTCCTGAACCTTGAAGGAGACAAGATTTCAACTTCCCGCAACTGGGCGGTTTGGGTGAATGAATATGAGGAGCAGTTCCCGGGCTGCGAGGACGTGATGAGGTATGTCCTTACCGCAAACGCCCCCGAAACCAAGGACAACGACTTCACCTGGAAGGATTTCCAGGCCCGCAACAACTCTGAGCTTCTTGCCGTCTTCGGCAACTTCGTGAACCGCGCCGTGGTTCTCACCCACAAGTATTTCGGCGGTGCAGTGCCCGAGAACAGGAAACCGGAGGCCGTTGACGCAGAGACGCTTGAGGCCCTGAAGCCCTGCCGTGAAGCTCTTGAAAAGAATATCGAGACCTTCCACTTCAGGGAGGCCCTGAAGGAGGCTATGAACATGGCACGCATCGGCAACAAATACATCTCCGACATGGAGCCCTGGAAGGTTGCCAAAGAAGATATGGACCGCTGCGCCAGCATCCTCTACACCTGCCTCCAGATATGCGCAGACCTTGCAATCGCCTTTGAGCCGTTCACTCCGTTCAGCGCCCAGAAGCTTCGCGACATCCTGCGGGTTGGCGTGAACGCCGGCCACGACTACCGCTCCGGCGAAGGAAAGCCCACCGTGAACTTCTACAAGGAGGGTGAAGGCAAGGCCGTGCACACCGTGTCGGTCGGAGGCAGTAGTGTCCAAATCGCCTCCGCTGACGCTCCGGCCCCTCCCATCGCAAGCGATGGGCCCCTCCCTCTTACACGGCCGAGGGTGGCCATGGATTTGGACACCACTGCCTCCGACCTTGTGCTATGCTGGGACATGCTGGGGAACGCCGAACTCCTTCCTGCAGGGCATCAGCTTGGAGAGGCGGTGCTGCTGTTCAGAAAGATCGAGGACGCAGAGATCGAGGCCCAGATTGCGCGTCTTGAGGCCATCAAGAAGGCCCGCCTGGAGGCCGAAGCCGCAAAGGCTGCCGCCGAGGCCGCCAAGAAGATTGAGCCCCAGAAGCCCGAGGTTACCTTCGACGATTTCGGCGCAATGGATATCCGTACTGCAACGGTACTTGCCGCAGAACGCGTTCCCAAGACGGACAAACTCCTGAAACTCACAATTGACACCGGCATTGACCAGCGCACAATTGTTTCCGGCATCGCAGAGTATTACAGCCCCGAAGAGATGCTTGGAAAGCAGATCTGCATCCTTGCAAACCTTGCCCCGCGCGTAATCCGCGGCATTGAGTCAAAGGGAATGATCCTCATGGCCAAGCAGGGAGACGGCAAAATGCGCTTCATCACCCCCCAGGAGGCCGTTGTCAACGGGGCTCAGATAGGTTAATCCACTTTATGGCCTGGTCCCGGCGCCACCATGTAAGTTGGCGCTTGGCATAGTGCCGGGTGTTTACCTGGATACGCCGCACTGCCTCATCGCGGTCGAATTCGCCGTCGAAGTACTGGAACAATTCCTTGTAGCCCACAGTCTGGAGGGCAGGAAGCTCACGATAAGGGAGCATGCGGCGGGCTTCGGCCTCAAGGCCGCGGCGCATCATCTGGAGAACCCTTGCGTTTATGCGCTCATAAAGCTCTTCCCTGGGCCTCTCAAGGCCGATTTTCACTATCTCGAAGTCCCTTTCCTTGAAGCCACGGGTTTTGAAGGAGGAAAACGGCTGTCCGGTGTACATGCTCACCTCAAGGGCACGGATTACCCTCTGGCCGTTGGAGAGGTCGAGTTCCTCATAGGACACAGGGTCCAGTTCCTTCAGCTGCGACGCCAGTGACTCCACGCCGTCTTCCCTCAGGCACTCCATAAGGTGCTGCCGAAGCTGGAGCGGAACTTCCGGGAAGTCGTCCAGGCCATAGCAGAAGGCATCTATGTACATCATTGAGCCGCCGCACATTACAAGGATTTCGTGGCCCTTGTCAAAAAGCCTGTTCACCAATTCAAGGGCTTCGGCCTCATAGATTCCGGCGGTGTAGTTGCGGGAAATGGGGATTGAGCGCGTGAAATAATGCCGGACCCTGGCCATGTCCCTTCTGGAAGGGGCGGCCGTGCCTATGCAAAGCTCTTTGTAAATCTGGCGGGAGTCGCAGCCAATGACGGGTGAACCAACTTCCAGGGCACGCTCAATTGCGTAGGCCGATTTGCCTACGCCGGTGGGGCCGAGTATGATTTCAACCCGCCGTGGCACTACTCGTTTTCGTCGTAGATTTCCTGGCCGTCTTCGTCTTCCGGCTCATCATCATCGTCGTCATCATCGAAGTCTTCGTCGTCATCGTCGTCCGGTTCTTCCCCGGGGAGATAACGCTGACGCTCAGGGAGGTCTTCGTAGGCCACATAGCCGTTTTCGAACTCGATGGGGTTGGGGCCCTTGGATTCCTTGAGCACAATCCCGGACACTTTTTCGCCTTCGGCCTCACCTTCTATTGTAAGGATGACGCTTTTACGGTTGGTGACGTCGTAGAAGTACACCATGGAGTCTGTGCCGGCCTTTACGGCGTCTTCCAGGGAAACGCGGTCTACGGTGCCGCTGCCAAGGTCGAAGAGGCCGTAGCGGGCAACTACGCCGCCTGTAACGTCCAGGGCCTTGAACATGATAATCTGATCCTGCGCAAACTCAAGGTCACTGCGCAGCTGCTTGTGAATGTCATACAGGGTTGTAGCGCCGCTGATGAAGTATAATCTGAAAAATCCCTTGATACCGGCAAGGGTTACACGTACTCTAAAAACCATACCCAAAGATAGCGCTTTTTATTGGTTTCATTGCAAATTATCTCAAAAAACATTACTTTTGAGGAAAGTGGCAATTGAAGACACATACAGGTCCATTGAAGGAGAGTCCAAAGGGCTCTTCAAGGACAATGGTTCCCGGTTCATCGCCCTGGCTTTTCCCGTAGAGACGGAAGAAGCTGTAAAGGAGATTGTTGCCGGGCTCCGGAAGGAGTACCACGACGCCAGGCATCACTGCTACGCATACCGGCTGGGCCTCAAAGGTGATGTCTGGAGGGCATCGGACGACGGAGAGCCGTCCGGCAGCGCAGGGCGGCCCATCCTGGGGCAGATAGACTCCATGGGCCTCTCCGACATCCTTGTGGTGGTGGTGAGGTATTTCGGCGGCATCAAACTGGGCATACCGGGGCTTATCCGCGCCTACAAGACCTCAACTTCAGACGCCCTTACAAATGCTTCGGTTATCACAAAGGTTGCCGGGGTGAATTACCGCCTCACCTTCGATTACCTTAGCATGAACGCAGTCATGAAAGTGCTCAAGGACATGGACATACCGCAAAGCGCCCAGGATTTTTCGGCACAGTGCTCCATGAATGTGAGGGTGCGGCTTTCACAGGATGAAATTTTTAGAGAAAAGATAAAAGATGTGGCCGAATTGAAAGAGTTATAGGTTTTCACAATAATAATTCGTAACTTTCGGCCCACAATAACATAAAATTATTAACCCAGAATATCATGTCTAAAAAAGTTCATGTTTTCAATGCTGGCCCCTGCCTTCTCCCGCAGGTTGCCATAGACAAGGCCATTGAGGCTCTCAAGGATTTCAGCGGCACCGGAATAAGCCTTATCTCCATCTCCCACCGCACCAAGGAATGGGACGCCGTAATGGATGAGACCCGTGCCCTATGGAAGGAACTCCTCCACATCCCGGATACCCATGAAGTGGTGTTCCTTGGCGGCGGAGCCTCCCTGCAGTTCCTCTATGTGGCAATGAACTACCTTGAGAAGAAGGCCGCATACCTTGACACCGGCGTATGGGCGCACAAGGCCCTTGTAGAGGCCCAGGGCATTGGAGAGGCCTACGCAATCGCCTGCTCCAAGGACAAGAACTACACCTATATCCCCAAGGGATTCGAGGTTCCGGCCGATTTAGACTACCTCCACATCACCACCAACAACACCATCTACGGAACGGAAATTAAAGAAGACCTTGACGTCCCCTGCCCCCTTATCGCTGATATGTCGTCGGACATCATGTCCCGCCCCGTGGACGTTTCCAAGTATGACCTTATTTATGGCGGCGCCCAGAAGAACGTG
>DGXO01000008.1:59627-77501 GCA_002395605.1 Bacteroidales bacterium UBA4230
CGGCGCCCAGAAGAACGTGGGCCCTGCAGGTGTTGTCTTCGCAATTATCAAGAAGGACTCCCTTGGCCGCGTAACCCGTCACATCCCCACAATGCTGGACTACCGCACCCACATTGACAAGCTCTCCATGTTCAACACCCCTCCCGTGTTCAACATCTTTGTCATGAAGGAAACCCTCAAGTGGATCAAGGACATGGGCGGCGTAGAGGCCATCCAGAAGATCAATGAGAAGAAAGCCGGCCTCCTTTATGCCGAAATTGACCGCAACTCAATGTTTGTTGGCACCGCCGCGGTAGAAGACCGTTCCCTCATGAACGTATGCTTTGTGATGGCTCCCGGCAAGGAAGGCCTCCAGGACGAATTCATGGCCTTTGCCAAGGAACGCGGCATGGTGGGCATCAAGGGCCACCGCAGCGTAGGCGGTTTCCGCGCCTCCCTGTACAATGCCTGCTCCATTGAGGACGTCCAGGCTCTTGTAGACTGCATGCAGGAATTTGAAAAACTTCATAAGTAATGAAAATTTTACTCGCAACCCAGAAGCCCTTTGCGGCGGCAGCCGTTAAAGGCATCACAGATATCCTCGAGGCCGCCGGCCATGAGGTAGTGAAACTTGAAAAATACGCAGAGCAGCAGGACCTTGTGGCTGCTGTGGCAGATGCCGAAGCCCTTATCATCCGCTCCGACAAAGTTACCGCAGAGGTACTTGACGCAGCTCCTAAGCTGAAGATTGTTGTACGCGCAGGCGCAGGCTATGACAACGTAGACCTTGAGGCCGCTACGGCCCATGGCGTGGTTGTGATGAACACCCCCGGCCAGAACTCAAATGCAGTGGCGGAACTTGCACTGGGCCTCATGATTTTCATGGCCCGCACCCACTTCACCCCGGCAACCGGCAGTGAACTCCAGGGCAAGCGCCTTGGCGTCCAGGCCTACGGCAACGTAGGCCGTCTGGTAGGCCAGAAGGCCCGTGCACTTGGAATGGAAATTTCGGCCCTGGACCCCTTCCTTACAGACGAGCAGATTGTAGCGGGAGGCGCCGCCCCGGTCCATTCCGTGGAAGAGCTCTACGCAAATTCCGACTACCTCTCAATCCACATTCCGGCCCTGCCCTCAACCATCAAGAGCATCGGATATGACCTTATAATGCGTATGCCCAAGGGCGCAACGCTTGTGAACACCGCCCGCAAGGAGGTCATTGATGAGGAAGGTCTGTTCCGTGCTCTGTCAGAGCGCGAGGACCTCAAATATGTCACGGACGTGATGCCCGACAACTACGACCGCCTCACCAAGAACTTCGGCTACAGGGTGTTTGCAACGCCCAAGAAGATGGGAGCCCAAACCTCCGAAGCCAATGTGAACGCCGGCCTTGCCGCAGCGCGTCAGATAGTTGACTTCTTTGCAACAGGAAACCGTAAATTCCAGGTGAACAAATAGGGGCTTGGACCAAGCTTTTCTATAATTGCCTGATTATAAGGTATTTGTATTATATTATTTTCCAAGGGTACCAGTTTTGGGGCACCCTTGGATTTTTTTACATACATAACGCGCTGTATGTCAAGTGTTTATAATAATGGCCGATCCAAGGGGACCGGCCATTGCAGCTACATTATGTGTTAGTATCTAGTCCAGCGAGTGGATAGCCAGACCGCTGCGGAGCTTGGGCTCAAACCAGGTGGTCTTGGGAGGCATGATGTTGCCGGTGTCGGCAATGCGGATGAGCTGGTCCATGGAAACGGGATACAGCGCAAACGCAACCTTCATTTCTCCGGAATCCACGCGGCGGGAAAGCTCCCCAAGGCCGCGGATACCGCCCACGAAGTCTATCCTCTTGTCTGTGCGAAGGTCCTTGATGCCAAGGATCTTGTCAAGGACAAGGTTGCTGAGGATGGTTACGTCCAGGACGCCGATGGGGTCTGCGTCATTATACCTGCCGGGTTTTGCCGTAAGGCTGTACCACTTGTCCCCAAGATACATGGAGAAATTGTGAAGGCCGGCGGGAGCATAAGGCTTTGCGGGACGGCCGCAACGCGGTTTGGTTGCAACTGACACTTCAAAATCATCTTCCAAGGCCTTCAGGAACTCTTCTTCCGAAAGGCCGTTCAGGTCCTTCACCACACGGTTGTAATCTATGATTGCGAGGTGACTTTGAGGGAAGCACACGGCCATGAACCAGTTGTACTCCTCCTCTCCCGTGTGGTGAGGATTCTGAGCTTTCTTCTCTGCGCCTACGCGTGCGGCGGCGGCAGTGCGGTGGTGACCGTCGGCCACATAGAAGGCGTCTATCTGGGTGGTGAAGATTTCCGTTATGCGTTTGATGACGGCGTCGTCGGATATTACCCAGAAGGTGTGGGTGAACTTGTTTTCATCCGTGAACTTGTATTCGGGCTTTCCGGAAGCAGCCTTTGCAACAATCTCATTGAGCTCTTCATTGTCCTTGTATGCAAAGAACACGGGCTCTATGTTGGCGTTCTGGATGCGTACGTGCACCATGCGGTCGTCTTCCTTGTCCTTGCGGGTGAGTTCGTGTTTCTTGATTATGCCGTTTGCATAGTCGTCCGTGTGGGCGCAAAGTACAAGGCCGTACTGGGTGCGCTTGCCCATGGTTTGGGCATACACATAGTACTTCTCCTTTTCCTCGCGGACCAGCCAGCCGCGCTCCTTCCAGGCCTTGAAGTTCTCTACGGCCTTGTCGTAGGTGCGTTGCTCGTGCTCTCCGGCAATGGGAGTGAAGTCAATTTCGGGTTTTGTGATGTGCAGGAGGCTCTTTTCCCCTGCCATGTCGCGGGCTTCCTCAGAGTTGAGGACATCATAAGGAGGTGCTGCTACCTCAGTCACCAAATTCTTGGGTGGCCTTATTGCAGCAAAAGGTTTTACTCTTACCATATCAGTTTCAGTGTTTAAGTTCGACAAAGTTACAAAATGGACAGGCAAAACGCAAATGAGATTATACCACTACGCACCCAATGTTTTTTATCTCAAGCCAACCTGCTGATATCCAGCCAATTAGCCGGAGCCGGCGTTCCAAGGGTGGCCATTTTTCAGGGCCCTTGGGTTTCACTGGCACAGTAACATGCTAATACACAACGTATTACCAGAAAGGCGGAGCCAAGGGCCGCATGAGAGAAAACAGTTTTTAGATGTGGAGTTCTTCTTTGTAACTTGCCGCCGTAAAAAAGTTGTGCGCAATATGAAAAGGAGTGAGTTTTTGGACCCGTACGGCGGACGGGAAGGAGTGTTTCAATTTACTATGGAACACTTGGAAAAGCAGCTTGTCTTTAGAGTTGAAGAAGACTATGTGTACGGGGTGAATACCCTGGCCCTTGCCACATTGGAATATCCCGTCAAATTACTTTGTTACAGTCTGATGAGCAACCACCTGCATCTTCTTCTCAGGGGACAGTACACCTACTGCTTGAGATTCTATGATTGGATAATAGGACGTATAAGAAGCTATCTGGGAAGGAAATACAGGATATCCGGCGTCATTTCCGGCATGAACGTGGACATCAGTGCAGTAGATAGCGGCCGAATGTTCCGCAATGAGGTCCTATACCAGATCCGTAATCCCTACAAGGCAAGAATATGTTCTCCGCTGTCGTACACCTGGAGTTCTGCAGACGTATATTTCAACTCGCAGTGTCATCTTGTCTGCGGGACACCCTTTGCCAATCACCGTGAAGTCAGGATGCTTCTTCACACACACATGCATATTCCCAACCATTGGACACATGACAACGGGCGTATTCTGAACAAGTGGTTTGTAGACTACAAGTATGTGGAAAAGAGCATTGGCAGCAGCCTGGTATTCTTTGACGGTCTAAGGATATATGACTTGGAATCAGTAGTGGCTCAGGCACATGGACTGGAAGTAACTATCAGTTTCAGTGACAGTGAAATGCTGGAGAAAATTGCGGTGATTTGCCATAATGAATACCATGTCCGGTCCCATCACCAGCTGGACCAGAAGTCGCTGATGATTCTGGCAAGGACAATTGCCCGCCGCTTTTCATGCCCAAAGAGCCAGATTGCAAGGCTTCTAGGCCTGGACATGTCCTTTCTGGACAAACTATTGTAACCCCATGGCACGTCTTCACCCATAAAGTGTTCAGTTTCAACATGTTGCGAAAAGAGCAAATCCATGGGTGGCCAATAATCGACGCCCATGGAACACCATAGTCCCACAAAACCCTGACATTCAGCTACTTACCAATATCCCTGATCCAAGGGCCCAATTCCTGAGGACTACGCCCACGGAAACGGGACGCGGAGGGGGGGGGCGTCAGTGAGAGTCTGCCACCTGGGAAAGGGCCCACAGGACTACGCCCACGGAAACGGAGACGTTGAGGGAGTGCTTGGTGCCGCGCTGGGGAATCTCAAGGGAAAAGTCGCAGGCATCCACTACGGACTGCTGGACGCCGTCTACCTCATTGCCGAAAACTAGCGCAATTCTTTTGTCCGTAGCAGGGCTGCATCCTTCTCCGCAGACAAAATGCTCCGAAGGATGCACCCTGTTACGGACATATTCATCCAGTTTCACGGAATTCACCGTTTGCTCCACGGCAATTACGGTGTAGCCGGAAGCCTGGAGGCTGCGCACAAGCGCCACGGTGTCTGCCACGTGCTCCGAGGGCACAACTTCCTCTGCGCCAAGTGCCACCTTGCGGAGCTCCGGGGAAGGCGGCACGGGGCAGATACCGCAGAGATACACCTTGTCCACGCCAAAGGCATCCGAGGTGCGGAAGGCGCTGCCAACGTTGTGGGCGCTGCGGACATTGTCCAGCACAAGGACCACACCGCTGGAGGGTCTTGTGGTGCGGTATTCTTCGGCCGAAATGCGGCCAAGTTCCCTGTTGAGTAGTTTTCTGTCTTTCACGGGGACAAAGATAAAGGTTTTTAGATTATTATGATTATATTTGCATAATATAATAACCAATCACTCTATGAAAAAAGACATTCAACTTTTTGATCTTATCAAGAAGGAACAGGAGCGCCAGAGCGCTGGCCTGGAACTTATTGCATCTGAAAACTACGTATCTGATCAGGTAATGGCCGCCATGGGCTCCGTGTGCACAAATAAATACGCCGAAGGCTACCCCGGCAAGCGCTACTACGGCGGCTGCGAGGTAGTGGACCAGATTGAGCAGCTTGCAATTGACAGGCTCAAGGCCCTCTACGACGCCGAATACGCAAACGTCCAGCCCCACTCTGGTGCGCAGGCCAACATGGCAGTGACCATGGCCATCCTGAAGCCCGGAGACACCTTCATGGGCCTGGACCTCTCCATGGGCGGCCACCTCACCCACGGCAGCCCCGTGAACGCCAGCGGTATCCTCTATCACCCCGTTGCATACGGCCTCAACCCTGAAACCGGCCGCGTAGACTACGACGAAATGGAGCGCAAGGCCCTTGAGTGCAAGCCCAAGCTCATCATAGGCGGGGCATCGGCCTACTCCCGCGAATGGGATTATGAAAGGATGCGCAAGATTGCCGACGAAGTGGGCGCCATCCTCTGGATTGACATGGCCCACACCGCCGGGCTCATTGCCGCAGGTCTTCTCAAGAACCCCGTAAAATACGCTCACATAGTAACTTCCACCACCCATAAGACCCTTCGCGGGCCCCGCGGAGGCATCATCCTCATGGGCAAAGACTTCCCCAACCCTTGGGGCCTCACCACTCCTAAGGGAGAGGTGAAGATGATGAGCGCCATCCTCAATTCGGCCGTATTCCCCGGTATCCAGGGCGGCCCGCTTGAGCACGTCATTGCCGCAAAGGCCGTGGCTTTCTACGAAGCCGCCCAGCCCGAGTACAAGGAGTACCAGAAGCAGGTGGTGAAAAACGCCGCCGCAATGTGCCGTGAATTCATCCAGAAAGGCTACAAGATTATCTCTGACGGCACCGACAACCACCTCATGCTCATAGACCTTCGGCCCAAATTCCCCAACCTCACCGGCCGCGTGGCCGAAAAAGAGCTTGTGAGGGCCGATATCACCGTGAACAAGAACATGGTTCCCTTTGATAGCCGCAGCGCCTTTGCCACCTCCGGACTTCGCGTGGGAACTCCCGCCGTCACATCCCGCGGCTTTGAGGAAAAGGACATGAAAACCATCGTGGAGCTAATTGACACCGTGCTCCAAAGTGCATCGGACCACTTTGACGCCATCACGGCAAAAGAGCCCACGGAGCAGCAGACAGCAGAGCGCATAGCCCACAAGATGGTGCTTGACGAAGTCCGCCGCAAAGTGAACATGATGACCGCCGGAAGGCCGCTTAACCGCTACTAGAAGATGAAACTGAGATACCTCTTGATGGCCGCCCTGGTCGTTTCCCTGAGCTCCTGCACCGCGGCTCCCCAGCCGCAGCAGGAGCCTAAACAGGAGGAGCCCCAGCCCCAACCCCAGCCGGAACCCGGCCCGGAGCAGGGACAAGGGACCAGAGATGAGGGCCAAAAACAGGACGACGAAACCACGTTGAAGGTAGACGTCATCACTTGGGATGCCGCTAACGTCACCAGCACGTCGGCCACCCTGTCCGGAAGCTACGAAAACGCCACCACGGAAGTCCGTGACCACGGTTTCTACTGGGGCACATCGGAAGACGCCCTCACCGGGCAGCTGGCCCTTGACAGCAATCCCGCCAAGGCCGCCGATTTTGAGGCCGAACTCACAAGTCTGGAGCCCGGAACAACCTATTACTTCAGGGCTTACGTAACCGTATGGGACCCCTCCTCCAACTCTTACATCGACGTTGAAGGCCCGGTAAGTTCCTTCACCACAACGGGCGGCGGAGACAATCCGCCCACCCCTCCCTCTCCTGAAGAGAGCCTCCAGTACCTTGGCTGCTATGAGATGCCCGCCATAAGCCTCAAGGACCCTTCCCACGCAAGCGGATCCGGCAAGGAAAGGCTTGGGAGCACCAATTGGTACAACTACCTCACAACCGATGACAACCAGATGGTTGTCTCCCACACCTACACCTATTACGGGAAAACGTACCGCAACTGGACCGCGCTTGTGGACAAGGACAAAAAGGCCGCGCTTTGGAATGCATTCGTGATGCACGACGACGCCTACCCTGACAACGATTGTGGCCGATACGGCTCCTGGAAAGAAGACCCCGGCATCCCCTCAAGCTGGCAGAGCTGCTTCTCCAGCAGCGGCTACAGCCGCGGTCACATGGTGGCTTCCAACTACCGCCAGGCCAACGCCGACGCCAACAGCCAGACCTTCTACTACACCAACCAGGCTCTCCAGTACCAGACCACCTTCAACGACGGCGTGTGGAACAACCTGGAAAACGCCGTGGTGGCCAATGCTCCAAGCGGCCGTGACACCCTGTACGTGGTAGTGGGCCTTCTCTATGAAGACAACTACAAGCTGAGCGGCGTTCCGGTTCCCAGCCACTTCTACAAGTGTCTGATGAAGTGCAGCTTCAACACTTCCGGAGAAATGACTTCGGCCAAAGGCTGCGCCTACATTTTCACCAACGAGGCCCATTCAAAGATGGCTTACTCAGAGGGCATCACCACCATTGATGCAATAGAAAAGCGCTCTGGATTCGACTTTTACACTAACGTTCCAAAAGAACTCCAAGACGCTGCGGAAAGCAGCTCCAAATCCTTATGGTAAAAAAACAACTGACTACAACTCTCCTCCTGCCCCTACTTGCGCTGGCAGCCACATCCTGCGTGGCACCCGAGAAGGAAGCCACGGTCCTGTATGTGACGGTGCCCGCCATTAACGTTTCGGCCGTGGACACCCACCTTGACGCCATTGTCACCTGCGACGCAAAATGGACCGTAACCCTGGACGACGAATCCTGGGCGCGCATTGAGTCTACGGAGGCCAATTCCCAGGGCGGAATATTCCGTATGGTGTTCGGGTCCAACGCCTCCGAGGATTCACGCCGCGTAGGCCTAGTCACAAAATCAGGAGAGAAAGTTTTCAGCCTTGTCATCACCCAGGGGGGTGCCAGCAGCTTTTTCTCTCCCAGGAAAATAACCATTTCTGGGGCCGAAAGCGGCTTTACCCGCTTCACAACGCCTTCGGCCTGGAGTGCCGAAGTCACGGAGGGGAAAGACTGGCTCACCCTCAAGACAACGTCCGGGAGTGCCGGAATAGTGAACCTTGAATGCGTCCCCGCAGACGCCAACGAGAACGTAGGCGCAAGGACCGCCAACATCAAGGTCCATATTGGGGACATCGCCTTTGACGTCCCCGTAACCCAGGGGCAGAAGGACGTGATTTACCTTGAACCGGGCACTAACATCGACATGCCTTATGAGGGCGGGGAATTCTCCGTCCTCACCAAGAGCAACGTCAATTACTCCATAGCGTGCTCCGACAGATGGGTCCAGCACGCCACCACAAAGGCCCTCAACGAGGCTACGGAGCAGTTTACCGTAGACCGCAATCCCGGGGCCGATACCCGTGTTGCATCCATCGCCTTCCGCGCAGAGGGCATCCTCACCACAATCACCGTAACCCAGGAAGGCCACGACCCCATCCTTGACATCTACACCCCCACCCTCAGCGGCATCTTCGGATACAGCTGCGAGTTCGGCCAGGATTACTGGAACCAGAGCCTTTCAAGGACTTCGGCAACGGGAGAATACTCCTACACTTTCATGAGTTCAAAATTCCTCTCCGTCTACGAGATTGCCGGAATTGACACCACCGCGGAAGTTGGCGACACCTTTGACATCAAGGTCATAAGGCAGGAAAAAGCCCAGCGCGGGACAGAGAGGAGCCTCACCGTCACAGTTGTTGGGGCCGATGACTCTCTCATGTGGCTAAGAGCCAGCGAAAACACTTGGCTAATAATTGAAAAACAGCAGTAAGGAGGGAAGACATGATGAATACATTCAAAGCAGCTATATCGGCCCTTGCCGTACTTATTTCAATAAGCGCAGCGGCTCTTCCGGCAAAGCCCGGGACATTCAAATACACCCAGCCGGACGGCACCACGCTTACGCTGGAGCGCCACGGAGACGAATTTTTCCACTGGACCACCATTGCAGGCACAAGCCAGGTTGTGGAACTTGATGAAGACGGCTTCTGGAGAAACGCTACCCTTGACGAAGGTGCGCGCGCACTTGCCCTGGAGCGCAGGGCCCGGGTTAACCGCGAGCGCCGCGGCATAGCCCCCAGGACCCACACGGACAACATAATGACCCACGGAGAGCGCCACATTCCGGTGTTTCTTGTAAATTTCTCCGACAAGTCTTTCAGCATCAGTTCCCCCAACGAGAAATTCACCAATCTCCTGAACCAGAAGGGATACTCATACAACGGCGCCACCGGCTCTGTGCAGGACTTCTACGTGGACAACTCCGGCGGTACTTTCACCCCTGTCTTTGACGTTTACGGGCCCGTGACGCTGGATAACAACATGGCTTATTACGGCAAAAACGTAAACAACTCCGACCAACGTCCGGAAGAGGCACTCTTCCACGCCTGCCAGAAACTGGACGACGAAATTGACTTCTCGGAGTACGACTACGACAACGACGGCCTTGTGGACATGTGCCTTTTCTACTATGCCGGCTACTCCGAGGCCGAAGGCGGCCCTGCCAACAGCATCTGGCCGCATTCCTGGAATGCATATTACAACTCTACCATCCGTAACACTTACTTTGACGGCAAGAGACTCGGAAATTATTTCTGCACCGCCGAACTCAAGAACTACTGGGGCTCCACCATGTGCAGTATCGGCCCCACCTGCCACGAATTCGGCCACTCCCTGGGCCTTCCGGATTTCTACGACACCGATTATGAGACTAATGGTGAGGCCGGCGGCCTTTACGTCTTCTCCACCATGTGTGCAGGGCCTTACAACAACGACAGCAACACTCCCCCGTACTTCAATGCCGAAGAAAGGGTATACCTTGGCTGGATGATCCCCGAGGACATTCTGGAGCTTCCTTCCGGCCTCAATGAGATTTCTCCGGTGCAGGGAGATATCGCTTACCGCACAAGCACGGGCACTGAGGGAGAGTACTTTATCTATGAGTGCCGAAACGGTCAGGGCTGGGACGCTCCCCTTCCCGGCGGCCTTCTGATTTACCACGTTGACAAATCAACGGTCAGAAAAGTGGGTGGCAACACCCCCTATGAGCACTGGAACGACTGGTATTATTACAATTCCATCAACGCCTACGGCAGCCATCCCTGCTTCTACATTATCCCTGCGGCAAGCCCTAAGTCGCTGAACTATAGCGGCGACGAATCCCGCATTGTCTTTCCCGGGGCAAACAAAGTGACAAGTTACACGCCCATTGACTGGAACAAGAAGGAAACCGGCGTGGTGATTTCAGATATCGCTTATGCCGGCGGAAGGGTTTCACTGTTTGTGACAAGGGAGGTAGATGAGCCGGACGAGCCCGTGGAGCCGGAGAAGCCCGAAACCCTTGCAACCTTCGGCCACGACTGCATTGCGGATCCCGGCTTCGGCTCTTATGAACAAGGGGCGGAATTCGCCCTTGAGCTACTTCTTGCCGAAGGCCACGAGTCTACGTCGGTGTCCTGGTCCGTTGACGGTGTAGCCGTCACGTCCGCTACCGTAGCCCTCACTGCCGGAGAGCATCTCATCAGGGCCGATGTCGTGCTCACAGACGGCACGCGCGAAACCTTGAAGCTTGCCGTTACGGCAAAGTAGCTGCTCCTTATCATGCCCGGCCCAGCCCGGGCATTTATTTTGCCGCACCCCTCCGCGTAATGCCGTGCCGATGCAGGTTAACTGCTTTATTATTAGACACTTACGAATTTCTTTGGAATTACCCGTTTTCCCAAAGAACCGCGTAAACGCCTGAATGACAGCAATTTAAGTTGCACCGCTCTCAAGAGTGGTTGATCTGCAAGTCTCAAAACAATGGGACCTAAACACTTTTTTGGAAAAATATTCGTATCTTGCAGACGGAACGAAGATCAGTGCAATGGATTCAACCGGAACAAGTTACAGGTACTATGGCCCCATGGTTTATACTGTTGGGGCAGATGGCGACAAGTCCTTTATGAGCGTGACTTCCTCATCCCCGGAGACCCGTTACCGCTTTACCGGGAAAGAGGACCAGAGCCCTGCCTTCGGCATCTCCTACACGGATTTCGGCGCCCGTCACTATAGTCCTAATCTCCGCCGCTGGTTGGTTCCCGACCCGCTCAGCGAGCAGTACTATGACGTAAGTCCGTATGCCTATTGTGCTGGGGAGCCAGTGAATCTAGTAGATGAGGTAGGGATGAAGCACCAAGAAGAAGGTGTTATGTCTCCTAGCCAAGATTCTCACAGAAATGCAAACGTGACGCAAGAAAATATTGAACAAATGATGAATTCTAATTTGGATAAATCAACCGTCAACAGTCAATAATCGAACTTCCATATTTTAAAACATTTATGAAAATATCAAAGAATTATTCTAAATTTATTTTTATAGTTGGCATTGTAATTCTATTCATTGTATGGGCTCTTTTGAGCTCATACAATGAAGTACAGAAGCATTTGATGCTTACTTGTACGAATACTCTTATTTTCGAAAAACAAGACTCCCTTGACAACTACTCTTTCCCGAATTCGGAATCAGAAAGATTTAGAATTTCCGGTTTTTTCAGTCCCTTCCCTATCAACTTAGAGAAAGATAAATCAACAAAACAGAGTTATAAATATCATCTGAATCCCGGGCTAAAGCTTTATTCGAATAACCATATGTGGGTTACTTTTGAGAGCGACACATCGGTTATGATGCGAAGAAGGGCTCAGTTTACAGATTACCTAAGAGTTCATGACAATCTATATAGTATTGTTTTAGAGCCCATCACGATTCCTAAACTATTTTTCTATGACGCCCCGCTAATAGATTCATTGGACATTAATCCAATTGCTTATGTTTATGATGGCATTATAGCACGCGTCAGAACAAGAATAGAATACCATACTGCGGACGCTATAAATGACATTTCTTTTGTAATGCGGAAAGAACCATTTTATAGTTTATATTTCACTGTTCTATTTCACGACAATTTGACCAACAATTATTACTTATTGGAAGAATTACCGATAGAGGAAACGACCCGGGGACTTTATTACTATCCGACATGCTTAATTGACACAACCGGATTCCCTTTTGAGCGGTACACAAAAAGTTACGCGTCAGAATTAGGTACACTTTATGAAACCAAAAAGACATTAATACCAAATGATGGGCATACGCATCCAGAAACCTTCGAGTTTTATACGGTTTTAGACACTAATAATCACTATTTCAAGTCCGTATCATATAAAATAGACTATTCCTATGCCCAAGAGAAGTGCAAAGACTTACGAAAAGACTATTACGATGTAACACGCAGATTGAATACAGTTATCGATGAGTATCGAAGATGTAACAACAATTAGCGCAATGGACTCTGCGGGAACTGGTTATATCTATGCGGGAACGTTTGTTTACCGGCGGGATTCTACTGGAGTACTTTCGTTTGAAAGTGCAAGGGGGGGGCACTATGAGGATACTCTAAACGTCTTAAACTCAACTCCGTCATTTTTGACGCTTTTTGCGGGATTTCAGTAGCGCGCGCGAGTGAAATCCCGCATTTTGAGCTTAATTTGAGGGATTTCAGTACAGCACCTTGCTGAGAAACAGGGCGTTGCCGGGAACGGATTCGCCGGCGTCCCCGCGAGTGCCGTTTTCAATGAGTTCGGCTATCCATTCGGGCCGATGTTTGCCTCGGCCCACTTCTATCAGTGACCCTACCGTAGCGCGGACCATATTCCGCAGGAAGCGGTCGGCCGCAATGCGGAAGTACCAGTAGGGATGAGATTTCTCGACTTCGCCTTCGGCTCCGCTCGAAATGACAGAGGAGGGGTCGGCTCCGCTCGAAATGACAGAGGAGGAGCCCGAAATGACAGAAAGGTACGAGGGCGTATAAGGCCTCCAGAAGGCATCGAAGACGGTGCAGATGGAGGTTTTGTTGTCCGTGCCGGTTTTCTCAAAGCAGGAGAAGTCGTGGGTGCCAAGGAGATACCGGCAGGCCTCGTTCATGGCATCAAAATCCAGGACCGGATAGCCGCACTGCCAGCTCCATGGAGCCACGAAAGGGTCTTTCTGCCTGTGAATGAAGTAGGTATATTCACGGCGGCGTGCACCGAACCGCGCATGGAAATCATCGGGCACAGGAAGGACCTCATGAACCACCACGGAACGGGGCAGAATGGCATTTAATTTGTAGATAAAATCCGATGTCTCATAAGGCAGGGGCCCGTCAAAATCAAAGTGGGCAATGTAGCCTACGGCATTGACGGCGGTGTCCGTGCGGCCGGCGCCGGTAACCGGAACAGCCCCGCCAAGAAGCCTGGAAAGAGCCTGTTCCAGAGCGGCCTGCACAGACGGAGCGGTGGGCTGGATTTGCCAGCCGCAGAATTCGGCCCCGTTATAGGAGAGACAAATGGAATAACGCATATGCAAATGTAAGAAAATATATGGAATCAGTAAACATTCGTGAGCTCAACGAAAGGATTCAGAAAGAGAGTGAGTTTGTAGACATGCTCACCCTGGAAATGGGAAAGGTGATTGTGGGGCAGAAACATCTTGTGGAGAACCTCCTCATCGGCCTCCTCTCCGGCGGCCACATTCTCCTTGAAGGCGTCCCCGGCCTTGCCAAAACCCTGGCCATCAACACCCTCTCACAGGCAGTAGACGCCAAGTTCAACCGCATCCAGTTTACCCCGGACCTCCTGCCCGCAGACGTAATCGGCACCCTCATCTACTCCCAGAAAAACGAGAGTTTTGAGGTTCACAAGGGCCCCGTTTTCGCAAACTTTGTACTGGCCGATGAAATAAACCGTTCCCCGGCAAAAGTCCAGAGCGCCCTTCTGGAAGCCATGCAGGAGCACCAGGTGACAATAGGAGACCAGACATACAAACTCCCGGAGCCGTTCCTTGTAATGGCCACCCAGAACCCCATTGAACAGGAAGGCACATATCCCCTTCCGGAAGCCCAGGTAGACCGTTTCATGCTCAAGGTGGTTGTCTCCTACCCCGCCAAGGAAGAGGAGCGCCTCATCATCCGCATGAACAACACCGGAGAGTTCCCCAAGGCAAACGCCGTCATTAAACCAGAGGACATCATCCGCGCCCGCAGCGTGGTGCGTGACGTCTACATGGACGAGAAAATCGAGCGCTACATAGTGGACATAGTGAACGCCACCCGTACACCTTCGGAATATGGCCTTAAAGACCTTGAAGGCCTCATTTCCTACGGCGGCTCCCCGCGTGCCAGCATATCCCTGGCTGCAGCCTCAAAGGCCTACGCCTTCATAAAGCGCCGCGGTTACGTGATCCCCGAAGACGTCCGCGCCGTATGCCCGGAGGTCCTCAGGCACCGCATAGGCCTTACCTATGAGGCCGAAGCCGAAAACGTCACGCCGGAGCAGATTATAGAGAATGTAATTAATGCCGTGATAGTGCCTTAATGAGATTTCTCGACTTCGCCTTCGGCTTCGCTCGAAATGACAGATAAGTATGACACCAGAGGAACTCATAAAGAAGGTACGCAAGATTGAGATCCGGACAAAGGCCCTGAGCCACCAGATCTTTGCCGGAGAGTACCATTCGGCCTTCAAGGGGCGCGGAATGGCATTCTCCGAGGTAAGGGAGTACCAGTGGGGAGACGACGTCCGCTCCATGGACTGGAACGTGACGGCGCGTATGAATTCCCCGCACGTAAAGGTGTTTGAAGAAGAGCGTGAACTCACGGTGGTGCTAATGGTGGACGTATCCCGCAGCGGGCTCTTCGGCACGGCGGTAAAGACAAAGCGCGAGCAGATTGCCGAAATTGCCGCAACCCTTGCCTTCAGCGCCATCCTGAACAACGACAAGGTGGGCTGCATCCTTTTTGCCGATACCGTAGAGAAGTTCATACCCCCGGCAAAGGGGCGCACTCATTTCCTAAGGATAATTCGGGAAATACTTGAGTATGAGCCGCGTATGGGCGGAACAAACATTGGTGAAGCCCTCCGTTACCTGACAAGCGCCATCAAGAAAAAGTGCACCGCCTTTGTCCTCAGTGACATGCTGGACGTGAACCCAGACGGCACGCCGCGCTACGAGGAAGCCCTTAAAGTTGCCGTCAACCGCCACGACATATCCGTGATAAGGGTGACGGACCCCAGGGAGAAAACCCTCCCCAACGTGGGCCTTGTGCATGCCAAGGATGCCGAAACCGGAGCGTCCCGCTGGATAAACACCGGCTCCAGGGCCACGCGCGAGGCATATTCCAAGTGGTTCGGCACCGCTACCACAGGAGCCGACAAACTTTTCCTGAGATACAAGGTGGACCACGCGGATATCGGCACACAGGAAGACTTTGTAAGGCCCCTCATGACATTATTCGCCGCAAGATGAGACTTCAGACATTCATAATACCAGCACTTCTTCTTTGCTGCCCGCTCCTTGCACAGGAGGAAGAGCCCGGCCGCCGCATAGAAGCCGGTCCTTCCTTCCTTGAAGCGCTGCAGAAAAGAGATTCCGTGCTTGTGCTGGACCAGTTCAACTACGGGCTCGAGCTCAAGGGCATTCCGGAGGGCACGCCTATCGGCCTTCCTTCACTTGACGAGGAAAAGAAGGAGAACACCCTCCAGAGCGCCAAGATGCTCGTCCTCTCAGACTGGCAGCTGGACTCCGTAAAGGTAAGCTCCAGGAAAGATACCGTTGCGCGCTACGACATTAAGGCGTATTTCAAGATCACCCCCCTGGTGCCCGGAGACTTTGAACTTTACCCGCTGGAAGCCGTTGTGGGTAAGGACACCCTTGTTTTCATAAGGCAGACCCTCCAGGTAACGGAGCCGTCCATAGACCTTGAAACCTTTGAGCCCCACGACATCAAGCCGCAGGTACTGTTCCCCTACACATTCAAGGAAATAGCGCCTTACCTTGCAGGCCTCATACTTTTCGGCCTTCTTGTATGGCTCCTTGTGTGGTGGATCAAAAACAGGCAGAAGAAGGCCCAGGAAAAACTTGACACGGAGCCTGCCCACATAAAGGCGCTGCGGAAACTGGACAAATACCGCACGGACAAATACTGGGACCCCAAATACCAGAAGACCTTCTATTCAGGGGTCACGGATATCCTGAGGGAATACATTGCCTCCCGCTATGAGATTGGTGCAATGGAAATGACCACCGCGGAGATTTTTGCCGGGCTCAAGGGCTCTGACATCCCCCAGGACCTGTACCAGGAAATGAAAGACCTCTTTGAAAGGGCCGATTTCGTGAAGTTTGCCAAGTACCTCGCCCCCGACGAAGACAACGCCAAGGTCCTCCCCGGAGCCGTGAGGTTTGTTACAACAACGTATCAGAGTTCTTTAGAACAGGAGATTCCCGGTCAAGCCGGGAATGACGTAAAGTAATGTTTTTTGAATATCCATATCTTCTTTGGCTTCTAGTTGTCCCGGCACTTCTACTGGGACGCTACCTGTATATAGAGTTAAAGGACAGGGATCCCCATTTGAGGGTGTCCAGCCTGAGCCAATGGACGGCCGGCGGCCGGAGCGTACTTGAATGGATAAGGCACATCCCGTTTGCGCTCATGGAAGCCGCAATGGTGCTTCTTGTGATAGCAATTGCGCGTCCACGCTCTTCCACCCAGATTGAAAAAGTGGACACGGAAGGCATTGACATAGTGTTTGCAATGGACGTTTCCACGTCCATGCTTGCCCGTGACTTTACCCCGGACCGCCTTAGCGCCGCTAAGGACATAGCCATCGAGTTCATTGCCCAAAGGCCCACGGACCGCATGGGAATAGTGGTGTTTGCCGGAGAAAGCTACACACAGTGCCCCCTTACCACCGACAGAGCCACCCTCATAAACCTCATGAAGGAAGTCCAGACAGACCTCATTGAGGACGGCACCGCCATTGGCAACGGCCTTGCAACGGCAGTGGCCCGCATGAAGGACTCAGACGCCAAAAGCCGCGTGATAATCCTTCTCACGGACGGCGTGAACAATATGGGAGAGATAGACCCCTCCATGGCATCGGAAATTGCGAAGACCTATGGAATAAGGGTTTACACAATTGGCGTGGGAGCAAACGGAACCGCCCCCTACCCAGTCCAGACGCCATGGGGCATAGAGCTCAGGGACGTTCCCGTGGAAATTGACGAGCCCCTCCTGAAGGGTATCGCCCAGGACACCGGCGGCAAGTATTTCCGTGCCACGGACAACACCAAGCTGGCCGAAATCTATGCGGAAATCGGCCAGATGGAAAAGACCAGGACCACGGTGGATTCTTTCCCCGTCTATAAGGATTTGTATCATGGTTATGCGCTTGCGGCATTCATCTGCCTTATGATGGCGCTTCTCATAACCGCACTGTTAAGGAGGCTGCCGTAGTATGCTGATGTTTGCCGAATATAAGTTTCTGTACCTTCTCATCCTTATCCCGATTATCCTTGTGGGATACGGCATTCTGAGGTACCTCAGGGGAAAGAGGGTAAAAGCACTTGGAGACGAGGCCCTTGTGAGGGAGCTCATGCCGTCGGCCTCACGCGCTAAAGGCTGGGTGAGGATATCATTCTTCTGCCTTGGCCTGATGTTTCTCATAATTGGCCTTGCAAGGCCCCAGACGGGCGCAAGACTGGCCGAAAGAAAGACTAAGGGCGCTGAAATCCTTGTGGCGCTGGACGTTTCCAACTCCATGCTGGCCCAGGACTATTCCCCCAACAGGCTGGAGAGGGCCAAACTTGCCATTGCGCGCCTAACGGACAAACTCCAGGAAGACCGCATAGGCCTTGTAATCTTTGCCGGAACGTCCTTTGTGCAGCTGCCGGTAACAACGGACTACATTAGCGCCAAGATGTTCCTTGGGTCCATCGACACCGGTTCCATC
>DGXO01000009.1 GCA_002395605.1 Bacteroidales bacterium UBA4230
CGGATGCCGAGTGGACTGAATTAAGGACAAAGTGTACCTGGACCTGGACAACAAACTATAACGGTAGAGGAGTAAAGGGACAAATAGTTACCGCCTCCAATGGCAACAGCATCTTCCTTCCCGCCGACGGTTATCGGAGCGACACGAGTTCCAGCTATGTCGGTTCCTACGGCTACTACTGGTCTTCGTCTCTCTATACGGACGAACCGTATGGTTCGTGTTCCCTGTGGTTCGACTCCGACTGGGTGACCACCGCCGGCTTATTCCGCCGTTGCTACGGGGCATCTGTCCGTCCGGTGTATGATGATCAGATACATATTGAATCAATCTCTCTAAATCAAACTACTTTGTTGCTTAGAATTGGTGAATCCAAGAAGCTGGAAGTGACCATAACGCCTGCAGATGCAGCAAATAAAGATTTGTCTTGGAGCAGTTCGGACACAAGTGTTGCCACAGTTGACCCTGATGGAGTCATTACAGCAACTTCTTTGGGCTCATGTACTATTACAGTAACATCCATAGACGGTGGGTTAATGGCAACATGCTCAGTTGATGTAAAAAATATTCCAACTGCTGTGGATCTTGGATTAAGCGTAGAATGGTCCCCTTTTAACCTCGGAGCTACAGCACCAGAAGAGTATGGCAACTACTATGCTTGGGGAGAAGTGACGCCCAAAATTAATTATTCTTGGAGTAATTACATTTGGGGAGCTAGTAATAATACATTATCTAAGTATAATAACAACACTTCATATGGTACAGTTGACAACAAGACTGTTTTGGCTGAAGAAGATGATGCGGCTTGCGCTCAATGGGGGGAAAACTGGAGGATGCCCACAGTTGACGAGTTTAATGAGTTAAGAAATAACTGTTCTTGGGAATGGACGAGTGATTATAAAGGGACATCTGTATCTGGTTTTATTGGAACAAGTACGCTTGAAGGTTATACAAGTGAATCCATATTTTTGCCAGCCGGTGGGTGGATGTATGAAGAAGAAAGAAGAAATAATGGAGAGTATGGATTATATTGGTTATCTCAGAATTCCTCTGAAATTCCCACCGAGGGTTGGGGCTTCATTATTAAGGCTGAGGCTGAGGGCGTCAATGCCCAGTTTAATTCAGGAAAACCCAATCTTGATTACTGGGGAAGGGACTCTGGCCATATGATACGTCCTGTTTTTGGGAAACGCATTAAAGTAGAAAATATATCATTGGATAAGACCTCAGTAGAATTGGGTTATGGTCAGAAGCTTCAGCTTAATGTGACATTTTCTCCTTCAAATGCGCCAGAGAAGGGGGTTGTCTGGACTAGTTCTGATGTATCAGTTGCTTCCGTTTCGCAGTCCGGACTCATTACGGCTATTGCTCGTGGCGATTGTATAATCACCGCGACTTCAACAGATTCACAGGTTAATTCAAGTTGCAGTGTTACCGTTGGAGAGCCTCAACCGTTAGACTTGGGATTGTCTGTAAAATGGGGATATCTTAATGTGGGAGCGACATCGGAGGAAGAGTCTGGTGAGCTCTTTTCATGGGGAGATGTACAATCACATTCGAACACGACATCTCATACTTACCCCTGGATGTCAAATCAAAAGTTGACAAAGTACTGTATGAGTTCTGGCTATGGCCTAAATGGATATGTAGACAATAAAACAATATTAGATCCATTAGACGATATTGTACATTGGCGATTTGGAGGGAAATGGAGAATGCCGACGACAGAAGAATTCAGTGAATTACTTGATGAAACAAAATGTTCGTGGGAATGGACTAAAGTTAATAATAAATCGGGCTATTTGGTTACAAGCCAGACAACAGGAGCATCTATCTTCTTACCTAGAACTGGATACTATTATAAAATGTCATCCCTTTACTCAAGCGGGAATGGCTATTATTGGTCATCATCGTTGAATGTTAACTATTCTCCTGGTGCCTATTCCCTGGAATTTTCATCATCTTCTTTTATGTCTGCAACTCATGATAGGAATGATGAATTGGCAATACGTCCTGTCTATGATGAATCAATAGTTCCCATTACTGGATTGGTTCTGGATAAGGAAACAATCACCCTTAAACTTGGAGAAAGTACATCTGTTTATGCAACAGTTATCCCTGGCAATGCCACTTACAAGGATGCTATGATATGGAGTTCTTCTGATGAAAGTGTAGCAAGTGTAACGAAGGAAGGGTTAATTATTGCCAACAAGGTGGGCAAAGCAACTATTACGGCAGATGTAGGCGGCGGTATTTTCGCACAATGTTTGGTAACCGTTAATTATGTTTATCCGGAAGTGGTAGATCTTGGCGTATCTAAATTATGGGCTACTTTTAACCTTGGTGCAATTAGCCCAGAAGAAATGGGCTATCAGTTTGCGTGGGGAGAAGTCGAGCCAAAAGATAGCTATGATAATCAGAATTACAAGTGGTCTAACGGCGGTATTTTTGAAGGTTCGTACACCAAATATTGTAATAATGCAACATATGGTGTTAACGGTTATGTAGATAATCTCAACGAGTTGCAACCCGAGGATGATGCGGCTTGCACATCATTGGGAAATGGTTGGAGTATTCCTACATATAAGGATTTTCGAGAGTTACTGGATAAATGTGATGAAGAATGGGCAGAAGTAAATGGTGTTCGGGGATTAATGATTACTAGTCGAAGTAACAATAATAGCATTTTTATACCTATGATTACGAATTATAATAAGTATTCATCAGAGTATACTTATTCAGCAGACTATTGGTCTTCATCATTATACGATTATCCATATGTTGCCCAAAGCTTCAATCTTTATTATAGTGAAGGGTATTCAAATTATAATACTTCATCTTCGAAATATAGATATGTCGGCGCATATATAAGACCTGTTTATTCTGCCAAATAAATGGTAAATAGATATAAAGTATACGCACGATAAAATGAATCCTGTAGCGGGGAATCAATCCCCGCTACAATATGTAGTTCATCGGATACTTTCCTTTTACTCCACTATAGAGTGGCATCTCAGGAAATCCCCATGGAACGCCGCCTCGTCGGGGTTATGATTGACTACAGAAGTCATAAATAATATCGGCCAGCTGGGGACACAAAAACGGCCACTTTTGTTCCACTGGACGGTCTGGAGACCAGCTGGGGACACAAAAACGGCCACTTTTGTTCCGCGGGACGGTCTGGAGACCAGCTGGAGACACAAAAAGGGCCATTTTTGTTCCGCAGGGCGGCCGGACAACAGATCAGAGCCGGGAATTACGGAATTATTAAAGGAGTTTCAACCCTATCCTTTTACGCTCCAGGTCTACGGAAAGGACCTGGACTTTTATTTGCTGGTGGAGTTTCAGGACTTTGGAGGGGACGGCCATTCCGCGCTCTCCCATATTGGAGGCGTGTATGAGGCCGTTTTCGTGAAGGCCGATATCCACAAATGCGCCAAAGGCGGTGAGGTTGGTCACAATGCCGGGAAGTTCCATCCCAACCTTCAGGTCCTCTATGTCACGGATGTCATCGGCAAAGGAGAACTCCTGGGCGCTTTCACGGGGGTCACGGCCGGGCTTTTTCAGTTCCTGGATGATGTCGTTAACGGTAGGAAGGCCGAAGTCCTTCTCCACAAAGTCTGCGGCATTCAGTTTTGAACAAAGTTCCTCATTGCCAACCAGTTCGCTGGTACTTACCCCAAGGCTCCTTGCCATCTTGTCCACAATGTGATAGGACTCAGGATGCACTGCGGAATTGTCAAGAGGATTCTCTGCCCCGTGAATACGGAGGAATCCTGCGCATTGCTGATATGCCTTTGCGCCAAGACGGGGAACTTTCAGGAGTTCTTCACGGGAGCGGAAATCCCCGTGGGATGCCCTGTAGTCCACAATTGCCTTGGAAAGGGCGGGGCCTATTCCGCTCACGTATCTGAGCAGCCAGGGGCTTGCCGTGTTAAGGTTTACGCCCACGGAGTTCACGCAGCTTTCCACGGTGGCGTCAAGTTTCTCGTGAAGGAGATTCTGGTCAACATCGTGCTGGTACTGTCCAACTCCAAGGGATTTGGGGTCTATCTTCACAAGTTCGGAAAGCGGATCCATAAGCCTGCGGCCGATGGAAACAGCCCCGCGCACCGTAACATCGTACTGCGGGAATTCCTCACGGCCAACGTCCGATGCGGAATACACGGAGGCGCCGTCCTCACTTACGGAGAACACGCGGATGCTCTCCGGAAGACCAACTTTACGGATGAAATCCTCAGTTTCACGGCCTGCAGTGCCGTTTCCAATTGCTATCACCTCAATGTCATATTTCTCTGCAAGGTCTGAGACTTTTGTAATGGCCTCTATCTTCTTTGCCACCGGCGGATGAGGGTAAATGACATCGTGGCAAAGGAGGTTTCCCTGGGCATCCAGGCACACTACTTTACAGCCGGTGCGGAAGCCGGGATCGATTGCCATGACACGCTTTTGCCCCACTGGCGCTGCAAGAAGTAGCTGCCGAAGGTTCTCTCCGAACACCTGGACGGATTCTTTGTCGGCCTTTTCCTTGGCTTCCCTCAGGATTTCCGTTGTGATGGAAGGGTCCAGGAGGCGCTTGAAGCCGTCGTCAACGGCCATTCGTATCTGCTCGCCACTTTCACGGGAAGGATAGCCGTGCTCCTGGCAAAAGTCGTAGTAGAGCTTGTTGCCGCATTTTTCGGGATCGGCATCTATGTCTATTCTCAGAAAACCCTCGGATTCGGCCCTAAGCATGGCCAGAAGGTTATGTGAGGGGATTCTTGAAATGGGATGGGAGAACTTGAAGTAACTGCGGTACTTTGCGGCCTCTGGGTCTTCCTGGCCTTTTTTGGTTACGGCCGATTCCACCCTGCGCGTGCGGTAAATGCCGCGGAGGGTTTCGCGGAAAGCGGCTGTCTCACTAATGCGCTCGGCCATAATGTCCCTAGCGCCGCTAAGGGCTGCCTCAGTGTCCTTGACTTCGCCTTTCACGAACTTACGGGCATCGGCCTCAGGATTACGGGACTTGCCGCTCCAAAGAAGGTCTGCCAGGGGTTCAAGCCCGGCGGCAACGGCCATGGTGGCGCGGGTCTTTCTCTTGGGCCTGTACGGCAGGTAAAGGTCCTCCAGGCGAGGTGCGCTCACACATTCCTCAATCTCCTTTTCAAGTTCCGGAGTAAGTTTCCCGGCCTCCTTTATGGTCTTGAGAATGAGCTCTTTGCGCTTTTCCATTTCGGCAAAGACGTCTACCCAATGCTTTACCTCCGCCACCTCGATATCAGTGAGCCCGCCGGTGCGCTCCTTGCGGTATCGGCTTATAAAAGGAACGGTGCAGCCGTCTTCAAACAGTTCTGCGCAGTTAAGGACCTGCCAGGGCTTCACGCCCAGAAGGCCTGCTATGTAATTGATGTAGATTTCTTTCATTGCCCTCACACCTAAAAACGCCTGAACCTCAGGGCAAGCACGCCCCAGAAGGCTTCGCCGAAGATGCCGCCGCTCATTTTGGAGGTGCCCTTCTGGCGGTTTGTGAAGATGATGGGAACTTCCTTGAGCTTGAAGCCAAGCTTCCAGGCGGTGTATTTCATCTCTATCTGGAAGCCGTAGCCTTTCATCTTTACTGCGTCAAGGTCCATCTTCTCCAGCACTTTACGGCTGTAGCACACAAAACCGGCAGTGGTGTCGTAGATGTGCATCCTGAGCACCCAGCGTACATAGGCCGATGCAAAGTAGCTCATTACAATCCGGCTCATGGGCCAGTCTACCACGCTGACTCCGTTGCAGTAGCGGGAGCCTATGGCAAGGTCTGCGCCTCCTTCGGCACAGGCTTTATATAGCCGGACAAGGTCCTTGGGGTCATGGGAGAAGTCCGCATCCATCTCAAAAACGTAGTCGTAGCCATGCTCCAAGGCCCATTTGAACCCGGCCAGATACGCCGTTCCAAGCCCCAGCTTGCCGCTACGCTCTATAAGATGCAGATTAGATTCCCGGTCGGGGCCGGGAATGACGGAGCGAACGATGGCGGCAGTGCCGTCCGGGGAACCGTCGTCAATTACAAGTACGTGAAAGTCTCCTTCGAGGGAGAACACCGCCTGAATGATGTCCGCGATGTTCTCCTTTTCGTTGTATGTAGGGATTATGACTAGTTTCTTGTCCATAGTCAAATGGGCTATTTAAGCATTTCGGCAACGGCGGCTTCCAGCTGGAGGTCACGGCCGTTGAGCGTGGAAGCGGGGTCATTGTAGATGAGGATGTCGGGCTCTATCTGGAAGTTCTCGATGTAGGTCTGGTCCTTTACGCCGAAATTGCCCACCTGGGGTATTCCAAAGACGATAAGGCCGTTGACCTGATTCTCCCACCAGACAGCCGTCATGGTGCCGGGAACGGGAGCGCCGATAAGCTTTCCAAGGCCAAGGCTGCGGTAAGCGTAAGGGAAACCGGAAGCGTCCGAGTAGTTGTCTTCTCCAATGAGGACGCAGGAGCGCTTTGTCCATTTGTTGAAGGGCTCGTGGCCGATATACTGGCCGCGGGGAGTGAAGAGGCAGTATTCCTTGCCGCCCAGGAAGGTCACGAGGTCGTCGTGGAGCCAGCCGCCGCCGTTGTGACGGGTGTCAACTATGAGGGCTTCACAGTTACGGTATTTGCCAAGGGCCTTGGAGTAGAGCTCACGGTAGCTGGGGGAGTCCATGCCTTGGATGTGCACATAGCCAACCTTGCCACCGGAGAGTTTCTCCACCATTTCCTCCCTCTGGCGCACCCAGCGCTTGTAAAGGAGCGGAGCGTCCGTTGCGGTGGGAGTGACAAAGAGTTCCTTCTTCTTGCCGGAAGCCTTGATGCTCAGGAGAATCTTCTTGTCAACCTTGTCATAGAGGTTCTCAAGCCAGTTTTCCCCGGCCTTAATTTCATGACCTTCAATGGCAATGATAACATCTCCGCCCTTGATGTCGGGGTCCATGAGGTTGAGGGCGCCGCCGGGAAGGACTTCGGCTATCTTAATGCCGTCGCCTTTATACTGGGTATCGGCCAGTATGCCGATATGCCCAAGCTGATGGCCTCCGGTGGCACGGTAGCGGGCCCCGGTGTGGGAACCGTTGAGTTCTCCAAGCATTTCGGAGAGCATGTCCGTGAAGTCGAAGTCGTTGTTGATGAACGGGAGTTTGGCGGCATAATTGTCGTGGTAGTACTGCCAGTCAACGCCGTGGAGGGCAGGGTCGTAGAATTTTTCCTTAACCTGCTTCCAGCAGTGCTCGAAGATATACTGACGCTCCGGCTGGGGCTTGAACTCGTAGTCTCCGGAGAAGCTCACGGGCTTGTCCTTGCCGGTTGCAATGTCGAGTTTTGAAAGCTGGGAGCCGCGGAAGATGAAGATGAACTTGCCGTCCGGGGAAGGAGTGAAGCTTCCCATCACGCCCTTTTTCACAACGGAGATATCTCCCTTTTCGATGTCCAGGGCACAGAGGTCATAGCCCTTTTCAAGGCGCTGGGTGAAGTAGAGCTTGCTTCCGTCGGAGGTAAGGAAATGGTCTCCCATCATATTTGAGAAGCGGGTGAGGCGTCTTACCCTGAGGTCCCTGTTCTCGAGGTCCAGCTCAATCTTTTCCACCTTCTTGGCCACGGAATCCTTCTGGGCTTTCTTTTCCTCTTTTTCGGCCTTCTTCTCTCCAAGGAGCATCTTGTCTATCTCTTTCTGCTCTTTGCTTCGGCCGAATTCTGCGTATGCCTTTGAGTCGAAGAACATTATGTAGATGTCGGATTCGGCACCCCAGCTGCCGTGGCTGCGGTAACCGTTTTTGTCGGATTCCCAGGTCATGGCCTTACCGCCAAGGGCCCAGCGGAAACCGCCGTCGGAGTAGCCGCTGCGGGTGAGGTTGGTGATTTTTCCGCTCTCTACCTCAATCACGGCGACGTCTTCGTTGTTCCAGCCGCCGCCTTCCTGCCAGTTTGCAAGGATGTACTGGCTGTCCGGGCTCCAGGCAAAGTGCTGGTCTCCGTCTGAGTACGAATAGTTTATGTCCTTGAACAGGCTCTTGGGCTTGCCGCCGGAAGAAGGCATCACCACAAGTTCCGTGCGGTCACGGAGATAGGCGATATGCTTGCCGTCAGGGGACACCTGGACCTGGAAGGAGGTCTCTCCCTCCGGGCTTACGCGCTCTTCCTTGAAGGAGGCGCTGTAGGTGAAATACTTGTCATCCTTATTTGTAAGAGCGCTCTTGTAGATGCTCCAGCAGCCGTTTCTTTCAGAAGCGTAGTAAAGTTCCCGACCGTCCTTGGAGAAGCTTACGCCGCGCTCCTGCTCCGGAGTATTGGTGATTCGGCGCGTGGTGGCGTAGTCTACGCTGGTTACAAAGACGTCTCCTCTTATGACAAGAGCAATCTCTTTTCCATTAGGGGAAACCGCCATGGCCGAAGCACTTTTCATCTGCATCTGGTTCACGGCTTTTTCGGGTTCGTCGCGAAGCACGGTAATGGCCACCTTGCTGTTCTGGCCGCCCTTTATGGTATAGAGTTCCCCGTTGTAAGAGTAGCACACCGTACCGTCATTTGCTACGGAAAGGAAACGAGCGGGATTCTTGTCATAGGAAGTGAGCCTTATCTTGGAAGAAGGATTGGAGACGCTTGATTTCCAAACATTTATATTGCTTCCGCCTTCCTCGCTGAGGTAGTAGAATGTATCTCCATCCGGGCCGAAAACAGGGTTGCGGTCTTCTCCGTTATAGGTTGTGAGTTTGGTGAACTTCCCGTCATGCCCGGCCTGACCGGGCATCTCCCATTTCCAGATATCCCTTGTGACTGAAGAAGTATGATGCTTCCTCAGAGGGTCCTCATAACCTTTCCAGTCCTCATAGAGGATGGTTCCGGAAGGGCTTATGCTCATGTTGCAAATAGTGAGCGAGGTCACAAGCTCCGGGGCGCCGCCGGATAGGGGAGTGCGGTAAAGAGCGGGGTCTCCTGGGAAACCGTCAAAGCCGGGGCTCTGGAGAGCCGTTGTGTACCAGTTGTAGTAAACATAGCCGTCCTGGGAAACCGCGAGGGGAGTCTCGGAGCCGGGCATTGTGGTGAGGCGGGTGGGAATGCCGCCGTCCTTGCCGGTTATGTAAACGTCCTTGGAGCCTTCCCTGTACGAGCTGAAGACTATCTGACTGCCGTCAGTGGTCCAAAATGGATCTGACTCATAGGCCCTGTTGGATGTAATCTGGAGGGCCTGGCCACCTTCTGTGGGAACGGTGAAGATGTCTCCCTTATAGCTGAAGGCTATGGTTTTGCCGTCTGGGGAGATGGCGCTGCGGCGCACCCACTGGGGAGTTTCCTGGGCGCATACACTGATTGCTACAACAAGTGCTGTAAGGCTGATAAGAATACGTTTCATAACGGTTTACTACTTTAATCTTCAAATATACTAAAATTATTTTTAAATTTGCACTATGACTGCAATATACACTATTACATCGGGCCTTCACAACGAAAATGAGGTCTCCCGTTTAAGCGATGAATTCCTTTCCGGTATTTTCCCGGACGGCGGCTACGAGTTCCGCGGAAGCCATTTCCAGGACTTCGGCACGCATACCCTTGACATAATATATGTGCGTACAGGCGGCGCAGAGGGCATTTTCAAGAGCCTTCTCCCGGAATTCCTGTCAAGAGGCATAGAGAGGTATTACCTCCTTACTTCCGGAAAAAGCAATTCCCTTGCAGCGTCGCTGGAAATCCTGTCATACTTGAACCAGCAGGGCCTTAAGGGAGAAGTGCTCCACGGCACTCCGGAATACCTCAGGGACAGGATTGGCGTGCTGGAGACGGTGGCCCTGGCAAGGCAGAAGCTCAGCGGTTCAAGGATAGGCGTAATAGGGGAGCCTTCGGATTGGCTCATTTCCAGCCACGCAGATCCAGTGCAGGTCATGGACCGCATAGGTGCCCGCCTGGAATCAATTCCCATGGAAGAACTCCTTCAGGAAATAGCCTCTTCCAAGGCCGATGAAGCCCCCGCGGAAGTCCCTATGGCAGACAATGTAAGGGCCTCGTATCCCGGTGCTACGCAGGTGTATCACGCGCTTAAAGCAATTGTTTCAAAGCACAGTCTTAGTGCGCTTACACTCAGATGCTTTGATCTTCTGACGAGTGTCAAAAATACAGGCTGTCTGGCCCTTGCGTCATTCAACGCAGACGGCTTCCCGGCTTCCTGCGAAGGAGACGTTCCCGCCCTTCTTTCAATGATGATTTCACAGGCCCTTACGGGCTTTACCGGATTCCAGGCAAACCCCTCCCGCATAAATGTGGAAACGGGAGAGATTCTCTTTGCCCACTGCACAGTTCCATTCAACATAGTAAGGAACTGGCAGTACGACACCCACTTTGAATCCGGCATAGGAGTAGGCATCCACGGAGAGATTCCCGAGGGCCCCGTTACCGTTTTCAAGGTTTCAGGCAAACTGGACCGCTTCTTTGCCGCAGAGGGGGAGCTCCTCTACAATCAGTACGAGGACAATCTATGCCGAACCCAGGTGGTCCTGAAGGTGAAGCCGGAGGAGGCAAAGTATTTTCTCACAAAGCCCATCGGCAATCATCATATCATTGTTCCCGGGCACTGCAAGGCACTATTTGAAGAGCTTTTGGGATAATGGAAAGTTTACTTCAGCAGCACGGCATAAAACCCACGGCAAACAGGCTCCTGGTTGCGCGTGAGCTATCTTCGGCCGGCCGTCCGCTGTCACTGACGGAACTAGAGACAAGGCTGGAGACGGTAGACAAGAGCAGTATTTTCCGTACGCTCACCGTTTTCCGGGAAGCGCACCTAGTGCATGTGCTTGAAGACAGCGGAGACGGCGTGCGCTATGAACTCTGCCATGCTTCCGGGGAGCACGACGACGACCTCCACGTCCATTTCCACTGTACGCGCTGCCACAAGACATACTGCCTTCATGATGTTCCCGTGCCGCCTGTAAGTGTCCCTGAGGGATATCTGGCGTCATCTTCAAGCTATCTCATTCACGGAATTTGCCCGGACTGCGCTTCACGCTAGGGCACAAAAAAAAGGGAAAGCACCTTGACATCGCACCGCTACAACCTCCTACCCTTGCTGCATTCCTGCCCTGGGGGAATTCAGAGGGAGCTGGTCGTGTAAGACTTTCCCTATGCAAAGATAGCAATAATTTTTGACTTACGCTATTCCATCTTCAAGGAATCAAAGATAAACGGCAGGACGTCGTCCACTTTGAAGAATTTACGGATGCGTTTGGACCCCACAAGTATGATGTTGAAGGGTTTGCCGTGCTTTTTCTGGTATTCGGCCATAACCTGACGGCAGGCGCCGCAGGGTGAAGCGGGGCTCTCGCAGAGCACTCCGTGGTCCGATCCGGCAATGGCAAGGGTGTCAAAGGGGACATCAGGATATGCGGCGCCGGCATGGAACATGGCGGTACGCTCTGCGCAAAGGCCGGAAGGATATGCGGCGTTTTCCTGGTTTGCGCCCTTCACAACCAGGCCGTTTTCCAGTTTGAGGGCGGCCCCAACCTGGAAATGGGAATAAGGCGAGTAACTACCTTTCTGGGCGTCCAGGGCGGCTGCTACAAGTTCCTGGTCCTGTGGGGACATTTCCTCCGGAGAGGAGAATTCCTGATAGTTTATGATGTATTTCTTGTCTGCCATAATGCCGAAAGTTAGCAATTATTCTTTATCTTTCAAAATCTGACGTATAGCAAGCCCTGCAAGAGTGAAGCCGAAAATGCCCGTAATATGCGCCAATGTGCCGTTTGCAACGGCTTTTCCGGGCCCAGGATCCTGCTCCGGACCAAGGTTCGGGAGCACTTCTTCGTCGTAGACGCACATGAACGGTTTGGAGGGGAGAGTGCCCTCACGGCGCAGTTTCTTTCTCAGTGCAGCTCCCAGCGGGCAGCCTCTGACGGAAAAGAATTCGGCCACGCGGACCTGTCCGGGGTCCATCTTGCACGCGGCGCCCATGGATGAAAAAAATGCGGCAGGGGAGGCCGATGCTTCCAGGATAAGCGCGGCTTTGTCGGACAGGGAGTCGATGGCGTCTATAACCACGTCAAACCCTTCCAGGCCCCACTTAGTGCCGGCACTGTATCTTTCCCTTAGCGCGGTAATCTGGCAAGAAGGATTGATGTCCAGAAGCCTTTCCTTCAGGACTTCCACTTTGGGAAGGCCCACGGTGGAGGATGTGGCAGGGAGCTGCCTGTTAATGTTGGTCACATCCACAAGGTCCGGATCCACAATGGTAAGATGCCCTATTCCGCTTCTCACAAGGGATTCGGCACACCAGCTTCCAACCCCGCCAACGCCAAAAAGGATTACGCGGGCGTTCTCCAGGCGGGAAAGCCCATCTTCACCTACAAGGCGTTCTACGCGGGAAAACCGGGAAACTACAGCCACTTGTCAAATGTTATTTTAAGGTCGGCCCAAACCAGTTCACGGTTTACCTCATTGAGGATTTCGTGTCTCATCCCTTTGTAAAGGGTGGAACTTACGTCCTTGTAGCCGTTTGAGCGGACAAAATCCACGGCCTTCCGGAAGTCTTCCGGCGTGTTTATGAAGGGATCGTCTTCTCCGGAGGCAAAGTGCACGGGAATGCCGGTAGCGGGAGCCCAGCCCTTGGGACTATATGTTTCGGCCATGAGCTGCATCACGGTGCGGTAGCCGTTGAGGGTGAACTTGAAGCCGCACAGAGGGTCTGCGTTGTATTCCTCTACATTGCCGTAATTTGTTGATAGCCAGGCGTTATGGAGGGGCTCATCCTTGAAGCGGCGGATGCATTCGGAGAACATCATTCCGGTTACCATATTGGAGCGGAAACGGTCTCCGCGGAAAAGTGCCATCACCTTTGTAAGCAAGATTCCGGCGGGAGTGGCGGGGTTCCAGGAAGGGCTTCCAACTACCACAAGGCCGTCAATCAGTTCCGGATGGCGTTTCAGGATGCAGCGCACCGTCATGGAGCCCATGCTGTGGCCAAGGAGGAACACCTTGAGGCCGGGCCAGGTTTCCCTAGCGTATTTAATAAGCGCTGCAGTGTCCTCGATTACCGCAGCAGCTCCGTCCTTTCCAAACCAACCAAGGTCCTCAGGAGGGCAAGATGGGCCGTGGCCGCGGGTGTCGGCGATGACCGTGGCATAGCCGGACTCCGAAAGATAGTTCATGAAAGGGTAGTAGCGTTCCTTGTGCTCTGACATTCCGTGCACAAGTACAATTACGGCGCGGGGAGACTCCGGCGCAATTATCTTTCTTTCAATCATCTGAGGAACTTGTTAAAGGATTCGGGGAGGGGAGAGGTGAACCTGAGCATCTTCCCGGAAATGGGGTTACGGAACACCAGGGTGGTGGCATGGAGCGCCAGACGGCGGATGGGACTGGTTTCGGCGCCGTATTTTTCGTCGCCGGCAACGGGATGGCCAAGTTCTTCGGCCGCATGGACGCGGATCTGGTTCTTGCGCCCGGTCTCAAGGGAGAACTCCACCTGGGTGTAACGGCGCGTGCGTTCAAGCACCTTGTAGTGGGTTATGGCAAGCTGGCCGTCTTTCACCTCCTCCTTGAAGGATTTCATTTTCATTGACTTGGGGTTTTCCATAAGCCAGCTTTGCACGGCGCCGGAATCGGACTCCAGGGAGCCTTCAAGCCAGGCCACGTATTTTCTTTCGGCCACAAGTTCTTTCCACTTGCTTTGGAGAATGTCCTTTGCGCGCTCGTTCTTGGCAAACACCAGCACACCGGAAGTCCCGCGGTCCAGGCGGTGGACTATCCACACCTTTGCGGTTTCACGGTTGGGCGCCACTCCGGAAATGATGTCTTCCTTGCGCTGCATGCGGGCATTGAGCTTAATGTAGGCGTTGAGAAGGGAGTAGAGGGTGTTTTTCTCCTTGCCGCTGGAAACGGTGAGCATGCCGGAGGGCTTTTCCACAACTATGTAGTCGTGGTCCTCGAAGTAGATTTTGACGCCGGCCTTCTCAACTGTCTCACGGGCATCGGAGCGCATTGCGCGGGCTATGGAGATGCCTTTGGCAAGCACCGTTATGGTGTCGCCTTTCCTGAGGGGGTGGTCAAAAGCGGTGACGCCTTCCCCGTTTACCAGGATCTGGCCCTTTGAGAGCATGGTCTTTATGCTTGTGCGGGACCTCTCAGGGAGAAGGGTCAGCAGCGTTTCCAGAAGCTTTCCGGCTTCCGGGACTTTCAGTTGTTGTCCGGTCATTTCTCTTTTATATATTTATGGATACGCTTGGGCAAAAGTGCCTTGAAGTGGTCTTTCATTCCTTTGGGGACTATTACCTCCTCCAGGGATTCGCAGTCGTCAAAAGCATCCTCTCCAATGGTTTCGACGGATTTTCCCAGCCTTACCCTAAATAGGTTTATGCAGCCCTGGAATGCTCTCGGGCCGATAATCCTGCAGCCCGCGGGAATGTTTACGGATTCAAGCTGCCAGCAGTCTACAAAGGCCGATTCCCCAATGAAAAGAAGGCCCCCGGGAAGTTTTATGGTTATTAGTTCCCCGCATTCGGCAAAGGCGCAGGCGCCTATGTGCGTGAGGGTGGAGGGGAGATGGATTTTCTCAAGGTAGGAACTGCGCTGCTCCAGTGGAATTTCCTGGCCGATTTTTACTTCGGCCATGTAGTCCTGGAAAGCAAAGACGTTGTCGCAGATGACTCTGCAGCCCTCTTTTACGGTTACATCGGAGGGGAAGTTTTCGGCGTCCAGAAGCCTGGTGCCGTCTTCAGAGTAACTGAGACAGTAGTCGTTGTCCCAAACGTCCCTGTCAAGCTCCTCCCTTGAAGGGGCTGTGGGGACTGCCATAATTTCGGGGACTGTCATTCAGAAGGTTTTTACAAACTCAATGTCCTTTTTGAGCATGACCTTGGGCTCCATCTTGGCAACTTTCTGGAAGAGCTTGAACTGGTATGCGGGGGAGAGATACACTTTGTTTTCGTTCTTTCCTTTGCGCCACCATTTATAGAATGCGATGGGGTCTGTGTCATAAGGGATGCGGGCCTCGACTTCGGAGCTGTATCCGGGGAAGTCTATGAGCATCTTGAGGCCGGTTATGCGGCGGTAGTATTCGTAGTCTGCGCGGCGAAGTTTGGACACCAGGGGCGCAAAAACTTCCAGCTGGTCTACCTGCAAGGTTTTCTCCTTCACTATCATGCGGTGAATGCGCACGGGATCCTTCAGAAGCCACTCTCCAATCTTCAGGGTCTCCGGGCCGTTTTCACAGTCCAGGGTAAGAAGGTCAGAGGAATAATAAATTTTTTGGGCTTCCAGCGGGTATGTTTCCATGCTATAATACCTTACAGCTGCAAATATATGAAAAAATTTCCTTTTTTGAGAATTTATTTTTATATTTGAGAAATGAAACACAGCACAACCAATTAATAATTAAAATACTATGGCTTACAAAATCATTGACATTCAGGGTATCGGCCCCGTTTATGCAGAAAAACTCATTGCTGCAGGTATTGAAACAGTAGACCAGCTTCTTGAGAAGGGTGCTGCCCCTAAGGGCCGCAAGGCACTGGAAGAGCAAACCGGTATCCGCGGAGACCTCATCCTCACCTGGGTAAACCATGCAGACCTTTTCCGCATCAAGGGTGTCGGCCCTCAGTTCTCAGAACTCCTTGAGGCCGCCGGTGTAGACACCGTCAAGGAACTCCGCAACCGCAATGCTGCCAACCTCGCAGCAAAAATGCTTGAGGTCAATGAAGCAAAGCACCTTTGCAAGCGTACTCCCGTAGAAAAAGAAATCCAGAAGTACATTGACCTTGCCAAGGAACTTGAGCCCGTTGTAACTTACTAATAGTTATACTAGTTAATAAATTAAGGCCCGCAAGCGCGGGCCTTAATTATTAGTAGTTCTGTGCAAGAACCTGGAAGTAAGACTGGGGATGATTGCACACGGGGCATACGTCCGGTGCCTCTTTCCCAACCACAATGTGGCCGCAGTTGGCGCACTGCCAGATGGCGTCACCGTCCTTGGAGAACACCTTCTTGCCGTTTACGTTCTCAAGGAGCTTGAGGTAGCGCTCCTCATGGTGGCGCTCAATCTCTCCAACCATCTCGAACTTGGCGGCAATCTCGTCGAAGCCTTCCTCGCGGGCTTCGCGGGCCATGCGGGCGTACATGTCGGTCCATTCGCAGTTTTCGCCTTCGGCGGCTGCAGCAAGGTTTTCGGCCGTTGTGGGGATGTCTCCGCCGCAGAGGTACTTGAACCAGATCTTGGCGTGCTCCTTCTCATTGGCAGCGGTTTCCTCAAAGAGGGCTGCAATCTGGACGTAACCTTCCTTCTTTGCCTTTGAGGCGAAGTAGGTGTACTTGTTGCGGGCCTGGGACTCTCCGGCGAAAGCCTCTTTAAGATTGGCCTCGGTCTTTGTACCGGCGAGGGGATTCACTTCCTTGAATACTCCGCTCTTCTTGCACTTGGGACATACTTCGGGGGCGGCGTCACCTTCGTGGACATAACCGCACACTTTACAAACGAATTTCTTTGCCATGGTATTGTAGGTAATTAGTTTTTCTTAAGTATGCAAATATATGCATAAAAACGCCGTTCTGCAATAGGCCGAAAAAAAAAGCGGCACTTTCACAAGGGCCGCTTTTAATGTTATAAAGATAAGTTAGAGAAGGTTCGGTTTTGATTTCCGAAACAAATGTAAGTAAAAAATGTTTCGCTTTTACGGAAATACGTAACAAATTGTCAAATAAAACGTTTCGTTTAGTTTCGGATACAACAAAAAGAGCCCTCCAGGTATCTGGGGGACTCTTTTGGGAGGTGCGAAGCGGAATCGAACCGCTGTAGCAGGTTTTGCAGACCTGTGCCTAACCACTCGGCCATCGCACCAATTGCGGAATGCAAAGATAAGGTGTTTTTATTAATTTGCAAAATATTTTTAAATCTCTTCCGGGGCGTCCGTAGTGACCATAAGGGAATCGGCCTGATCCTGAATTGCCTCAAGGGTTTGGAGGCGCGTTGCAAGGGAATCCAGGCTGGAGCGAAGCGCCTCAATCTCGGAGTCGTAGCGAATGCGCTCTTCATCGGCCTTTGTGGTAACTTCCTTCATCATGGACTCCATTTCCTTCTGCGTGAGCCCGAAATTGTGCTCGGAGATGGTGATGCTCTTTGGTTTAAGGTGATATGCCGCGGCTTTTTCAAAGAAGTCTGTGCGGAGGCTGTCGGAGAGTTCCTCCCCGGCGAAGGAGAACCTCACTTTTCGGCCTTCTACCTTATAATCATATATATACGAGCTTCCGACTATGCGGTTACTCTCTACAAAGCTCCGGACGTTGCGCTCATAATCGTTGTTGCCCACAAGCACTATGGCGCTCCAGATGCTGGGGATAATCACTATGGCAAGCACGGTGGAAATGAGATTCCTGCGCTTCTTGGCGGTTTCAGGGGAGATGCCGCTGACGGTGCGGAAACGCAGGTACTTCACCATCAGATAAGTTGCCAGGGCAATGAACACGCTGTTTATGACAAAAAGGTACAGCGCCCCAAAGAAAAAGTGCATGTCAAGGTGCGCTAGGCCGTAGCCGGCGGTGCAAAGCGGCGGCATGAGGGCCGTAGCAATGGCAACTCCGGAAAGCACCGTTCCGCGCTCTTTTCGGCTGTTTTCAAGGATGCCGGCAAGGCCGCCGAACAGCGCAATGAGAACGTCGTAGATGGTAGGGGAGGTGCGGGCCTCAAGTTCCGTGGGATTCACCAGCGACAGCGGAGAGAGCGCAAAGAAGATGGTGGATGCCAGGAGGGATATCACCACCATTACCAGGAGGTTCTTTGCGGCCGATTTCAGGAGGTCGGTGTCGTTGGTTCCAAGCGCCAGGCCGGTGCCGATGATTGGCCCCATGAGAGGAGAGACGAGCATGGCGCCGATGATTACCGCCGTGGAGTTTACGTTAAGGCCCACCGAGGCCAGGACTATGGCAAACGCCAGAATCCAGGCGTTGGGGCCCTTGAACCAAATGGAAGCCTTAATTCTTTCGGCCGCGGCGTCCGTGTCTATTTCGTCGTAGATGTATGTGTATTTCCTGAGGCTTTTGACAATCTGGTCCCACATAGGCTTTTACTGTATTTCTGGTAATGGTTTCTTGGGATTTTTGGGAACGCCCAGTTTAATAAGCTGGTGCGCGCTTACAAGAATTGACTGGCCGGAATCACTGATTTTGGCCGATACTTTGTCGTATTCTTCCTGCGCTGCCTTCAGCTTTTCTCCCATGGCGGCGTGGGCCTTGGAGAAATCGGCCACACGGTCTATCATGGCCTGGGCGGCCTTTATTATCTTCTCCTGGTTCCGGGCCTGCTCATAATTGGTCCAGGCGACGCGGATCATGCGGAGGAAAGGCATTAGGGTCTCTTCCGTTGTAAGGAGGACTCCCTGCTGATAGGCCTCGTTGAATATATTTGGCACAAGGGATTTGGCAAGCTGGAGCGCTCCGTAATTGGGGATGAACATAATTACGTAGTCCAGGGTCTTGTAGCCTTCCCTGATATAGTCCTGGTAGCGCTTTGTGGAGAGGCTCTTAATCTGGGTGCGGATGGCCTGGAGGTTTCTTCTGGCGGCGTCTTCCTTAAGGGCGGGTTCCTTTGCCGAATACCAGTCTGAGAGTGCCTCCATTGAGGTTTTTGCATCCACTATAACCTCCGTGCGGTCCGGGTAATGGAGGATGTAGTCCGGCCTCATGCGCTTGCCGCTGTCCTCGTTGAGCACTATGGTGCCCTGTGCATCCCTCAGGGTTTCCTCCCGGTCAAAGTCCCGGCCTTCCTCCATGCCTTCGTTCACGAGGATGTTGTAGAGGATCATTTCTCCCCAGGTGCCAGTCATCTTGTTCTGGCCTTTGAGGGCTTCGGCAAGGTTGTCGGCCTTTGTGCCTATTGCCTGGGTTTGGTCCTGAAGGTGCTTCACAGCCTGCTCCACGGCCGTTTTCAGCGTTGCCGTGCCCTCAGTCTGGGATTTTTTCTGGGCCTCGAAGCTCTCCTGCATTGCCTTCAGGTTCTGGCCAAGCGGGCCCGCGAGTGCCTTGAAGGTTTCTTCGGCCTTTTTCTGGAGGGCATCCTCACGCTGGGCAAGTAGTTTTTCGGTTTCTGCGGTGAGCTGGCCCTTGATGGCTTCAAGCTGCTTGTCAAATGACTCCTGCTGCATCTCTCTCAGGACCTCTGCGGTCTTAAGCGCCTCTTTGGAGGCAATGAGTTCATTCTCAAGCGTATTGCAGGCCTTTACCTCATGAGCGTGCATGATGAGATACGTGATGACGGCTGTAAGGATGATGGCCGCAGCCATTGCTAGTATGACAAACGTTGTAGTATCCATTACTCGGCATTAAAGACATGGAAGAAATAACTGGTACGGAGAGTCCATTCAATATGTTCAACGGCTATATATTGAGTATGACTGGAAGAGTCAAAAAAGGGCATAAATGAAATAATTCCTATGTCCTCAATGGTAAAAACATGCTGCCACATTGATGTTTGAGTCAGCGTGTCTATGTTGGATAGATTTTGCAGTCCCTTAATTAGTCTTGACATGAATAAGGCTACAAGTTCTATGTGTTCATCTGCATTTTTGTCTACTATCTCATCCACTTGTTGGAGAAATAAAGGAGATAGAAATAGTTTGATTCCGGTATTGACAATAGGAAGCTTCATTTCTATATCAAATTGGAAACCCTTTTTTGGAATTCTTCCAATGAGATATAGCCTTTGGCACGAAGAGAATCTTCAACATTCTCCATAGGCTGGAAATGCAAATCCCCAACCCTTATTGTACTACCATATGATGCGGCAGGACTCTCCAGAGTATTATTGTGTTCTTTCTTCATAAACTCTTTTTCTACAAACTTACAACTATTTATCTTGAAACACAAATATTGTTATCCCAAAAACGATATGATGCTATGGGCACAGATATAGCCGGTACTCCAGGCGGCCTGGAGGTTGAAACCACCGGTAATGGCGTCTATGTCAAGTATTTCTCCTGCAAAAAACAGGCCCGGGTACCGCTTGCACTCAAGGGTTGATAGGTCTATGTTTGAAAGGCCGATACCCCCTGCCGTAACAAACTCTTCCTTGAATTTTCCCTTGCCGGAAACGGGGTAGGTGTCCTGGGTGAGGGCGGCTATGAGGCGATTGAGGCCCTTTGAGCCAAGTTCGGCCCAGCGGATGTCTTTTCTCAGTCCGGCCTTTGAAATAAGATGCTCCCACAGCCTTTGCTGAAGAAGGAGGGGAGTGTTTACAATCTGCTTCTGAGGGCTCCCTGAGGCCGATTTTTGCAGCATTTCCCGCACCTCATTCTCTGAGCGGTCAAGCCAGTTTATGGCCACCGTGCCCTTGTACTGTGTTTCGGCAAGGTGCCGTGCGGCGTAAGACGAGAGCTTCAGCGTTGCCGGGCCGCTTATGCCCCAGTCGGTAATGAGAAGGGGACCATCGGCCTTGAAGGGCGTGCCCTGGAGGCTTATTGAGGCGTTTACCACAAGGCCCATGAGCGCGGTGAGGCTTTTATCCGGGATGTTCAGGGTGAAAAGCGACGGCACCGGCGGAATTATCTCAAGGTCAAGGCCTTCAAGGAATGAACCGCCCTTTGTCATTCCGCCCGTTGTTACCACAACGCAGTCATAATGAGATTTCTCGACTCCGCCTTCGGCTGCGCTCGAAATGACAAAACTACCATCGGCCGGGCGAAGAAATCTCACGGGAGTCCCAACCCTCAAGTCCACTCCCTTCATTTCACGGAGAAGGCAGCGGACAACGTCCATGGCGTCCTGGCTCACGGGGAACCAGCAGTGGTCTTCCTGAAGGGTGCAGGGGACTCCGCGTTCCGAGAACCAGCGGATGGTGTCTTCCTGGGAAAACGCCTTCAGGGCGCGTTTCATCACCCTTTCTCCGCGGGGATAGGCTTCGGCCAGAGAGCGGATACCTTCAAAATCGTTGGTAAGGTTGCATCGGCCGCCGCCGGTAATGGCTACCTTTGCAAGGGGCTTTGAACCGGCCTCAAACACCGTTACGGCCACATCAGGAGCCACACGCCTCAGCTCCGCGGCGCAAAAGCACCCCGCAGCTCCGGCTCCTATGATTGCAACCGTTTTCATTAACTATCTAATAATCAGTGTTTTATAAATATTACTCCAGCCTAAAACGATAGGAGTAAAAGTTATAATTAACTATTAATCAATATTTTAGCATAAACGGACCTTCTGCAAAGCTTTTGCCAGTTCCCGGTGGCCGGGACAAACCGACTCCAGAAGCGCATGGAATTTGGGCCCGTGGTTCATGTACCTGAGGTGACAGAGTTCATGGAGCATCACGTAATCCCGGAGTTCCGGAGGCAGCGTCACAAGCCTCAGGTTCAGGTTGATATTTCCAAGGCTGGAGCAACTGCCCCAGTTACTTACGTTATTCTTTATGAATACCTTATTGTAATGGAACCCGTGCTCTGAGGCAAGTTCAGAAAGCCGCGGCGGCAGTTCCGCCTTTGCCCGGGAGCGAAGGGCCTCGACCTCCGGGCCAGCAGGGGCCTTGCGGGGCTTCCGGCGCCTCCTTGCGACAATGGTGAAAAATTTTCCGGTAAGGGGATTGAAAAACAGCCTAGTCATCGTCGTCTTCCGGAAGCACTATCTGCTTGTACTGGTTCTTGCGCTTGAGCCAGCGTTCCTTTGCATACTGCTGCATATCCGTGATAGTGTCGTTTTCGTCGATGATTTCCATGCCAAGGATGGTTTCCATGATGTCTTCCAGCGTTATGATGCCCTGGAAGCAGCCATAATCGTCAATTATGCAGGCAATCTGGTCCTTGGTCTTGAGGAGGCTTTCCCAGATGTCGGAGACGGATGTCTCCTCATGGAAGGCGGCAATCTTGCGCTTTATTGAGCGCAGTTTCATGTCAAACTTGTCTTCGGCCAGATTCTCAAGGGCGTCGTAGCGGAGGATGTATCCGGTGATGAACTCCGGGGAGTCTGCGTATACCGGAATCCTGGAGTTGTGGGAGAGCTCCTCCTGCTTGTAGAACTGCCTCAGGGTCATGTTCTCCGGGGCGATAGCCGCCACCACGCGGGGAGTCATTACGTCGTAGGCCTTGATGTCGTCGAGCTTGATGATATTCTGGATTACCTTGTTTTCTGAATTGTCCAGCACGCCTTCTTCCTCTCCGATATTTGCCATTGCCGACACTTCCTCCCTGGAAATGCCCAGATCAGGGTCTTCGTCTGAGATTGTGTTGTGAAGCTTGTCAATAAGCCACACGACGGGATAGAGGAGATACACCAGGAAATTCATCACCCTTGACAGCCACAGGAGGTCCTTCCAATGTGACGTGCCGATGGTTTTGGGCACAATCTCCGAAAAAACCAGGATGAGGATGGTCATGACGGCCGAAATGATGCCGAACCAATGGTCTCCGGTAAGGAGGGTGGCCTGGTGGCCTACAGCCGCCGCACCAAGGGTGTTGGCTATGGTGTTGAGTGACAGGATGGCCGAAAGCGGGCGGTCAGGGTCCTGTTTGAACTTCATGAAAAGGGCGGCGTTCTTATCCCCCTCGTCTTCTTTCATGGTTATATAGGAAAGTGGAGTGGACATGAGCACTGATTCCAGCAGCGAACAGAGGAACGAAATGCCCATCGTGAGAAGGAGATATAGTATTAACAGGCCCATTTTCTTGTTTTAACTTACAAAAATAAGGAAAAATCCTTAAATTTGCACGCTTATGAAAAAAGAACAGATATTAATTCGCATATCGGGTAAGGACAGGATTGGCCTTACCGCTTCGATAATGGATATCCTGGCGCGTTATGACGCCCAGATCCTGGACATCGGCCAGGCCGATATCCACAGCACGCTGTCCCTCGGCATCCTCATCCGCATAGACGAGGCTTCTTCCGGGCAGGTAATGAAGGAACTCCTTTTCAAGGCCACGGAACTTGGCGTAACAATTGGCTTTGAGCCCATTGCAGACGACGACTACGAGACCTGGGCGGGCCGCCAGGGCAAGAACCGCTACATTCTCACGGTTATCGGCCGAAGCCTCAGCGCCGCGCAGATCCGTTCGGCCGCAGAGGTTGTAAGCCGTCACGAACTAAACATAGATGCCATCAAGCGCCTCACAGGCCGAATGAGCATCATGCATCCGGAAAGGAATGTCCGCGCTTGCGTGGAGTTTTCCGTCCGTGGTTTCCTTTCGGCCGAAGACCGCGCCAGCCTTCAGAAAGAGCTCATGACCCTGAGCTCGGAATCCGGCATGGACTTCTCTTTCCAGAAAGACGACATGTACCGCCGCATGCGCCGCCTCATATGCTTCGATATGGATTCCACTCTGATCCAGGCCGAATGCATAGATGAGCTTGCAAGGCGTCACGGCGTATACGAAAAGGTTGCCGCAATCACGGAGCGCGCCATGAGGGGAGAGATAGACTTTAAGGAAAGTTTCACCGAAAGAGTCGCTTTACTTAAGGGCCTGGATGTATCTGTAATGGAGGATATTGCCCAGAACCTTCCCATAACCGAAGGCACGGACCGCCTCATGAGCGTCCTCAAAACCTGCGGCTACAAGATTGCCATCCTTTCCGGCGGCTTCACCTTCTTTGGAGAGTACCTCCAGCGCCGCTACGGCATAGACTACGTATATGCCAACGAGCTTGAAATAGGAGAGGACGGAAAACTCACCGGAAGGTATGTGGGAGAGATTGTGGACGGCCGAAGGAAGGCCGATCTCCTCAAGCTCATTGCCATGACTGAGAAGGTGAACATAGCCCAGACAATTGCCGTGGGAGACGGTGCCAATGACCTCCCCATGCTGGGTGAAGCCGGCCTTGGAATCGCCTTCCACGCAAAGCCGCGCGTAAAGGAATCGGCAGGCCAGAGCCTGTCCTCAATCGGCCTGGATGGCGTTTTGTACTTCCTGGGATTCAAAGACTCCCATCTTGGAGAGCAAGGTAGACTGTAATGGAAAAGCCGGATTTCGCCGAAGTTCTGGAAGTGGCCTCCGAGGCCGGGCACATTCTCCTGGAGAATGGCGCTGAAATATCCCGCGTAGAGGATATCATGGGCCGGATTGCCACGCACTACGGCGTCAGTTCCAGCAATTTCTTCGTGCTCTCAAACGGTATTTTCACAACGGGTCAGGCAGAGAAAGTTTCAAAATCTGGCGGCCAGGCATCCACTTATGCCAACGTTGCGTTCATTCCCATTAGGAGCGTCCAGCTTTGCAAGGTGACGGCGGTGAACCGCCTGAGCTATGATATATCGGCCGGAAAATGCAGCCTTCAGGAGGCTAAGGAAAGGATTTCCCGTATCAAGAATATGCCCGCAAAGCCCTTCTGGGAGCAGTTTGTGGCTACAACCCTGAGTGCGGCGGGATTCTCCGCCGTGTTTGGAGGAGGTTTCCTGGACTGCACAGCGGCGGGTATAGCCGGGGCCATCCTTTTCCTCTTTATGTCCTTTGTGAGTTCCAGGTATCTCTCAAAGATAGTTGGCGGCATCTGTAACGCGCTACTTGTGTCCCTGGTCTCAATCCTTTGCTGGAGAGTCGGTATCGGCATATGCCTCAGCAATATCATCATTGGCGCAGTGATGCCGCTTATTCCGGGGGTGCCTTTCACCAACGGCGTGCGTGACCTTGCAAATTCAGACTACCTTGCTGGCATAACCCGTATGACGGATGCCATGCTGGGCTTTTTCTGCATAGCGATGGGCGTCGCTGCGGCCTTCCTTCTGGACGGGGCTGTCTTTGGCGGTATGCTACGGCTTACCGGTTATGAGCCTAATCCGGAAACGGAAAGCTATCTTGCTCAGGCTATAGCTTCATTCATTGGAACAGTAGGTTTTGCAGTGCTTTACGGCATTGACAGGCCGCAGTATCTTACGGCCGGGGCAATTGGCGTGATTGGCTGGCTCACGTATCTTGTGGCATTCAGGGTACTGGGTGTGGGCGCTCCTGTTTCCGCTATGTTTGCGGCACTTATGGTGTGCCTTCTGTCACGTTTCAGTGCGGTTCCTACCCGCTGCCCAGCCCAGATCTTCATTATCTGCGGAATCTTTACGCTTGTCCCCGGCGCCGGTATATTCTGGTTTTCTTACTATCTCACTTCCGGAGAACTTCTCCTGGCGGTGGGGAGCGGCTTCATGGCCATCAAGGTGGCTGTCTCAATAGTCCTTGGAATCATCCTTGCCATGGAAATTCCCCAGCGGCTTTTCTCCCATCACACTCATAAGGCTCACTGACGATGGTCCTCCTTCTTGGTGCTACCGGTCTTTTGGGCCGAAACGTCCTTCAGGTGCTTCTGGAGCGAGGGATTGAGGTGCGGGCGCTGGTGCGCTCGTCGCTGGACGTGCCGGGTGTGGACATTGTCCGGGGGAGTATCCTCTCAAAAGAGGATCTCATGGCGGCGGCGGGTGGCTGCAGCGCCATAATCAACTGCGCCGGAACTACGGATATGGCTCTTCCTGCCGTGGAGGATTTCCTTCCCGTGAACAGGGATCTTCCGGCAATGCTTTGTGAGGTTGCTACCCTTTCCGGAATCAATGTTCTGGTGCATACAAGCACGGCAAATACTATCGTTACAGGTACCTCTGATCACCCTTCAGACGAAAGCGCCCCCTTCGGCCCGCCATACGACAAGTCTCCATATGCCATCAGTAAGAAGGCAGGGGAGGACGCCCTTTTGGAGTATGGCGCCGCGCATCCGGAACTAAGGATAGTGATTGTGAATCCGGGTTTCATGCTGGGAGCGTATGACTCCAAGCCTTCTTCCGGCCAAATGGTGCTCCTCGGCTGGAAAAAGCCGCTCATTTTTGTCACCCGCGGCGCCAAGTCCATCCTTCATGTGAGGGATGCGGCAGTTGCCATTGCAAATGCCCTGGAAAAGGGAAGGGGAAGGTATCTTCTTACAGGAGAATGCATCAAACTAAAAGACTATTACCGTCTTCAGGCCAAGGTTTGCGGCTACAGGCAGCTATGCCTTGAGTTCCCCAACTGGATTGTAGACTGCGTAGGCCGAATAGGGCACATTCTTGGCCTCATCGGCATTCACAATGACATTTATCCGCACAATGTACGGCAGCTTGAGTATGAGGAGTGGTACAGTTGCGTCCGTGCCCGCCGAGAACTTGGATATACGCTCACTCCCGTCGAAGATGCCATCCGTGATTTTGTCAAATGGCATTATGGCGTGGAGGCAAACAATTGAATATCAGTGGTTTATGCAAAAGAGGGTGCTTGTTTTCAAGCACCCTCTTTTGCGTAAGTGACTATGTGTTAGGTGTTTATCTCCACGGCGCCTGGCTATAGAAATGCCTGCAGGTGCTCCCAAACCCTCTGGACAGGGAACCCCACTACATTGAAATAGGACCCTTCAATGCGCGTGATGCCAATATGGCCTATCCACTCCTGGATGGCGTATGCGCCTGCCTTGTCAAAGGGCTTGTAAGTGTCTATGTAATAATAGATTTCTTCATCTGAAAGCTCTTTGAACCACACTTCCGTAGTAGCTGTGAAGGTGTCCTTGAGGGTATTTGAGCGGATGGTGACGGCGGTTGTGACATGGTGCTTGCGGCCGGAAAGGTCCCGGAGCATCCGGGCGGCATCTTCGCGGTCACGGGGCTTCCCAAGAATCTCCCCGGGGCGGCCGTCCTGAGGAGGGAGGATTACCATGGTGTCTGCGGTAATAAGGATTTCATCGGTCTCAAGTGCCCTGTGAAAGCCCGCGGACTTGCCTTCTGACATGAGTACGGGGACTTCTTCGGCGGGAGTGTCCGGGCTAAACTCCTCCTTGAAGTTATTGCATGTATCTACCGTAAAGTCAATATCCAAACCCTTAAGCAGCTCCCGCCTTCTGGGGGAGCCGCTTGCAAGGATTATCCGTTTGCCGTGAAGGTCCATTCCTTAGAACAGTTTCTTGTAAGTTACGGCGTCAAAACGCCACTTTCCCTGTTCCCGGAGCGTTCTTTCGATGGCTTCCCTTAGGCAGCCCTTTCCGCCGGGATGTTCCGTTACATAATCGGCGATATCCTTAACTTCTTCTACTGCATCTGAGGGGCATACTCCGCAGCCGCTCATCTTCATGCAGTCAATGTCCGGGACGTCGTCTCCAAAGTACATGATATCTTTTGGCTCCAGGCCATAGCGCTCACAGAACTGCCGGAACTGCTCACGTTTGTCACGGCAGTGAAGGAACACGTCTTCCGGCTTTACCCCGCTGGTAACCATGCGTTTACGGATGCTTTCGGAGCTTCCGCCGGTGATTACGGCTACCGGAAAGCCGTTCATTATTGCCATTCTTATGGCAAAGCCGTCCTTGGCGTCATAGGTACGGAGAAGGTCTCCGTCCGAGCCACAGAACACGCCGCCATCAGTTGCAACGCCGTCTATGTCAAAGGCAAAAGCCTTGATCTTTGATAAATCCATATTGTTTGAGATTCTTCGACTCCGCCCTTCGGGCTTCGCTCAGAATGACGTTTACTAGTTCTTTCCGCCGCCAAACGGGCCGAAATCGGCAAGGTTGAAGGTGCCGCCGCCCTGCTGGGGACCCTGGCCCTTGTTTCCGCCGAGATCTATTACGCCAAACTGGGCCTCGTACTTTGAAACATTGTCAAAGAGGGCGTTCATAAGGCGTTTTGCGTGCTCAGGGGTCATGATGATGCGGTCACTGACCTGCGCCTTGGGAAGGCCGGGGAGCGTGGTTGCAAAGTCCAGCACGAATTCACTGCGTGAATGGGATATGATTGCAAGGTTTGAGTATGATACCTTTGTGGTCTGGGGATTGAGCTCTATGCTGAGCTGATTCTGGGGTTTGGGTTGGTTGTTGTCCATAATCCTTTTAATTTTCGCAAAATTAATAAAAAAGCAGTAAATTTGTAGGATTAAACGTAATTATATGAAAGAACTTGCCGCAAAGTACAGTGCAGCCCAGGTGGAAGACAAGTGGTACAAGTATTGGCTAGACCATAAGTTTTTCCACAGTGAACCCAATGAAAAACAGCCATATACCATAGTGATTCCGCCGCCCAACGTGACCGGAATCCTCCATATGGGCCATGTGCTCAACAATACCCTCAACGACGTCCTCATAAGGAAGGCCCGCATGGACGGCAAGAACGCCTGCTGGGTGCCCGGCACGGACCACGCTTCCATCGCCACCGAATCAAAGGTGGTGGCCAAGCTCAAGGCCCAGGGCATAAAGAAGGAGGATATCGGCCGTGAGGAGTTCCTGAGGCACGCCTGGGAATGGAAAGAAGAGCACGGAGGAATTATCCTGGAGCAGCTCCGCAAGCTTGGATGCTCCTGCGACTGGGACCGCACCCGCTTCACAATGGAGCCCGCCCTCAGCGACGCCGTTATCAACACCTTTGTGTATTTCTACAAGAAAGGCTGGATTTACAAGGGCGTGCGCATGGTCAACTGGGACCCCGAGGCCCTTACCGCCGTAAGTGACGACGAAGTCATCCACAAGGATACCAAGAGCCATTTCTATCATCTGAGGTACTTCATCTCGGACGGCAACGGCAACCCCACGGACAAGTTCCTTGTAATAGCTACAACCCGTCCTGAGACCATTATGGCCGATGCTGCCATCTGCGTCAATCCTAACGACGAACGCCATCACTGGCTGAGTGGCAAGAAGGTCCTCATCCCCCTTATCAACAGGGAAATCCCCGTAATTGAGGACGATTACGTGGAGATGGACTTCGGCACAGGCTGCCTTAAGGTTACTCCCGCCCACGATGTCCACGACTATGAGATAGGCCTCAGGCACAACCTCCCCGTGCTTGAAATCATTGACGACCACGGTAAACTCAACGAGAAAGCCCAGATCCTTGTGGGCGAAGACCGTTTTGTGGCCCGTAAGAAGATAGTGAAGATGCTGGAAGAGGCCGGAAACCTTGTGAAGGTGGAAGACTACACCAGCCCTGTGGGCTACTCCGAGCGCACGGACGCCGTCATTGAGCCCAAGCTCAGCGCACAGTGGTTCCTCAAGATGGAAACCCTTGCCAAGATGGCCCTCGAGACCGTAGAGAGCGGCCGAACCAAGTTCATCCCGGAAAAATACGTGAACACCTACCGTCACTGGATGGAAAACGCCCGCGACTGGTGCATTTCCCGCC
>DGXO01000032.1:0-8018 GCA_002395605.1 Bacteroidales bacterium UBA4230
GAATTCCGTGAAGGACATGCCCTCCGAGGAGTCCCTCTGGAGGCGTTTTTTCACGGAATCCTTGGCCATCATGTAGTTTACGGTGATGTGCTTGCCGATATCTCGGATGAAGTTAATGAAAGAGTAATCCTTCATCCAGTCATAGTTGTTCACAAGTTCGGCCTTGTTGGGAGCGTCCGAGTCAAAATCCAGGAAGCGGGAAAGCTGGGCCTTGATGCCTTCTACGTTGTGACGGAGGGTTTCCTCGTCAAGAAGGTTGCGCTCTGCGCTTTTCATGGAGGGGTCACCGATCATGCCGGTGGCGCCGCCTACAAGTGCATAGGGCTTGTGGCCGCAGTTCTGGAAATGCTTCAGTATCATTACGCTCACAAGGTGGCCGATATGAAGGGAATCGGCCGTGGGGTCAATTCCTACATAAGCCGCCTGCGGGCCTTCCATTAGTTTTTCTTCTGTTCCGGGCATGATATCCTGGATCATGCCTCTCCATTTTAGCTCCTCTACAAAATTTTTCATTATGATAACGTTATATAACCTGCAAAGATACAGTTTTTTTTGTACTTTTGTGTCAGTAAAACGTTTTTGAAATGAAGAAACTCGTGCTCATCGCCGCGCTGGCCGTATCGGTCATGGCCTGCGGCCCGCGTTATGACTCCGTGAAAGGAGACCCTCTTGAGGCAAAAATCTATACCCTCAGCAATGGCCTTAAGGTATATATGTCAGTTAATAAGGACCAGCCAAGGATCCAGACATACATTGCCGTCCACGCCGGCGGCAAGGACGACCCCTCGGACAACACCGGCCTAGCCCATTACCTTGAGCACATGATGTTCAAGGGCACGGAGATATTCGGCACGCAGGACTATGAGGCCGAAAAACCCATGCTGGCAAAGATAGATTCCCTGTACGAGGTTTACCGTACCCTTACGGAGCCTTCAGAGAGGGAGGCCCTCTACCATCAAATAGACTCCATAAGCCTTGAGGCGTCAAAGATTGCCATTCCAAATGAGTATGACAAACTGATGTCCATCATCGGCTCGGAGGGCTCAAACGCCTTTACTTCCAACGACGTAACCTGCTACGTGGAGGAAATCCCGTCCAATCAGGTGGAGAACTGGGCGCGCATTGAGGCCGACCGCTTCATGAACTGCGTGTTCCGCGGCTTCCACACGGAGCTTGAGGCCGTGTATGAGGAAAAGAACATGGGACTCACGGACGATAGCGAAAAAGCCATCGACGCCCTTGACAGCATGCTTTTCGTGCACCATCCCTACGGCACGCAGACTGTCATCGGCACTCAGGATCACCTGAAAAATCCTTCCCTCAAGGCCATCCGTCGCCAGAAAGACACTTATTACGTACCCAACAACGTTGCCATCTGCCTCTCCGGAGACTTTGACCCGGATCAGATGGTGAAGATAATAAAGAAGTACTTCGGGGAGTGGAAACCCAATCCCGCGCTTCCGGAGCGCAACATTGCCCCGGAGGATCCCATCACCGAGCCCAAGGTAAAGAATGTGCTTGGCTATGACGCAGAATTCGTGATGCTTGGATGGCGCACGCCAGGAGAGTCTTCCCCCGAAAGCGAAATTGCCGAGATTGCAAGCTCAATCCTCTACAACGGCAACGCAGGTCTTGTAGACCGCAACCTTCTCCAGTCTCAGGAAATCCTTGGCGGCGCCTTCTTCTCCTACAACCGCACGGACTGGGGCCTTATGCTTGCCGAAGGTATGCCGAAGGACGGCCAGAGCCTTGAGGAGGTTCTGAATCTCCTTTTGGATGAGGCCGAAAAACTTCGCGAAGGAGAGTTCTCGGAAGAACTTCTGGAGGCCGTGAAGGCCAATTACAAGCTGAGGGCCATGCAGGGGCTTACCTCCAACCGCTACCGCACCAACCTTTTCATGAAATCCTTCATCAACGGCACCTCCTGGGAATGGGAGGCCGGAAAACTGGACAGGATTGCAAAGATTACCAAGGAAGACGTTGTGGCCTGGGCGTCAAAATACCTCCCCGAAAACGGCTATGCAGTTGTGTTCAAGCGCCTTGGAGAGGATAAGAGCATAAAGAAGATAGACGCTCCCAAGATTACCCCCATCTACACCAACAGGGACAAGCAGAGCGCCTTCCTCGCCGAAATCGCCGCCTCTGAGCCCGCTCCTATTGAGCCCGTCTTCGTGGACTTTGAAAAGGATTTGACCGTGTCCGATTTCGCCGGTCTCAGGCTCCTGTACAAGAAGAATGTCCAGAACGACATCGCGTCACTCGCTTTCCGCTATGACAGGGGCACCGACAACGACCCCGTCCTGGACCTTGCCGCAGACTATTTCTCATATCTTGGCTCCGAGAAGTACAGCGCGGAGGACTTTGCCATGAAGCTCTACGGCCTTGCCTCGTCGGCTTCCCCGCGCGTTGGAGGAAACACCACGTCCATTTCCGTCTCCGGCCTTTCGGAGAACCTTCCTTCGGCCCTGGAAGCACTTGAGTATCAGCTGAGAAATGTTACTCCCAATGACGATATCCTTGCAGAGCTCAAGGCCGACATCCTTCGCTCCCGCGAAGACTCCAAGAAGAACCAGAGGGCCTGCAGCAGCGCCCTTCAGAAGTACCTCATTTACGGCCCCGAGTACGTTAAGGCCGGGACGCTTTCCAACGCAAAGGTAAAGGCCCTTACTTCGGCCGAAATCCTTTCTTCCCTCAAAGACCTCCTTGGGAAGCAGCATACCATAGTATATTATGGCCCGGCATCGCTTGAGGATGTGAAGGAGATGCTTTCCAAGTATCATCCCGCAGAGGGTCTCGAGCCCCTTGTGAAGACTCATCCCGCCAAGCGCCTTACTCCTTCGGCCAAGGTGTTTGTGACTCATTACGACTCCCGCCAGTTCAATTACGTGCAGTACTCTGACCGCGGGGAAGAGTTCTCGCTTGAAGAAGCTCCCTATATTGAGCTTTTCAACGAGTACTACGGCGGAGGCATGAACGCAATAGTGTTCCAGGAGATGAGGGAATCCCGCGCCCTGGCATACGGGGCCGGCGCCTTGCTGTCGGAGCCCGCGTTTACCGGTGACACTTATTCCTTCCGCGCCTACATCGCTTCCCAGAACGACAAGCTCCAAAAGGCAGTAGAAGGCTTCGAGGAGATTATCGAAACCCTGCCTCAGGCCCCCGAGAACCTTGAGATTGCCAAGGCTTCCATCCTTGGAAAGCTCCGCACCCAGCGCGTGATAGGGGAGCGTGTGCTCTACAGCTATCTCCAGGCACAGGAGCTTGGCCTCACTGAGCCCCGGGAGAAACTCCTCTTTGAGAAGGTTGACGCCCTTACCATGGAAGACCTCCTTGCCACTCACGCCAAATGGATTTCCGGCCGAACCTACAACTACTCCATCCTTGGAGATACCAAGGACCTTGACATGGCCTACCTCAAGACCCTTGGCCCTGTGGAGACCGTTTCGGTGGAAGATATTTTTGGCTACTAATTCGCTGAATCATAGCTTTTTATAGAAAGTCGGGTGCACCTGCAAGTGCACCCGACTATGTGTAAGTTGTTGATTATCAATAGCATCCGTGGCAATTATCAAAAATTTGCAAATTTTTATTGCAATTCAATAAATAATTATTATATTTGCAAAAGAAACCAAATTCTTTTGCACTATGATATCATTATGGTGGGCCGGGCTTGAACCGGTAATGAAAATCCTGTGGGTGGTAACTCTTGCGGCTACCCTGATTTTCCTCATTCAGAGCATCCTCACTTTTGTGGGAGCAGATGCCGACACTTCCGCCGACTTCGACCTTGACATGGACGCAGACATGTCCATGGACGGGGCAAGCCTGTACTCTTTCCGCAACTTCGTGAACTTTATCCTGGGCTTTGGCTGGAGCGCCATTCTCCTGAAGCCTTCCGTTGAGTCCTGGCCGCTTCTCATCATCATCTCCGTGGTGGTGGGCGTAGCGCTTGTTGCAGCCGTCATGTATCTTTTCAAGTGGCTTGCAAGCATGCAGCAAAGCGGCAACATCGTCCTTGAGAAGTCAGCTGCGGGTGCCGAAGGTACGGTCTACCTTACCATCCCCGCCGCACGCGAAGGAAAGGGAAAGGTCCAGATCTCCATCGGCGGGGCGGTGCGTGAATACGACGCCCTGTATGAAGGGGAATCGGCCCTTAAGAACGGCACTCCCATCAGGGTTGTGGACGTCCTGGACTCCAACACCGTACTTGTAGAAGAAACAAACTCATATACCGTATAAATTATGCCTACACTAACTCTTATCCTCATTCTTGTGGCCGTGGTCTTCGTGACCCTGGCTGCCATCCTCAGGCGCTACAGGCGCTGCCCCTCAGACAAGATTCTGGTCATTTACGGTAAAACCGGGCGCCGCTCTTCGGCCCGCTGCATCCACGGCGGTGCGGCATTTATCTGGCCCGTGTTCCAGGATTACGCATATCTGGACCTCAAGCCCATTTCCATTGAATGCAACCTCACCAACGCCCTTTCCAAGCAGAACATCCGCGTAGACGTTCCCTGCCGCTTCACTGTTGGTATTTCCACGGAGCCCGACGTCATGACCAACGCCGCAGAGCGTCTCCTTGGCCTTTCCACGGACAGCATCCAGTCAATTGCCACGGATATCCTCTTCGGCCAGCTGCGTCTTGTGATCGCCACCATGGACATTGAGGAAATCAACGCAGACCGCGACAAGTTCCTCGCAAGCGTATCCGCAAACGTTGAGGCCGAACTCCGCAAAATCGGCCTTAAACTCATCAACGTGAACGTCACCGATATCCGCGACGAATCCGGCTACATCGAGGCCCTTGGTAAGGAAGCCGCCGCAAAGGCCATCAACGACGCTAAGAAGAGCGTTGCAGAGCAGAACCGTTACGGTGAAACCGGTAAGGCCAATGCCGACAAGGATACCCGTATCAACGTTGCCGCCGCAGACGCAGACGCTGTTAAGGGTGAGAACAACGCAAAGATTGAAATCGCCAACTCCGATGCCCTGAGGCGTCAGAAGACCGCAGAAGCCGACCGCGTTGCAGTTGCCGCAGAAAAGGTCCAGGCCGCAAAAGCCCTTGAAGAGGCTTACCAGAGCGAGCGTGACGCCGAACTTGCCCGTGCAGAACGCGAGGAGGCCACCCAGAAGGCCAACATCGTGGTTGCCGCAGAGATTGACAAACAGAAAAAGATCATTGAGGCCGAAGCCGAAGCAGAGCAGATCCGCCGCAAGGCAAAGGGTGAGGCCGACGCCATCTTCGCACGCATGGACGCCCAGGCCCGCGGTATCCAGGAAATCCTCAACAAGCAGGCCGACGGTTTCCGTAACCTTGTAGGCGCCGCAGAAGGCGATGCCCAGAAGGCCGTCCTCATGATGATCGCCGACAAACTCCCGGAACTTGTCAAGACCCAGGTAGAGGCCGTGAAGGGCATCAACATAGACAAGGTAACCGTTTGGGACGGAGGCTCTTCCGTAAACGGAAAAACTGCAACCTCCAACTTCATTTCCGGAATGATGCAGTCTGTACCTCCGCTCCAGGACCTTTTCAAGATGGCCGGTATGGAACTCCCTTCATACCTCAAGGGTAAACCCGAAGACCAGGCCCAACCTGAGAAGAAGGAGGAATAATGCCCATCATCACCAATATTGACGTAATGCTGGCCCGCCGGAAGATGTCTTCCGGTGAGCTGGCCGAAAAAGTTGGCATAACTCCAGCCAACCTTTCCATCCTCAAGACGGGCAAGGCCAAGGCAGTGCGTCTTTCCACCATGGAAGCCATCTGCCGTGCCCTTGACTGCCAGCCCGGGGATATCCTGGAGTACAAGCCGGATTAGCCCCGTGGAGCTAAAATGCTAAGATACAACTAGTTATGTAAAAGAGGGTGCGCGTTTTCGCGCACCCTCTTTTGCGTAAATCGCTAAAAGTCAAGCGGTTGGCTCCACGCTCATTTTCCGGTGTAGGTTCCCTCAAACAGGATGGTTCCGGAAGTGGCTTCCCCGATTGCAAAGGCAAACGGATGGTCTGCGTAGAAATTGACGCGTTTTGGCTCTTCGCCGGGGCCGGCGTCGGATTCTCCAACCATTTCCACAACCGTTACGGCAGCGGCCTCAGTGCCCCATTCGGCCACGGAAATGCGGGCTTTCTGGATGACTTTCTCAATCCAGAAGTAGTATCCGGGTTTGTCGAACATCCCGTCAAACTGTGCTGAACCTCCATTGAAAGCGCGCTTTACGCCAAGGGCCTGCAGGTTTTCTTTGAGATTGAATTTGTTCTCGATGTCGAATTTGGGGAGTTTTAGATAAACATCGGCATCCTGCTTCAGGCTCTTGAGGATGCTGTCCCAGGAGGTTGTCTGGAGCTTTTCAAGAAGGCCCTGGAGGTTGTTTTCGTCCGGGAGAAGGATGTACATGAAGAACTTGCCGCCGGCATAGGGGAGGGCAAGCACCTTGTAGCCGTCCATTTCGGCATATCTGTGCCGACGCATGTTGTTCATCATTTTCACCTGTTTCACCGAGCCGTCTTCCATGGTGAAATTCTCGTCTCTTGTTCCGTATTCGCGGAACATTGGCTCATACTCGCTGCCGGCCCATTTTGCCTTGAAGTAGAGGGCGTTCATGAGGTAGGCGGCGGCATCGGCCGAAATGTCCGAAGGCTCCATGACCTTGTTGATGAAGCCGTTGGTGCTACGGCCGGCCCAGTCGTTGATGCGGGCGGCAATCTGGGCGGCATCGGCAAAATCCATGTTGTCGATGGCGGCGTAATAGTAATCCTCAACCGTCTTTTTGAAGGATGGCTGGAGCGGGAACTTGTTGTTGACAAGAAGGGCGTCCGTTACCTTGAGCGTAACATTGAGGTCCACGGCGGGAAGCTGCTCAAGTAGGATCCGGCTGTACTGGTTGAGCGCGTCTATGCCATCTGCGCCATAACCAAGGAAGTCCGTGATTTCCTGAAGGGTTTCTCCTTGGGCGCCGTTTGCCGTCATGGCAAGGGCATACTGAAGGCTAAGGGGAGAGCACACCAGGTTATCTCCGCTGTAAAGCTGCTTAAGGAAGCGAAAGGCCATGGCATTTCCGGCCGAAACATAGCCCTTCTGTGTGTCTGAGAGAGACACTTTTGTAATTTGCTCCGTAGGGGCGGGAGACTGGACCGTGATGGGGTCTTTGACCGTGACTGCTTTACTGCAGGAAGTAAGCGCCATGATGCACATGGCCGATACAAAAAAGAAATGATGTCTCATGGCATTACCATTTATTATAGTGAATGTTTTCCGGTTTCCACTTGTCCTTGGGTTTTTCCTTGCCGCCGGGATGGCCCACGGGGACAATGCAGTAGGGCTTGACGTCTTCCGGCAGGCCAAGGGCCTCGATTGCAGGGTTCATGCGGTCTTCATAGGGATAGCATGCCGTCCATACCGCACCAAGGCCGATAGCCTCCGCCGCCAGCAGGAGGTTCTCCGTTGCGGCTGCGCAGTCGGCGGTCCAGTTGCGGTTTTCCCCGCCCATGGCGCGGGTGGTTTTGCCGCACACCACAATTGCCACGGGAGCCTTGGCAATCATCTTGTTGAACCCGCCTGCAAGTTTCTCTTTGGTGGCCTCGTCTGTAATCACCACAAAACGCCACGGCTGAAGGTTCATGCCTGAAGGAGCCGCCATTGCGGCCCTTAGGAGAGTCTCCACCTGCTCCTGAGAAACAGGCTCATTGGTGTACGTACGCACGCTTTTTCGGGCGTGGATTGTCTCAAGAGCGGCATTCTGCTCCTGTGCTATGGCCGAAGTAATGCTTGTCATTGCGATAAGTGCTACGAGGATGGATTTTAGTGTTGACATGGCGCGAGTATATTATATTCACTTACAAATATAAAAAAAAGAGACGAATAATCGTCTCTTTTTAGTGCGCTCTTAGGGACTCGAACCCTAGACCCGCTGATTAAGAGTCAGCTGCTCTACCAGCTGAGCTAAGAGCGCTGGTGGCTTTTTGTGACCCGTTCGGGGCTCGAACCCGAGACCCCAACATTAAAAGTGTTGTGCTCTACC
>DGXO01000032.1:8093-68831 GCA_002395605.1 Bacteroidales bacterium UBA4230
AACTGAGCTAACGAGTCCTCCGCCCGAAATCGGGATTGCAAAGGTAGTGCTTTTTTTTGAATCTGCAATAAAATTTTTAAAAAATTTACGCAGAAAATTCCTTTATGTGCTGTTCCTGGGAAAGGCGGCACACAAGGAGGCTGTCCTTGGACTCTGCAACTATGTATCCGTCAAGGCCTTCCACCACGACCCTCTTTTCTCCGGCCACATGAACCAGGCAGTTGTTGCAGTCAAAAAGGCGTACGTCCTGCCCTACGGCGGTGTTTCCGTCTTCGTCGGCCTTGAGGTGGGTCATGACGGAACCCCAGCTGCCGAGGTCGCTCCAGGCAAGGTCTTCGGCAATTACATAGATGCGGGGACTTTTCTCCATTACGGCGTAGTCTATGGATATTTTTTCGCAGGTGGGGAAAAGGCGGCGGAGTTCCTGCTGTTCCTTTTCAGTGAATAGCGACGGCGCAAGTTGGTCCATTACTCCGGCTATCTGGGGGGCATAACTGCGGAGTTCGGTGACAATTGTGTTCACGTTCCACACGAAGATGCCGGCGTTCCAGAAGAAATGGCCGTCTTCAAGGTAGCCTATTGCGGTATCAAGATCCGGTTTTTCCTTGAACTCACTCACTTTCACTATCTGGCCGCGGAGAGCCTCTGCGGCATGGATGTAGCCGTAGCCAGTTTCCGGGCGAGAAGGAGCGATGCCAACGGTTACAATGGCGTCGCGTTCTTCGGTGAACTCCAGTGCCTTGCCTATGGTTTCGGCGAATTCTGCCGTGCGGAGCACAAGGGCGTCTGCGGGAGTAACCACTATATTGGCCTCAGGGTCCTTCTTCTGGATTTTCCAGGAGGCGTATGCAATGCAGGGGGCGGTGTTTCGGCCCTCGGGTTCGGCCAGGATCTGGTCTGCGGGAATCTGGGGAAGCTGCTGTTTGACCAGCTGGACATACTTCTCTCCTGTCACCACCCAGAAGTTCTCCGGGCGGCAGAGCGGAGCAAAGCGGTCTACGGTGAGCTGGATAAGGGAACGCCCTACTCCAAGGACGTCTATGAACTGCTTGGGGACATCCGGGGTGGAAAGCGGCCACAGCCTGCTTCCAATGCCACCGGCCATTATAACTACGTGTGTATTCATATTTGCAAAGATAGCAAATCTTCGGCGCATCTGCAAAGATTGTGTTTAGCCCATTTATTACTATCTTTGCAAATATGCTGAAGATTCTGAAAGCGTCGGCGGGGTCCGGCAAGACACATGCCCTGGCGGGGGAGTATATCCGTCTTATACTTAAAAGCGGTGCGCCTGATGCGTACAGGCATGTCCTGGCCGTTACTTTCACCAACAAGGCTACTGACGAGATGAAGCGCAGGATCCTGAAAGAGCTTCATAAGCTGGCGCAGACCCCGCAGAAGTCTCCGTACTTTGAGGACCTCCTTAAAACAGTAGGGGACGCTTCCACCATCCAGAAACGTGCTGGGGCCCAGCTCTCGGGCATCCTCCACGACTATTCGGCCTTTGCGGTTTCCACCATAGACCGCTTTTTCCAGAGAACCCTGAGGGCTTTTTCCAGGGAAATCGGCCAGTTTTCCACCTACCAGGTTCAGCTGGACCGCGAAGCCCTTACTGATGAAAGCGTGGACAGGGTCCTGGACAGCGTATCAGAGGAAGACAGGGCCGTGCTGGACTGGCTGTCGGAGAGCGCCAAATGGGACCTTGAGAAAAAGGGATGGTTCTCAATTGAGGGCCGTCTCAAGGACATGGCGGCATCCCTTTCAAAGCTTCAGGAGGGCCGCGGCACCCTTCCTTCCAGGGAAAAACTGAGGGAAATCGGCAAGTCCTGCTCTGAAATAAGAAACGAGTGGGAGGCCAGGGTAAAGGCTTCGGCCGAAAAAGTGTTGTCCGTGGTAGGGGACTGCGGGCTTTCCACCGACGATTTCAACGGGAAGTTCCTCTCCAAAATAGTCCCTTACGCAAATATCAAGAAGGGCAAGCCCGTCAAAAAGCCCACGGACGCCTTCCTCAGGCGCGCCTCCAATCCGGAGGAATGGTTTGCCAAGAAAAACGCGGCTCTTCTTCCCCGCGTGGAAGGGCCCCTGGAGGCTCCCCTTGGTGATTTCGTGTCCCTTTTCGGCCTGCCTTACAGGGTATACCGGAGCGCGGACATAATTTCGGCGGAGATATATTCCCTTGGAATGGCCCACGAACTGTTGGCCGCCTTCGAGGACATACAAAAGGAGAAGAACGTCATTTCAATTGACGACTCAAATACCATCCTCAAGGATATAATTGACGGCACCGACACCCCTTTCATATATGAAAAGCTTGGCGTCCGCTTTGAGGATTTCCTCCTGGACGAGTTCCAGGACACCTCCGACATCCAATGGGAGAACATCCGTCCGCTGCTTCACGGAAGCATAGATGAGGGGGCCGATTCCCTTGTGGTGGGAGACGTAAAGCAGAGCATCTACAGGTGGAGGGGCAGCGACTGGAACCTCCTTGGAAGCCGCCTGGAGGAAGAATTCAGGAATCCGGAGGTTGATTCCCTGAAGTGCAATTACCGCACCTGCGGGGAAATAGTCAGCTTCAACAGGGACTTCTTTGAGTATGCCGCAAAGGCGCTGGACGGCATTGCCGGGCAGGACCCTGAGAGTCCCGGTAGCTTTTCCAGGTTGTACGCCGACGTCGACCAGACGGTAATGTTCGATGATCCCGCCCCGGGCAGCGTGGATGTGGTGTTCACATCTGACCAGATGGCCGAAATAACTTCCACCATAGAGACCCTCCGTGAAGCCGGCGCAAAGTGGAGCGACATCGCCATCCTTGTCCGTGGCAACGACGACGGCGCCGCCGTGGCCTCAGAACTTGTCTCCAGAGGCATTCCGGTGGTCTCTGACGATTCCCTTTACGTGAAAGCGTCGGCTACGGTGCGAAGGCTGGTGTCGCAGCTTTCACTTGCCGATACCCCCGCAAATGCCGACAAACCCTCCGTGGCTGGCTATCTGGCCTCCTCCATGGGCGTGGACATCCCTGAGCACTACCATTCCCTCACAGACCTTGCCGAATCCATCCTGAGGGATCTTTCGGCCTCAAAACCTGAAGTCTTTGGCTCTGAAATCCCTTACATCCAGTCGTTTATGGACTTCCTCCTTGACTGGACCACCCAAAACGGGAATTCTCTTTCGGCCTTCCTTAAGGCCTGGGCGCAGGCGAATCCCAAGATTTCCTCTCCGGAATCCGGGGATTCCGTGCGCATCATGACCATCCACAAATCCAAAGGGCTGGAATTTCCGTATGTGATTTTCCCTTTCGCCGAAAAAGTCACTCTTTACAAGCACTCCGAATACTGGGTGAAACCGCAGACCGAAGGGACCCCGCTGGAAGGAAAGGCCGAAGGCTCATACTTCGTGGACCTTTCCGACAGCACGGTGGATTCCCTTTTTGCCAAAGACTATTTACGTGAAAGGCGCCTGCAGGCCATAGACAACATAAACGTGTTTTACGTGGCGCTTACAAGGCCGAAATACGGCCTGAAGGTAATTGCGGCGCTTCCGCCAAAATCCATGGACGTGCCCTCAAACATGTCCCAGATCCTCTATCTCTTTACGGGGGCGGAGGAATATCACAGGGGAGAGATGTACCATTTTGACACCCTGAAAAGGCCTGTGAATGAAACCGTTGCCGTCCGTGCGGGATACTCCTCTTTCCCCTCCGACAGCGGCGGGCGCCTCCACTTTTCCCCCGAGGCCTCCGATTTCTTTGGAGAGGACGGCAGCTTCGGCCCGGATGCCAGCCGCAGAATCAGGGGGAACGTGCTTCACGGGATACTTTCCAGGGTAACGGTGCCTGAGGACCTTCCCGGGGCGGTAGACGCCGCCGTGCTTTCCGGTGAACTCCCTGAAAGCGGCCGTGCCGAAGCCCTTGATTTCCTTGCCGAAAGAATAGACTCCGTGAAGGAGCGCGGCTGGTTCTCGCCACAGGCTAAGGTTTTCCGCGAAGCATCAATACTTGTCCCCGGAGGAGATGAGTACAGACCAGACCGCGTTGTGGTGCACCCCGGCGGCAAAGTGGACGTTGTGGATTTCAAATTTGGAAAGGAGAAGAAGAAATACATTACCCAGGTGCAGCGGTATGTAAGCATATACCGCCGCATGGGATACCAAAAAGTTGAGGGATACCTTTGGTATTTGGACGATAATTTAATTAACTTTGTGGCTGATTAAAAAGTGAGTCTTTATGGAAGCAAGCGAGAATACCATCAAGCTATATTACAATACTGAAGTCGAAAAACTGCAAATGCCGGAATACGGCAGGCTGGTCCTCAAGATGGTGGAACAGCTTAAGGATATAGAAGACCGTGAGAAACGGTCGGAACAGGCGCAGGCTGTTGTGAAAGTCATGGAAAGCCTCAATCCCCAGGTCCATCAGCAGGAAAACTGGTACCAGAAGCTCTGGGATCACCTTTTCATCATAGCTGGCTATGACCTTGACGTGGATTCTCCTTTCCCCAAGCCCGTCCCTGAGGTTGTGAACAGTCGCCCGGACCCTATTCCCCTTAACACAAAACCCATCAGGGCCCGCCACTACGGCCGCAACATTGAGAGCATCCTGGACCTCATAGCATCTGAACCGGACTCCGAAGAAAAGACGGAAATGATCCGCTCCCTTGCCATCTACATGAGGCAGCAGTACCTTATCTGGAACAAGGACACCGTGTCTGATGCCACTATCTTCCAGGACATAGAACGCCTCTCGAAAGGCCGTGTAAAGGTTCCGGAAGGCCTTCAGCTTGGGAAAATATCGGAGGGGACGTCTTTCTCGCGTCCTGGGCTCAACCTTGGGTTCAATAACGGCAAAAACGCCAAGTTCAACCGCGGTTTCCGTAAAAAAGGCAAGAAGTAATGGGGCTATTCTCTAAATACCTGGACCGTATGAGTGAGAGGAAGCGGGAGGGCGTACGCCTTGCCGGGATAGCCCTTGTGCTGCTTTTCACCGTAATCGTTACGGTGTCCGTAACCTCTTACATCTTCACCTGGCGAATAGACCAGAGCGTTGCTTCAGCCCCTTCGGGCACGGAGGTTGCAAACGCCGCCGCGCAGTCCGGTTTCTCAATTGGGAAATTCCTGGTTACCGACAGCTTCGGCCTTGCGGCGTTCTGCATTGTAGCTTTCCTTATTGCCTGGAGCGTCAAACTCCTTAAGCCCAGCCTTGGAATAAGCCTCAAGAAGTGGTTCTACGGTTCCCTTACCATGTCTTTCCTCCTATCATGGATGCTTGCAATGGCCGGAATGCTGGGCGGCTGGGACACCATGTTCGCCGGCGGAATAGGCGGCAGGGCCGCACAGGCCGTAGTCGGTTTCCTGGTAGCTAAGTTCGGGGAGATAATTTCAATCCTCATACTCCTTGTGCTTCTTGCCGCGTGGCTATACTGCATGAGCCGGAAATTCGCAGATCTTCTGATGGGACGTAAAACCGTCCAGGATGTTGCGGAAGAACCTGAACCTCAGGTGGCTGAGGCCGCTGCAGCTACAGCTGCCGGGTTTGTTACGTCAAATTCGGCCGAAGAACCGGAGGAGGAGAAAAAGCCCAGGAAGAGCATTTTCAAGAAGAATAAGGTTGCCGGTCAGGCAGGCGTTGACGCAGCCCCCGAGGCTGAACCCGCGGAGGAGGATACCAGTATCAACGTCGTAACGGACGACACCCTTGAGCAGGAGGTTAAGGAACCCCTTAAGCCTATTGATAACCGCCTGGATCCCCCGGACGGCCTTCCTAAGTACAAGACTCCATCCCTCAATATCCTTGGAGACCACCTCTATGGCCGCCATGAGGTATCCCAGGACGAGCTCAGCCGCAACAACAACAAGATCCGCGCGACCCTTGCCAGTTACCGCATCCAGGTGCGCGACGTTACGGCCATCGTTGGCCCTACCGTCACACTGTACAAGGTTTATCCCGCCCCCGGCGTGAAGATTTCGGCCATCAAGCAGCTCCAGGAGGACATTGGCATATCCCTTAACGCAAAGGGCGTCCGCATTACCACGCTGTCCGATTCCGTGGGTATAGAAGTTGCCAACGACAAGGCTTCAATAGTGCCGCTGAAGGCTCTTCTCAACGACTCCGCGTTCCGTGACTCCAAGGCCGAACTTCCCGTGGCAATTGGCTACACCATTTCCCAGCAGGTGAAGGTCTTTGACCTTGCTGATGCCCCGCACCTCCTTGTGGCCGGCGCTACCAAACAGGGTAAATCCGTGGGCCTTAACGTAATAGTGGCATCGCTGCTTTACGCCAAGCACCCGTCGGAACTCAAGTTTGTGTTCGTGGACCCCAAGATGGTGGAATTCTCGTCCTACGCAAGCCTTTTGCACCACTATCTGGCGGTGCTTCCCACTTCCGGCAGCGAGCAAGAGGAGAGGGATCACGCTATAGTGAAAAACGCCAAGGACGCCGCCGCGGTGCTGGAGTCCCTTTGCGTAGAGATGGACGCCCGCTATGAACTCCTCTCCAAGGGCCTTGTGAACAACATCAAGCTCTACAACACCAAGTGGAAGGAGCATCACCTTAGGGCCGACGAAGGCCACCACTTCCTGCCGTACATCGTGACGGTGATAGATGAGTACGCAGACCTTACCATGTCTGTTGGCGCCGGCCCGGAATCCAAGGCCCTTGCACGCCGTATCACAACTTCCGTCATCCGCCTGGCCCAGAAAGGCCGTGCAGCAGGTCTCCACGTGATCCTGGCCACCCAGCGTCCTACCGTGGATGTGATCACCGGTCTTATCAAGGCCAACTTCCCCATGAGAATCGCTTTCAGGGTAACCTCACGCATAGATTCGGCCACAATCCTGGACCAGCCCGGCGCCGACAAACTCATAGGCCGCGGAGACATGCTCCTTTATAGCGGCGTTGAGATGGAGCGCGTCCAGTGCGCCTTCATCTCCAACGACGAAATTGTGGACCTCACAAAGGCAGTTGGGGAGCAGATTGGCTTCCAGAAGAGCTACAATACGCCGTATTACCTTCCCGAGCCTCCTGCCGCAGACGGCGGAGAGGGCGGTGACGCCGGAAGCGTGGATATGAAGCAACTGGACGAACGCTTTGAGGAGGCCGCCCGCATGATTGTTACCAACCAAAGAGGCTCAACATCAGACCTCCAGCGCCGTCTTGGCATGGGATATGCAAAAGCAGGTAGAGTGATGGACCAACTTGAAGCCGCAGGCATAGTGGGCCCCCAAAACGGAGCCAAACCCCGCGAGGTTCTAGTGAAGGACATCCAGGAACTTGAAGAGATACTTTCGCATTTCATGCAGCAGTAATGCTTAGAAAACTTGTAATACTGTCAGTTATGTCCCTTGCCTTTGCAAGCTCATACGCGCAGGGACTTTCTATCCCGCAACTTGACCGTGCTGCAGGGAAAAGGGTTTCCTTTACCTATGAATACAGCCTTTCCAAGGACGGACAGGGCTTCTCTAAGGTAACGGAGGGCAAGGTCCTTGTAGAGGACAACGCCTACTCCCTGGACGGCCTTGGCCTTACCATAGTGTGCAACGGTGAAACCCGCTGGACCTATGATTCTTCGGCCCAGGAAGTTGTGATTGAGAATGCCGAAAATGACAACATCCTCACAAATCCCGCTCTCCTCATAAGTTCCTACAGGAAATACGGAAATGCACTTCATGTTAAAGGAGGCTCCCGGGACAGCCTGGATGTGGTCTATGACGTGGACAAGGGTGTGAAGGCACGGTTTGTCCTTACCGGAATTTCCTATTCTGAGCCGCAAGGAAAAACCGACTTCACTTTTGACGTGAAATCGGTTCCTGAAAATTCTGTGATAACGGATTTACGTTAATCCTTCACGCATCTTACACTGAGGGCAAGGGAGTTTTTGTCTCCGCTACCCTTCATTATTTTTGCGTTGTCATAGAGCACATAGCGGAACTGTGCCATGGAAGGGTCCGTGGCGTCCGAGGCGGTCCAGAATGCCGCCATTTCCTCATAGCGGCGGAATTTCGTCATGCTGGCCGAAGAGTCGTAGTAGCCCACGGGGATGGCGTTGAAGCCGGTGGAGTTGGTGATGTTCTGGCCAATGGCAACCGACCACATGGGGTTGTCAAGGAATGTGGCATTTACCATGATTGCCCCGGCATCCTCTCCAATGGCGTCCCATTCTGCGGCGGTGGGAAGGTGCCAGCCGGAAGGACATGCCGTCATGGCCTCCGCGTGGGTATAGAAACGGCCGAAGAGGGGATCCACAACCTTGGCATTCTTGTACGACACCCCTGAAGAGGTGTTGCATAGGTTCTTGGCTGTCCACTCCTTGCCCCCGATTGTGACGGATTCGGCCGGATTGAGCTTGTCAAGGGCCTTTGAGGGGTCAATTGCCTCGAAAGTGGAAATTGCGCTGGCGTTATAGAAACCTTCGGAGTAGGCGTAGCAGGTTATGCTGTAAGAGCCCAGGGTGTCTACGTGATATTCGTATTCCGGGTTCTCAACTTTGATATCCCTTGAAAGGGTGTCTTTCTGGGCCGAATTCACCTGCCAGTAAAGGCCGATGGTTCCGGGGGTTGCGGTGGATTTTGAAGAAATGATGCTGGAGGTGTTTGCCTTGAAAATGAGGCTTTCTCCTACGGCTACATAGGGAATGGCCTCATTGATTGAGAGGCCGGTCAGGGACGGGGTGGTGTCTGTGGCGTCCTGCTTTTTGCAGGAGGCTGAGGCAAGGAGGCTTCCTGCAATGGCGATTGAGAATATAATGGATGTTTTTCTCATTGTTTCTAGCTTAAATCACGCAAATATCGTTATTTTTTTGTAATATTGCGCAAATATCATGCTATATAATTTGAGAAAAACCTTTGCCCTGGCGGCATCCATCCTTACTGTCCTTTCCTGCGGCACCCGCGGCGGGCGCTATATCCAAATTACGGGTACGGCCCAGTCTGTCACTTACTCAGTGAAGCTCAACCTTGACGGAGTGAAGGTCCCTCCTCAGGAAATAAGGGACAGCGTGGACGCCATCCTTCAAAGGATAGACTATTCTCTTTCCGGATACAACCGCCAGTCCATCCTGTCGCGTTTCAATGCGGGGGAAGTTGTGAAGCCAGACACCCTTTTCCTTGAAATGTACAGCCTTGGCTACCGCATGTGGAAGCTCTCCGGCGGTGCCGTAGACTGCGCTGCAGGGCCGCTTTATGACGCCTGGGGCTTCGGCTTCAAGAAAGGTGAATTCCCGACGGATGCCGAAATATCGGAGCTTCTTGGGAAAGTGGGGCAGGGACGCCTCCCTGAAAAACTCCCCGTTTCCCCGGACGGAACCCTGGACCCTTCGGCCCTAGGATATCCAAAACTCAATTACAACGCAATTGCGCAGGGCTATACCTCGGATGTCATTGCCCGGTACTTGTACGGCATAGGGGCAAAGGACATGCTTGTGGACATAGGGGAAATCTGGTGCGACGGCGTAAATCCTTCCGGAGAGCCCTGGGCCGTGGGCATAGACCGTCCCTCGGACTCCGGGGAGGAAGAGATGCTTGAGGATATCTGGTCTTCCGGCGGAAAGGCGCTTGGAATCACAACCTCAGGCAACTACCGCAAGTTCTATGTCCGTGACGGAAAGAAGTACTCCCATACGGTAAGCCCCATAACCGGATATCCGGTACAGCACAGCCTCCTGAGCGCCACAATAGTGTCAAAGGTTAGTTCGGCCGAATCCGACGCCATAGCCACATGGTGCATGGTGGCGGGCCTTGAAGCGTCCAAGGACATTATCCAGTCAAACCCGGACATAGAGGGATATCTAGTGTATGCAGGCCCTGACGGAGAGATGAAAAGCTGGCATTCGGCCGGCTTTACGCTCAGGAACTGATTACTGTCAAAACCCAGGTGAGAAGGCGGCAGAGGCCGTCCACGGCGTTTATCATGAACTCCGGACACCAGCCAAACCCGTAGAGCATGACGGTGAAAACCGCCGTCCACATGAGCACCGTGACAAGGGGGATGGCCATGAGGTTCGTAAGGAGGAAATGCCGCGGGAACGTGCCGAATACCTTCCAGGCCAGCGGGCCGGTGAAAACCTGGCAGGAAATGCTGATGGCTGCCATTTGCCATATTTTCCTTAACGGATTTAGGCTGGAGCCTTTGGGGTACCACTTTTCAAGGACAGGGTACAGGAGCACTATTCCAGCCATGGCAAGATAGGACAGCTGGAACCCAAGGCTCCGGATTACCCCTGGGTCCAGGATGAGCTGGACAAGAAGTGCCAGGCACAGTATGCGGGACGGCTTCCGGCGCCTCCCTGAAAGGGTACAGATTTCTCCTATTAATATAAAGAGGAAGGCCCTCACTATGGAAGGGCCGGCACCCGTCATGAGGGTGAACCATCCGGCGGCGGCCACAACAGAAACTGCCCTTATCCATTTTGCAGCAGGGGAGTACCCAAGGGGAAGGGTGAGGCGGCTGAAAATGAGGTAGAGTATACCCATGTGGAGCCCGGAAAGCGCCAGGATATGGGAAGCGCCGCTTTGCCTGAAAACATCAATTGTCTCTTTTGCAAGCCCGCTTTTGTCTCCGGTAAAAAGCGCCGTGAGAAGGGGAGAGGTGACTTCGGCCTTGAAGGGGATGCGCGCTATGAGGGCCCTCATTGAGTCTGCGGAGTCCAGGGCTAAGCTTTCAAGGAAACTTTCTCCGGTGGCGTAGGGAAGCGCCGTCAGGGCCGAAAATGCGCCAAGAAGAAGGAACGACAGGAGGAAGAGGGGAGCACCGGCCTTGCTTCGGCGAAGCACCGGCCACAGGAAAAACGGGACTGAGGCTAAGGGAAGGAGCATTGCCGGAGCGGCCCATGATGCCGCTGCAGAAACCGCCGTCCCCGCTGCCACGCCCGCCGTAAACATAACCGACAGGGCTTCTATGGATTTAGCCCTATCCATATTCGCAAAATTAGTAATAATTTCGTATATTTGCGGGGCTATAGAGAAATAAAACTAAACCAAAATAAAACATGATCATCTTAGTTATCAACTGCGGCAGCTCTTCCATCAAGTACCAGCTCCTGGACATGAAGAGCGACGACGTATTTGACGTTATTGCAAAGGGTATTGCAGAAAAGATCGGCCTTCCTGCCGGAATCCTTCAGTATGCTCCCGCCGGGAAAGACAAGATTGTCACGGATATTCCCATCCCTGACCACAAAGTGGGCATGCAGCTCATCCTTTCGGCCCTCACAGACCCCAAAACCGGCGTCCTGAAGTCCCTTGAGGACATTGAGGCCGTTGGTCACCGTATAGTGCAGGGCGGAGACTTCTTCTCCGGTTCCGTGCTTGTGAATGAAGACGTCCTTGACAAGATTGCATTCTGCGCAGACTTCGCTCCTCTTCACAACCCCGCCCACCTTCTTGGTATCAGGGCCATGCAGGAAGCCCTTCCTTCAGTGCCCCAGGTTGTCACCTTCGACACCGCCTTCCACCAGACCATGCCCGCTTACGCATACATGTACGGCCTTCCCTATGAATACTATGAGAAATACCGCGTACGCCGCTACGGCGCCCACGGCACTTCCCACCAGTTTGTGGCCGGCGTTGGCGCAAAGCTCTGCGGCCTGGATGTCAACAATTCCAAGATCATCACCTGCCACCTTGGCGCCGGCAGTTCCATCTGCGCCATCCAAAACGGCCGCTGCGTAGACACTTCCATGGGCTTCACCCCGCTTGAGGGCATGATCATGGGCACCCGCGTGGGTAACATTGATGCCAACGCCGTTCTCTATCTGGAGAAGAAACTTGGCGTGGACCCTGATGAGATGACCACCATCCTCAACCGCAAGTCCGGTTTCCTTGGCGTTTCCACCGTTACATCGGATGCCCGTGAGCTTGACGAGCTTGCAAATAACGGAGACCCCAAGGCAAAGCTTGTTCTCAAGAAGTACACCTACGACATCATAAAGAATATCGGCTCTTACGTTGCCGCCATGAACGGAGTGGACCTCATTGTGTTCACCGGTGGTATCGGAGAGCACAACAGCAGGCTCCGCCGCCGCGTACTTGAGAACTTCTCATACCTTGGCCTCAAGGTAGACTATGAGGCAAACGTGGCATGGGGAGAAGACGCCGTCATCACCACGGAAGACTCCAAGGTGAAGGCCGCTCTCATCTGCACCAACGAAGAACTGGTGATTGCCCGCGACACAATGCACCTTGTACTTGACAATCAGGAATAAAGATATGATAAAGAATTTCAACGAACTTTTTGCGGAACTCAAGGCTAAGGGTATCTGCAAGAAAATGATTGCGGCATGGGGCGTGGATTCCCATACAATTGAAGCGGCATCGCTGGCCACTGACCAGGGCTTTGTAAAGGTTACTCTGGTTGGAGACCGTGACCTCATTGCCAAGGTTTGCGACGAATGCAAGATTGACATCGAAAAGTTTGAGATCGTGGACATCAAGGACGAGCTCAAGGCTGTTGCCGAAGCCGTGCGCATGGTCCATGACGGAGAGGGCGACGTCCTCATGAAGGGCCTCTGCTCCACGGACAAGTTCCTCCGCGCCATCCTCAACAAGGAAGTGGGCCTGCTCCCTCCTAAGGGCCTTCTTTCCCACGTTGGCGTTATCGAGAACCCCAACTATCACAAGCTTATCTTCATCACGGACATGGCCGTCATCCCCGCTCCGGATTTCCGCCAGAAGGTGAAGATGGCCGGCTTTGTTACCGGAGTGGCCCGTTCTTTCGGCATTGCAATGCCTAAGATTGCCTTCATCGCCGCCTCTGAGCAGATGCTGGACAGCATGCCCGCCTGCATAGAGGGTGCCATGCTTGCCAAGATGTGCGACCGCGGCCAGATCAAGGCCATCGGTGACGGCCCTCTGGCACTTGACGTTGCCATCGACGAAGAGTCCGTCCAGATCAAGAAGCTCCAGAGCCCCGTTGCCGGAGACGCAGACTGCCTGCTCTTCCCCAACATCGAAAGCGCAAACGTATTCTGGAAAACCAACTCCAAGCTTGCCGTGGGCGTACGCCAGGCCGGTTTCCTTGTAGGCACCAAGGTCCCTTGCATCCTTGCTTCCAGAGCCGATTCCGTAGACGTGAAGCTCAATTCAATCGCTTCGGCGGTAATGTCAGTAAAATAATATCGTCATGCCCGGCCCCGTCCGGGCATCTTATTAAATAAACAAATATGAGAAAGTATATCGTAGCAGGGAACTGGAAAATGAACACCACCGTTCCCGAAGGTGTTGAACTTGCAAAGGCAGTTGTAGAGAAAGCCAAGGATCTTCCCGCAAACGTAGAGCTTGTAGTTGCTCCTCCGTTCACCCATCTTGCATGCGTTGCAGATGTCCTGAAGGGTTCAAAGGTTAAACTCAGCGCCCAGAACTGCGCAGACCATGAGAAAGGCGCATACACCGGTGAGGTTGCAGTTAACATGCTTACATCCATCGGCTGTGAGTACACCATCCTTGGTCACTCAGAGCGCCGTCAGTACTACGGAGAAACCGACGAAAAGCTTGTTGTGAAGACAAAACTCGCCCTTGAGGCAGGTCTCAAAGTTATTCTTTGCGTAGGTGAGAACCTTGATGAGCGTGAGGCCGGCAAGCACTTCGATGTTGTTACCGCCCAGACCAAGAACGTCCTTTACAACTTTACCGCAGAGGACATGAAGAACGTTGTCATCGCCTATGAGCCCGTTTGGGCAATCGGCACAGGCAAAACCGCCACTGCCGCCCAGGCCGAAGAAATTCACGCCTGCATCCGCAGCGTCATCGCAGAGAAATTCGGCCTTCAGGTTGCAGATGACATGACCATCCTTTATGGCGGCTCCTGCAAGCCTTCAAACGCAAAGGAACTCTTTGCCGAAAAAGACATTGACGGCGGCCTCATTGGTGGCGCAGCCCTCAAGGCAGACGACTTCCTGGGAATTGCTACCAGCTTCTAGGTCTCCCTTAGAAATACTTAAAAACAAGAAAACCGGCCTTCTGGATAAACCAGAAGTGCCGGTTTCTTGACGTGTACTAAAACCTAAACCTACTATATAGATGCAGGAAAAAATAAAATGTTGCAGAAAAATTGAATTTTTTGCAACATTTTTTGAAAATTATTTCTCTGCCGGTTTCTCCGGTTCCGGAGACGCAGGTTTGGGCTTGGTGTTAAGGGTGCTCATAGCCCTCTGGACGCCGATTGTGGAGAAATCCTTGCAGCCCTGGATAATGCGGGCTGCAAGTTCCGGAACCTGCTCTTTTTCTTCCTTGGATAGTTCTCCAAGGACATAGTCAATCTGGCCACCGCGGCTGAATTCATTGCCGATTCCAATGCGGATCCTGGTCCACTTGTCACTTTCAAGGCATTCCGTGATATTCTCCAGCCCGTTGTGACCGCCCGACGACCCGTTTGCCCTCATGCGGATGGTGCCGAACGGAAGATTGATGTCGTCGGAAATCACAATGAGGTTTTCAAGCGGAAGGTTCAGCTGCTGGAGCCAGTAGCGCACGGCTTTTCCGCTCAGGTTCATGTAGGTGGATGGCTTCAGGAGCACAAACCACCTGCCCTTGAATGATACCTCTGCAACTGAGCCGTAGCGGTCTGTCCTAAAAAGGACATTGGATGCCTGAGCCCAGGCATCCAATACCATAAATCCCATATTGTGGCGGGTATTGGCGTATTCTGCGCCAATGTTCCCAAGGCCGACAACGAGATACTCCATTACAGTAAAGACTACTGCTGGTCAGCCTTTGCTGCTTCCTGGGCGGCCTGCTGCATTGCGCGGGTGGCCTTTACGGAGCAGATGATGGTGTTCTTGTCAGAGACAATCTGGAGGCCCTCGAACTTGAGGTCACCGGCTACCATCCTCTTTTCAAGCTCCAGCGGAGTTACATCGATGTCAAGCTGATCCGGGAGGTCCTTCATGAGGCCGCAAACCTTGAGGCTGCGGGCGCTCTGGACGAACTTACCACCAGCCTGAACACCCTTAGGGTGACCGGTGATGTTAAGGGGAACGCTGATAACGATGGGCTTCTTCTCATCTACTGCGAGGAAATCCACGTGGAGGCAGTTGTCCTCTACCGGGTGCCACTGATACTCGTGAGCCACTGCGGTGTAAGCTTTACCGCTGAGGTTGAGGTCTACGATATAAGAAGCGGGAGTGTGAGTAAGACCCTTCAGCTCTTTCTCGTTGACAGTGAAAAGGATGTTGTCTTTGATGCCCTCACCATAGAGGTTGCAGGGAACAAGACCCTGACGACGGAAGGCCTTGAGGACGGCCTTGTTGCCCTTCTGGCGGATTTCGCCATTAAGAGTGAAATGCTTCATTGTTTTTAAAAATAAAAATGTGTTACTCAGTGCTCTTTTTCAAGCACCCCATTGCACCAAAAAACCTTTGCGGCTTTTTAAGCGCGCAAAGATACGAAGTTTTTTGATAATGGCAAAATAATGTTTAAGTTTGTAGTTATGAAGTCAATAAGCGTAGCTGGATTCTACTCTGAAGTGTTCTTTTGGAATCCGAAGGATTATGATGAGGCGATGTCAAGTCTGGACTACTACCTGAATCACATTTCAGAGATACTTGACACGTCCGACATAACTGACGGAGATTTCGATTTTTAGCCCTTCATTCCCGATTCCCACGAAAAATCCGTATCTTTGAAAGTTCGAGAACAAGCCAACCTCGACCGCATTTTATGAAGGAACTGACGATACACGACATCGAAACCATCATCCGGCGCGACGAAAGCCGCGTCCTGGAGGTCAAGAAGACGACTGGCGAGATAGTCGCCGGAATGCAGTCCGGCTGTGCCTTCCTCAACACTGAGGGAGGCTGGCTCTTTTTCGGCATTCATCCAAAGACGCTTAAGATTCTTGGTCAGGATGTTGCAGACCAGACTCGTCAGGATATTGCCAAGGAACTGCGCAAGTTTGTCCCGGCCATTGACTTGTTCGCCCAGTATGTTGATGTTCCAGGCCGTCCAAATCAGAAGGTCATTGCCATTTGGTTTCCGGCCCCGATGGGTTATGCCGCACCTTACACTTACGACAGCCGTCCGTACTACAAGGTGGAGAATACCACGGCCGTTATGCCCCGCGAAATGTTCGACGAACAAATCCGCCTCAGCGACCCCAAGAAATTCAGTTGGGAACTTGCCCCGTGCCGGGAAGCCACGCTGGATGACATCGACGAAAACACCCTCACCTCTGCCATCCGTGGCGGCATCGCCAAAGGAAGGATTCCGGCAAGCGCCGCCGATGCCGTGACGCTCCCCGAACGCCTGAGTCCCTTCAAAGTCCTCCTGCCGGGTGACGCTCTCACCAACGGAGCCATCGCCCTGTTCGGCAAAGACCCGTACAAATTCTTCAATCATTGCCGTGTCCGTCTGGCCCGGTTCGAAGGAACCATCATGGACAAGTTCCGTGACCAGGCCGTCATTGACGCCAACCTCTTCCAGCAGCTCCAGGCCATCGAGGACTTCTGCCGCAAACACATGTTCATGTCCGGCGACCAGGACCAGTTCGACAGCAAGAATGTGCTCACGGTCCCGCTCAAGGTCGTTAGGGAAGCAGCTCTCAACCTGCTGATTCACAGAACCTGGTGGTCCGAGGGAAGGACTCCCAGCGTCAACATCTTCGATGACCGCGTGGAATTCATGAATCCCGGCGCATTCCCTCCAGGCACTACTCCGGCCGATTTCCGCCACCGTCCCCACTCCGTACTCGTAAATGAGGTCATTGCCAATGCTCTTTTCAAGGGCGGCAAGACAGAAGGTTGGGGACGAGGGATTCTTGACATCTTCACTCTCTGCAAAGAAGCCGGGCTTCCTGAACCGGAGTATGATTTCGTTCCGAATTTCGTTTGCCTGACCATCCGCTTCAAGAATCCGCTTACTCCATATCTTAGTGGTGATGAAAATGGTGGAGTAAATGGTGGAGTAAATGGTGGAGTAAATGGTGGAGTAAATGATGGTGTAAAAACTCTTAGTGAGAGTCTGAAACCAGTTTATTCAACTGTTTTTTCCAATCCTGGAATAAAAGCCAATAATGTTGCTGCTCTTCTTGACCGTCCTTTGCCTACTGTCGAGAAGCAATTGGCAACTCTTAAGAAGAAAGGACTGATTGAATATCGTGGTTCCGCCAAGACTGGCGGATACTACGCGAAATAATCCATGTCCTCCAAAATGATAAACCCCATGAACCCTTGGCGTCTCTTGGCCCGAGGTTCCCGTTTCGAAATAAGTTTAGAGCATTATGTTTTTGCTGGGCTTTATTCATTTGTTTTTCTTGCGGAGTTGCACGTAATAATTCGGATGTATATAAATGGGAATACGACGAGGAGTTGAAAGAGCGGGTATATAGTTATGTCGAGGATTGGCCGACATATAATGAAAAGGAATGGGATAAGGAACTGACCATAGAGTTTGGTAAAAGTTTTACTTACCGCCGTGGAGAAAACGAGGCAGCACCCGGACGCATTAATGGGCGCCCTGTAAATACGTAGTATGGCAGTTACTCATATGCCCGCACTGAATAAATGATAAATCGATGAAAGAAGACTTAGGATTTTGGGACAACCGTAAAACTGGCGCATGTGTATTTAACCGGAAGTTTTCAGATATCTTGGAAAATCTAGAAATTGATCTTTCCAAGATTGATCAATACCGGTTGCCATTAAAGTATGCCAGATATTATAAACAGATTATCAGAGAGCCATCACAGGAAGCGTACACATATAAACTATGGAAAAACCGCTATGCTACGTTTTGGGATGACGACGTAATGCTGAACGAGTGGTCTAACAATCGCATGTATTTCGATTCCTCTGACTCACTGAAAGACAATATGGGCACGGCCATATGGTTTGCTGTTGAATTGGCCAGGCATCTTGAAAGTATTCCAATGGATTTAGTAGTTATATTGTCATACCATGACATATACGATAAACATTCGGAACCTTTTTTAGACTGCGAAGATATTGTCAATGTTACTTTCTGCCGCGCTCCTGGCCCGGAGGATATATTAAACTCCGTTTGTGATTGCATAATGGTAATAAAAAGCGGAGCATCCAATTTCTATCGCCTGGGATGATGCTCCAGCACGGATTTGTACCAGGTGGAGGAGTCTATGTGGGTGTAGATTTCCGTGGTGAGGATGGATTCGTGGCCCAGCATCTCCTGGACAATTCGTAAATCGGCCCCGTTTTCAATGAGGTGCGTGGCAAATGAGTGCCGGAAGGTGTGTGGAGAAATCTCCTTGTGGATGCCGGCAATCATGGCCTGTTTTTTCACCATGTTGAAAATGGAAATTCGGCTGAGGGGCTTTCCAAAGCGGTTCAGGAAAAGGATGTCTTCATACGGACGGGCGGCAGGAACCGGGCGCTCCGGAAGATAGGCCTTGACGGCATCGGCCGCCATTTCCCCAAGCGGCACCAGCCTCTGTTTGTCTCCTTTGCCTATCACATCCACGAAGCCCTCCTCAAAGTCTATTCGGGAAATCCTGAGCGTAGCGGCCTCTGAGACGCGGAGCCCGCAGCCGTATAGCACTTCAAGGATGGCGCGGTCCCGTTTGCCGGTAGCGGACTTGAGATCCACGGAGTCCATTATGGCCGAAACTTCCTCTACGCTTAGAACCGCCGGCAAGTACTTCCCAAGCTTGGGGGAGTCCACGTTGTCGCAGGGGTTGTACTTGATTTCCCCCTCCTGCACGCACCAGTCGAAGAAGTTCCTGAGGGCGCTCAGAAGCCTTGCCGAACTACGTTTTGAAACTTTAATTGACCCAAGGTAATCCTCTATGTCTGAAGTTTGTACTGCCACAGGCTCAAGGCCTGTAGACTCCAGGAATGCCTCCACGTCATGACAATAGGATGCCACCGTATTTGGTGACATCCTTCGCTCAAGCATGAGGTAATTCCGGTAGTCTGTGATTATTGACATTTGAGATTTCTCCACTCGCTGCGCTCGGTCGAAATGACAATGATTAGAGCGTACCGTACTTTTTGCCGTAGAGCATCATCTGGCCAATGTAGTCGTCGGTGTAAACCGGGACATAGTCCGTGACAGTGCCGTCAGGGCCAGTGACAGGCTGGATTTCCGGGTTTACAAAGCCGCCGTAAGGCTTGAGGTTAAGGGCGTTGTAGCGCTCCAGGACCTCCTTGTGAAGCTCAGGGTCTATGTTTACGGCATAGGTTTCAATGAGTGCCTTTCCGGCCTCATAGTCTCCTTCGGACTTGATGCGCTGGATTTCGGCAAGAAGCTCTGCAAACAGGGCGCGGAGCTTCACGTAGTCGTTGACCACAAAGTAAGTTTTTCCGTCACGGACCTTCTTTTCAATCACATTGTCCTTGGCGCCCTTTTCATAGCACCATTCGGCAATGAGCTTGCGGTTTTGCATGTGGGCCTCCGTGTTGGGGCGGCCAAGCTCCACGCGTGTGAACTGGACCATGAGGCCGTTGCGGATGTAATTGGCGTATTCGGCCTTGTATGCCTCAGGGTCAGGCATTATGCCAAGCTCTACCATCTTGGGGTCTGCGGTGAAATACAGGCCGAAAAGGTCTGCGCGGGCTTCCTCCAGGGCCGATGCATACTCTCCCATGGCGGTGGTGCTTACCCCGGGAAGAAGCTGGCCGGAGCCGTGTCCAAGGCATTCGTGGAGGTCCGTATGGATTTCATCGGCCACGGTGCCCCATTTCTTGGCAAGCTCTATCTCCTTCTCATTGTACGCGAACTCCGTGAGGGTGCTCGCGGGCATTTCCTGTGCGGAGTAGTCGTAGGTGTGCGTGATGTTTGCGATGGTGACGCTCTTGGAGCCGTGCTCCTTGCGAATCCAGTCTGCGTTGGGAAGATTGATGCCGATGGGCGTGGAAGGATAGCTGTCTCCGGAGAGGCATACGGCGTTTATCACCTTTGCCGAAACACCCTTGACCTTTTCCTTGCGGAAGCGGGGATCAACAGGGGAGTGGTCCTCGAACCACTGGGCGTTGGAGCTGAGGGTTTCCGTGCGCTTGGAGGCCTCGAAGTCCTTGATATTGACATAGCCCTCCCAGGAGGCTTTTCGGCCCAGAGGGTCATTGTAGTCCTCAATGAAGCCGTTTATGAAATCCACCGTTCCGATGGTGTCCTTCACCCATTCGATGTTGAACTGGTCCCACTTGCGGAGGTCTCCGGTGTTGTAGTACTCTATGAGGAGCCCCAGGGCACGCTTCTGGATGTCATTTTCGGCAACCTCGCGGGCCTTTGAAAGTTCTTCGCAGATTTTCTCAATGGCGGGGGAGTAGATGCCTCCAACCTTCCAGGGAAGTTCACGGATGACGCCGTCCTTGCCCTTCACCACCTTGGTGTTGAGGCCGTAGGAAATGGGATGGGGGTCCTTGGGGTCCACTATCCCGGCATAGTACTTCTCTACCTCTGCACGGCTGACGTTTTCATAAAAATTCACGGCCGATTGTTTCACTATGTCTCCGGAAGTTTCCGTGGAACGCCTCTGGGGATAGATGGCTGGGTCATAGATGATATCCAGAAGGCCGGGATCTGATACTCCGGCCTTGTCCAGGAGCGAAGCGAAATACTCCCTGGGACAGGCGGGGAAAAACTTGTCCTCTGCGTAATGGTGATGGATGCCGTTGGAGAAGAACACCCTCTTGGCGTAGACCACGAAATTCCTGTAGTCTTCGGAGTCTTCGGCCGGGGTTTCCAGGATGGCCTCAAGGGCGTGACGCACCCTTAGGTTGTCCTTGCAATTCTGGTCCCAGAGTATGTCACGGCCGTATTTTGCGGCTTCGGCAAGGTGATAGGCGTATTCCTTCTGCTGAAGGGAAAGGTTTTCCCAGCCGGGAATCTGGTAACGCATTACCTTGAGGTCTGCGAAAGAGTCTATGGTGTATTTGAAATCATTCTCCGGTTTCTCCGACGGAGCCCCGCAGCCGCCCACTATGGCGGCGCTTCCAAGCAGCGATATCATTGTCTTTGCAAATTGTTTCATAAGCGTATTTGTTCCATTTGCACAAATATATGAAAATTTCATTAACTTTGCGAGATAAGATGAGGTATTTACGTAAAATACGGGGTGTCTTCTCCCTCACAATCCTTCTGGCACTGGTACTCTCCTGCGCCAAGGACCGCTATTTTGAAACGGACCACCAGGCCTCCGGGGGCTCATCTTATGTTCCCCAGACCAAGGGCAGGGTTACGCCCGTGGTAGACCGTAACGTCATGATAATGATATCCGGGGGCCGAAACTCCCTTGCCGGGTATCTCTCCGATGACCTTGCAGAAATCGAGGAAAGTGACATCCCTTCCGGCCGGTTTGCCACGAAGCACGTCCTGGTGGTGTTTTCGCGTATCGGCTCCAATAAAAACCAAGAGACTCCCTGTGTCCTGTACCGCCTCTACCGTGACCAAAACGGGAATGCCGTGAGGGATACCCTCAGGACCTGGGGCGGCTTTGAGCAGATGTTCGGCGGAAATACCATGAAGGAAGCACTCCGGACCGTGGTGGACGAATTCCCCGGAAGCCATTATGGGATAGTGCTCTCTTCCCATGCCACGGGCTATCTTCCGGACGGCTATTACAAAGACCCTTCGGCGTATGAGCAGGCCCATGGCGGAGGATCTTCGTCTTCGACATTGTCCCTCAGGGGCTGCGGGGTGCTCTCCCCGGAAGAGTTTGAGCCCATCCCGGAGTATCCTGCCGTTAAGTCCGTGGGTCAGGACGACGACGTGTCCGGGTCCGTGGAAATGGAAATAAGGGCATTCCGTGACGCCCTGCCGTGCCACATGGATTACATCCTCTTTGACGCCTGCCTGATGGCCTGCATAGAGGTTGCCTATGAGCTCAGGGACATGGCCACCATAATAGGTTTTTCTCCCACCGAAATCCTTGCCGACGGCTTTGACTATAAACTCCTCGCTTCACGCCTCGTCACGGATTCCCCGGATCCCGTGCAGGTGTGCCGTGACTATTTTGAGCAGTACAGGATTCTCCCAGAGGGCTCGGACACCCGCTGCGCCACTATTTCGGCCGTGGATACCCGTTACCTGGATGAACTTGCCGCCGTGTGCCGGACCTTGTTCGAGAAATACCGCACTGCAATGGGCTGTGTGAATGCAGACTCTGTCCAGCGGTATTTCCGCGCAGGCAGGCATTTCTTCTATGACATCAGGGACATCCTCTCCAAATCCGGGGCATCGGAGGAAGACCTTCGGGAATTTGATTCCGCCCTTGGGAAGGTGGTGATTTACAAGGACCACACACCATCCTTCCTGGGCATTCAGATAAAAGACGATTCATACAGCGGCCTTTCAATGTACCTTCCCAGGATGGGGTCCCGCGTACTTGATGATTTCTACAGGGAGAATATTTCCTGGAATGCGGCCACCCAATTAGTCAAGTAATTAAAATTCAGATATATGAAAGAATTTGTAAAGACCATGTTGGCGGTAATCTGTGCACTCATAGTGCTCAGGGTTCTGGCCTTTATCTTCATGATTGTCATGTTTGCGGGCGCTTTTGCAAGCGGCTCCGGTGCACCTCTTCCCAAGGAAGGCGTGCTGGACCTTGACATGTCAAAGTTCGTTATCGCGGAGCAGACCCAGGACAACCCCGTCCCTTCCTTCTCCCTCAGCGGAAGCTTCAGCATGCCGGATGCCCAGATAGGTCTTCTGGATGCAATCCATGCCGTTGAGGCTGCTGCCGCAGACCCCGGTGTAAAGTACATTCTCCTTAGACCGGAAGGCGCCACTGCAGGCCTTGCACACGCAGAAGAGTTCAGAAGGGCGCTTTCAGAATTCCGACGCAGCGGAAAGCCCGTCATCGCCTGGCTGCAGGCTCCTTCCAACGGGTCTTACTACCTTGCCACGGTGGCGGACAAAGTGTACTTGTCTTCATATCACGGGTTCAGCTATCAGCTGATTGGCCTTTCCAGCCAGATGATTTTTCTCAAGGACATTCTTGACAAGGTGGGCGTCAATGTCCAGCTTATCCGTCACGGAAAGTACAAGAGCGCAGGCGAAATGTACATCCGCAGCTCTGCATCCCCGGAAAACCGTGAGCAGAACCAGGTGATGATTAATTCGGCCTGGAAAACCCTCACTTCGGCCATATCTTCGTCAAGGGAAATCTCCGAGGAAGAGTTCAACTCCCTTGTAGACCGTCTTGCCCTTGCCGAGCCCGAGGATTTCCTTGCCCACGGCCTTGTGGACGCCCTCATGACGCGCTCTGAGCTTGTTGAGAAGCTCTGCATCCTTGCCGGCGTGGAAAGTGAGGAGAAGCTTAAGCTCATTCCCTTTGCCGATTACGCCCTTGCAAAGGTTTCGCCTGTCCTGAAGCCCAATGTGGCAATCATCTACGCAGACGGCGAAATTGTTGATGGCGAAGACTTTACGAATATCGACGGGGACCGTTTTGTAAGGGAAATCAATAAGGCTGCCAAGGACAACTCCATCAAGGCAGTTGTGCTTCGCGTGAATTCTCCCGGCGGAAGCGTTTCGGCATCCGTGAAAATCCGCACCGCCCTTGACAGCCTGCAGGCCAAAAAGCCCCTTGTGGCATCTTTCGGCAACTATGCTGCATCCGGCGGCTACTGGATTTCCAACGGTTGTGAGAAAATTTATGCCGATGCAAATACCGTCACCGGCTCAATCGGCGTATTCTCCATGATCCCTGAGTTCTCCAAGGTTACCAAAAATGTTGGCGTAAACTTTGAGACCGTTGGTTCCAACAAGCACTCCGACATGTTCTCCCTCATGCGTCCCTTCGACAAAACAGAACTTGACTACATGCAGGCAAGCGTGGAGGACATCTACGAGAGCTTCGTGAACCTTGTGGCCGATGGCCGCAAGATGGCTCCTTCGGCCGTTGACGAGATTGCCCAGGGCCGTGTGTGGATGGGCTCCGACGCTCTTGGGATCGGGCTTGTGGATGAAATCGGCACCCTGCAGGATGCCCTTGTCTACGCCGCCTCCCTTGCCGGAATCGGCCCCGACGAAATCCGTACGGCCGCATTCCCCGCACCTCTCACCTTTGCCCAGCAGCTCATGGAAAGCCTTGGACAGGGCTCCAGCGAGCCTTCCATCCTTGCCGGAACTCCGTTTGAAGGCCTTGGACAGGAGCTTAACGGCATCCTCTCATCAAAGAGCGGAAAGCCCATGGCCCGTCTTCCTTACGCCTACGAATTCAAGTAGCTCTTGGCCGAATTCCTGAGGCAGGTGGCCGCCCATTACTTCCAAGGCCCCGACATAGAGCATACCTGCTTTGTCTTTCCCAACCGTCGCTCAATGGTGTTTTTCAAAAAATACCTTGGAGAGATGGTTGGGGAAAAGCCTTTGATGGTACCGGATCTCTATACCATCAACGACTTCTTCTACAGGGTAAACGGTGTCCACACCACGGACAAGCTTAGCCTTATTCTGGAGCTTTACCACTGCTACAAGGCCCTGAATCCCGCGGCCGAACCCCTTGACGATTTCATTTTCTGGGGGGAGGTTATCCTTGCGGACTTCGATGACGCCGACAAATACCTGGCAGATCCCCGAGGCCTTTTTAGGAATGTCCTGGAATTCAAGGAGATACAGGACAGCTTTGACTATCTTACTCCAACCCAGAAAGAGGCTATAGAGAGTTTCCTCGGCCATTTCCGGGACATTCAGCACCCGGACGATGGAATAAAGGGAAGGTTCGTAAAGCTTTGGAACATCCTTTTCCCTCTTTATGAGAGTTTCAACGCAAGGCTCAAGGAAAAGGGAATGGCCTATGAAGGCATGGTATACCGCTCGCTTGCATCCACCCTCAAAGCCGGAGTGCCGGTCAGGGATGTCCTGGACGGTGTTTTCCCTGAAACAGTAAAATATGTGTTTGTGGGGCTCAACGCCCTTAACGAATGCGAGAAACTCCTTTTGAGGCGCATGCGTGACGCCGGTCTGGCGGATTTCTCCTGGGACTACTCCAGTTCCATGATAAAGAATCCGGCCAACAAGTCGTCCTTTTTCATGGAAAAGAATGTGCGGGAGTTCCCTCAGGCGTTTCCCATAGATCCGGACGGGCTCCGGATACCGGAGATTACCGTTGTGGATGTCCCGTCGTCCGTGGGGCAGGCAAAACTTGCGCCTTGGGTGTTGTCTCAGACGTCAGGAGACAGCGTTGAAACGGCTTTTGTGCTCCCGGACGAGTCCCTCCTTCTGCCTCTTCTTAATTCCATTCCGCCGACTTACGATTCCATCAACGTGACCATGGGTTATCCAATGTCGGCAAGCGCCGTTTATACGCTTCTGGATGCCCTGAGCACGCTTCAGCTAAGGCTCAGGAAGCGTCCGGACGGATGGTATTTCTACCATGCGGCGGTAAGGGCGGTGTTTGCTTCTGGGCTTTTCCGGGACCTCCTTTCAGAGGAAGAGCGGAAGGTCATTGAGAAGGTCAAGTCTCAGGCGAAGTACTATGTCCCGCAGCATGAACTTCAAGGCGGGCCGCTCCTCAATCTGGTTTTCACCCCGGTAACGGAAGACCTTTCCCTTTCTTCGGCCGCCCAGAATCACAGACTGGAGGATTATTTCATGGATGTTGTGGGGTATATAGGCCGATCCCTCACCGGAACCCCCGACATGATGCTGGAGCTGGATTTCGCAAAGCGCTGCATAACCCAGCTCACTATTCTGAGGGGAACGGACCTTGATGTCCTGCCCGTCACCCACATGAGGATTATCCGGAGGCTTCTGCAGGGGATATCAGTCCCGTTCAAGGGGGAACCCCTCAAGGGTCTTCAGATAATGGGACCGCTGGAAACCCGTGCGCTGGATTTCAAGTACCTGGTGGTGCTGAGCGCCAATGAGGGGATGTTCCCAAGGCACAGTGTGAGCCCGTCGTTCATACCTCCGCAGCTCAGAAAGGGCTTCGGCCTTCCTACTTATGAGTTCCAGGATGCCGTGTGGGCGTATTATTTCTATCGCATGATAGAGCGCCCGGAGCATGTGTGGCTTGTGTACGACAGCCGCACGGAGGGCCTGAAATCCGGGGAGGAGAGCCGCTACATAAAGCAGCTGGAGTATCATTTCGGGGTTTCTCTCCAAAAGGTTTCTTCGGCCGCCCCAATTGAGGCACCTAAGCCGGAGGAGGAGATTTTGAAGACACAGGAGCACGTGGACATAGTGAGGGGGAAACTGTTGTCGGCATCGGCCCTCAAGAATTACATGGACTGCCCGGCGATGTTCTACTACCAGACGGTGAAGGGCCTGAAGACCGACGACGAAGTTGCCGAATCCCTTGACTCACGCATGCTGGGGAACGTTTACCACCATGTGATGGAGGACCTTTATGGCAGGGCGCGGGTCATTACCCCCAAGATGCTCTCTGATTTCCGCAAAAACACCGGAGCGCTCAAGGCCATTATCCGGAGGGAGGTTATAAAGGAGATGCACTCCATTGAGGTTACGGGCCGAAACCTTGTCCTGGAGGAGGTTATTTTGGACTATGTCCTTTCTACCTTGAAATACGACTCGTCCCTCCTGGCTTCGGCCGGGGCTCCAGGATTTGAGATTATCGGCCGGGAAAAGCACTATGAAGGGGAATTTGACGGCTTCAAACTGCACGGCTACATAGACAGGCTGGACTGCTACCGGAGCGGCGAACTCCGCATTGTGGACTACAAGACCGGAAAGGTGGACGACGACCGCGAAAACTCCAAGATCGAGCTCCAACTTTTTGTCTATAACCTTCTGTGCCACGGAATTCCGGAGTTCAGCGGCCTCCGGTTCGTAAACTCAATCTATTCTATCCGGCACATGTATTCCGACCCCCTCCCGGAAGTGCCTGAAGACCCTGCGAAGACCGCAGACATGAAAGCACGGCTTTCGGCCATGCTTTCAGACATAGTTAATCTTGATCTTTCCTGGAGCCGCACAGAGGACACAAAAATCTGCGCCTACTGTGCTTTCAAGGATATCTGCGGGCGCTAGAAGTCCATTTGGTCCCAGAGCTCCTCTATTTCACGGCGGTCCTTCTTGGTGGGACGGCCTGCGCCGCGGTCCCGGGTTACAAAAAAGGTTTCTACCGGCGCACGGAGTTTGTCCAGTTCTTCCTGCGGCGTGAGGTTTTCGGCGTATTCGGGGACAACTTTTGCGCCCACGCGCTTTTCAAGGCCGTCTATCACCCTGTAGGTGAAGTTTACTGCGCCTTTTCGGACATTTATGATGTCTCCGGGGCGTACGTCCTTGGACGGCTTTGCGTTGACACCGCCAATTTTGACTTTTCCGCCGTTGCAGGCATCTGTGGCTTCGGAGCGTGTCTTGAACACCCTTATTGCCCAAAGGTATTTGTCAATCCTGACTTCCATCGTCTATGGGTTCAGAAACAATGTCGTTTTCCGGCCTGGGGTCCATCCTCACTTCCAGGAGGACGGTGCCGGGGGCGGCAGGGAGAAGGGCGAAGTCCTGGACTTCGGCCGGAATCATTATAAGGTCTCCTTTGGCTACCTTGTAGTTGTTCGAATGGGCCTGGATGACGGCCTCTCCCTCAAGAGTTATGTAAATGAGGAAGGTGTCGTCTTCGTCGCGGTGGCTTTTGAGGGCCTGCGACAGGGAAATGGCGTTTACGGTAAACTGGGGGAGGGACACGATGAGCGTGCCTTCGGGCTTTGGAAGGGGATTTCTCCAGGCTCCCATGTCCACAAGGTCGAAGGCCTCTTCAAGGTCAGTGTCAAGGTTGAAGCTGAGTTCCGAGGCTTCCGATACTTCAAGGAGCGTAACATCCTTTGCCGAATGGACCATTCCGGGCGTAATTAGATAAAACTCTCCCTTTGAGGGCTTTACCTTATGAAGAAGGGAGGTGATGGAGCCGTCCTGGCCGGCTTCATAAAGCTGGGCGGCGCCAACCTCCTTCTTGAATCCAAGGTAAAGGGCGGCGTCCTTGCCGGCGTCCTCCACATACCAGAGAGCCGTTTTTCCAAATGCGTCGTAGCGTTGCTCGGCGGCTTCGTCGTCCGGGTTCAGGTGAAGGGGAGTGCAGCCTTTTACGTGCATGCGCTTTACAAGCACCGGGAACTGCGTGCCGTACCAGTTGAAGGAAGTTTCTCCGGAAACTCTTTCGAGGTAGGTCTGCATTATGTCTCCGATGGTGTTTCCTCCAAGCCACCCCTCAGAGGCCATGGAATCTATGAATCCAAGGTCTGCGAGTTTGTATTCTATGCTTCCCCACGGGGTGTCCTGTTTGTCCGGGAGGAATTTCAGGGGTGTCAGTTTCTTGGTTTCGCTATCCATAAGACAAGGTTTTCTGCAATGTAAATGCCGAAGATGGCAAGGACTGCAATGCTCCAGTTGAGGCCGAAGACAATGGTTGCGGCAATGGAGGCTACGGCCAGGACAAGAAACACTATACGCTTGGTATCCAGGAGTTTATGGCCTTTTGCTATCTTCATGCCGAACATGGGGATCTCGCTCACAAGAAGAAGGCCCATGACCACTGCAAATGCGGGATAGAACCATCCCGGAAGGGAAATGCCGCTGTAGCACAGCGCTCCGCTCATGATGGCCGCCGTAGGTGTGGCCACCCCTATGAAATCCGTGCCCTGGCGCTCATCCACATTGAACTTTGCAAGCCTGAGGGCGCTCATGAGGGCAAGGAAGACAGGTATGTAGCACAGCCATTGGGGTGAAAGGCTGGAGTTCACGGATGCATACACCAGCATTACGGAGGGAAGTACCCCGAAGCTTACCATATCACACAGTGAGTCCAACTCCTTTCCGATAACGGAATATGCCCCCAGCAGTCTTGCGGCCAGGCCGTCGCAGAAATCGAATAAGGCGGCGGCAAGCATGAGGAAAAATGCGATGTCTGTCTTTCCCACAACAGCGGCCATCACCCCGATAACTCCGCACAGGAGATTCATCAGGGTGATGGTGTTGGGAATGTGCTTTTTAATGCTCATTTATTTGAGGCCGATCTTTTTGAGGATTTCCTTAGGAACGGCGTTCTTGTTCACCATAATGTTGAGGGTCTTGCCCTTCACGAATTCCTCTGACATGTACCAGATGCCCTTGTAGGCGCCTGTTTCTCCCCAGGAATTCTTGATGAGGTAGTATTTGGTGCCGTTCTGGTCCTTGGCAATGCCGTAGAGGTGCATGCCGTGGTCGTCGGTGGAGGTCTTTTCGTCGTAGTACTCCTGGCGGAGTTCCTGGGTTACACTTATTTCCTTAGGGGTGACTTTTTCGGCGGGCTTTTCTTCTGCCTTGCCAACCCAGCGCTCCTGGTCCGAGCCGGAAGTGGAGAGGGCCTCAGTGTCAATGAGGATGGCAAGTCCGTCACGGGTGAAGCCGGGCTCTGAGACGTCTCCGCCCCAAGCTACGGTGTAGCCTTTGTCAATGGCGTAGTCTATGATGGCCATGAATTCGTCCAGGGGGACGTTCCATGAAGGGGTTGCGCGCCAGTTGTCCTCAACCTCCATTGCAAAGGCGGTGTAGAAGGGGTGATGGGTGTAGGAGGTGAAGCCGATGTAGTCGGAGAGGTTGATGCCGATGGCATTGGGGGCGATTACTTTATCTTCAGGAATCTCTCCCATGTAGGCGTCCAGGATGCCCTCAAGGCCTTTAGGCCATACCTTGGTGAGTTTTCTGTTGGGGTTCTGGATTACGGCGTCTACGTATCCTTTGAGCACGGCGTCAAGTTCTCCCTGGACGGGTTTGTCGTAGCCGTACTGGAGGCCGGAATATGCATTCTGGTCCATGAGGCCGTAGGTCTGCGCAACTTCCAGGACGTCTCCGAAGTCTGAGCCGGCGGCAAAGTTCATTTTGCCGTTCATGCGCACATACTTGATTGCGCGGTCATAGTAGGCTTTGCGCACCACGAACATCTCGGAGAAGTCCGGGTAAAGGGATGCGTCCTTGATGCCCTTTGCCTTAATAACCTCACTCTCAAGGAATGACAGCGTGCTGAAGCACCAGCAGGTGCCGCTGCGGTACTGATTCTTTATGGGGGTTATGGGATTTTCCTTGACTGTTGTAAACTCATAATCTGAGGCCTTTACAGGACTGGGTGCCCTCTGGGCGAATGCGCTCACGGCAACTGCCAGAAGCGCAAGGCTTAGAATCTTTTTCATCGCGTGTCTTTCTATCTATTTTTACAAAAGTAAGGATTTTTTAGTAAATTTGCGCGTTAATGATGAAAAGAATAGCAATAATTGTTTCGGCCATTGCCGCCCTCTTTGCCGTTTCCTGCAAGGAAAAGGGGCCTCAGCCGCGCCAGGCTGTGCCTCTGGTGTACACCGTTGCAAGGGATTCGTCCGGCCTTGGGCGCATTGTGGCCCAGGCGGGGCACGCAGGCGCAGACGGCCATATAGTTCTCTTTGGGGAAAGCGCAGACGGAATCCGCCTTGCACGCCGTTTCCAAAGCACGGACCGCATAGACAACATAGATGGCAGGTACAAGAGGGACTCCCTTCCGGATTTTGCCGGGGAAACCTTCGATGTCATAATGGATGCCTACAATGAGCCCTATGCCTCATTCCTCCCTGACTCAACGGGGCTTGATTCCCTTAGGGAATCGGCCGTAAGGGGAGCCCTCTTTGCATGGGACAGCCTTTCCAAGGCAAAGATAATAGTGTTCACGTCTTCCCTTCATTCCCGTTTCGGCCTGTTTGACGTAGATACCCTCCAGCAGCTGAAAGGCGGGGTATGCCACCTTGTCTCTCCGGTCCATGAAACCCTTAGGGATGCCTGGGAGGGCGGTGCCAGGAATATAGCCGTGTGGGCTTCGGCCCCCGTACGCGATGCCGGAGTATATGAAGCCGCTTTCCGGGAAATGGGTCTGGAAGGAAACGTGACTTCCATTACCCCGGAGCCTGCGCTGGATGTTTGCACGGAGTTCCGCTCCCTTCTTCGGCAGTACAGGGTTACCGGCCGAAAGATGGACGCCCTCATCCTGGACGGATTCGGCATAGTGGATCCCGCTCCGCTTAACTCGGAGATTCCGCTTATCCGCCGCAATGCCGCAACGGAAGAGGAGGAAGCCTTTGCCAATATGCTGCCGCAAACCTTTAGAATCATAGAGCCTTCGGCCTGCATCCTTGATGCGGTGTACGGGCTTTGCCGCCAGCAGAACCTTTTCACCCACAAAATCCGCAAGCCTCAAGTGAGGTATTTCGTTACGGAGGAATCCCTGGAGGGCGGCCTCCAGACAGTTCCGCTGAGTGCCCAATATGTCCAGTCAGAATATGTTCCGTATCTCAATTAGCCCGGAGGAAATAGCCGCGTTGGACCTTGTTTCCTTTCCCGGGGAAATTGTGCTTGTGGACTCTCTCAACGACACTTTTTACGCTGCCCTGAGATACCTGAGGAGGCAGAAAGTGCTGGGCTTCGACACCGAAACCCGCCCTACTTTCTCCCCGGACCAACATTCAAACGGGACAGCTCTCCTTCAGCTCTCCGGCAGCACCAGGGCATACCTTTTCCGTATCCAGAAAACTGGTATTCCCAAGCGCCTTGCCGCCATCCTTTCCAATCCTTCAATTATTAAGGTGGGCGCCGCAACCGCAGACGACGTCAAGGGACTTCAAAAGTATGCGCTTTTTTCGGCCAAGAGCTTTGTGGACCTCCAGTCTAAGGTTTGGGAATACGGCATCCGTGACAAGTCCGTCAAGAAGATGACGGCCATTATCCTTGGCGTGAAGATTTCCAAGGCGCAGCAGCTTTCCAACTGGGAGGCCGAACACCTCTCCGAAAGCCAGCTGAGGTATGCCGCCACAGACGCCTGGGTGTGCCGTGAAATGTATGTGAAACTAATGAAGTCCCAGAAGCATCCGCTTTCGGATGAGGAACTTCATCCGGAAAGATACCGTCAAGACAATGGATAAAATACTTCTTAAGCCCCGCAGGGAGGAATCTATCCTGCGTTTCCATCCCTGGGTGTTTTCTGGGGCAATTGCCCAGATCCAGGGCCATCCCTCCGAAGGAGACCTTGTGAGCGTAGTTAGCGCAGACGGAAAACTCCTTGCCTGCGGCCACTACCAGATTGGCTCCATTGCCGTCCGTATCCTGAGCTTCGACGAAGATCCCACTTTGCCGGATTTCTGGGTGCGCATGCTCTCAAGGGCCCTTCGGCTCAGGGAATCCCTTGGGCTTGGAGAAAACGGCACCAACTGCTACCGTCTTGTGCACGGGGAAGGGGACGGCCTGCCCGGACTCATAGTGGACTTCTATGACGGGGTGTGCGTGCTGCAGGCCCATTCGGTGGGCATGTTCCGCGCTAAAAACGCCATCTCCGATGCCCTCAGGGAGGTTTACGGACCTTCTCTCAAGGCTGTCTATGACAAGAGTTCCGGCACTGCGCCCTTCAAGGCCGGCCTGGATCTTGTGGACGGGTATCTTTGGAAGGCCCCGGGTTTTGAGGAGGACGAAGCTGTTGTCCTTGAAAACGGCAACAAGTTCCTTGTCAACTGGAACGAAGGCCAGAAGACGGGCTTTTTCCTGGACCAGCGGGAAAACCGCGCACGGGTTGGCGCCCTTGCCAAAGGCCGAAACGTGCTCAACCTTTTCTGCTATACCGGCGGATTCTCCATTTACGCCCTTGCAGGCTGTGCCGTTCATGTAGATTCCGTAGACAGCAGCGCCCGCGCCATGGCAATGGTAGACCGGAATGTGGCGCTGAACGGCTTCGGCTCGGATGACCATACTTCTTACTGCGCAGATGCAATTGATTTCCTGAAAAACGTTCCGGAAGGGAAGTACAACCTTATGATAGTGGATCCCCCGGCATTCGCAAAGCACAGGGGCGCGCTCAAAAACGCCCTCAGGGCATATCAGAGGCTTAATGCCGCCGCCATTTCAAAGGTGGCTCCAGGCGGCTTCGTGTTCACTTTCAGCTGCTCCCAGGTGGTAGACAAGGAGGCCTTTTCACTGGCCGTTTTCTCCGCCGCTGCAGAATCCGGCCGAAGCGTTCGGATCCTAGACCGCCTTAACCAGCCCGGAGACCACTCCGTGAATATTTACCATCCGGAAGGGGAGTACCTGAAGGGTCTTCTCCTTTATGTAGAGTAGAGGGCCGGGAATTGCCCCTTGCATCGGCTGGACCTGGTCCGGCGCTCCTCCGCAGTACTGACCGCACACGTTTTACCCTCAAAATGTGCATGCTGAGTACCCTGAAGTACTGATTGTGCACATTTTGTGGCATTTTTGTGCATGCTTAGTACCAATACTCTCTACGGCATTGATGCCTAGAAAAGGAAGCCCAGTCCGGCGGAAATGGAGAACCACCATCTCTGCGGGACAGAATTGACATCGATATTATTGATGAACGAGTAGTGGAAGGTGGGCTTTATATTTATGGAGACTCTCCAAAGGGGTATGGACAGGGCCATGCCGAAGTCCCCGGTGAGTGAGAACCGCCCGTTTGTCTCAATGTCATCTGAAATGGTCTTCTCACCAGTGTAGAGCCCCGGTGTTATGCCGATGAAGAACTCCGATCGGCGGAAAAGTGCGTGGATGATGCTGGAGAGGATGTCCCGGCCCCAGATGATATCGCTGACGACAGCCCCCGCACCATACGCGACAGCCTGGTCAAAGGAGACCATTCCGGTCTTGTAGGCTATAGAGAGCGGGAATCCTATGTGGCTTTGGAACCCGACGGCGCTGAGCCTGTACTGGGCCCCGGCTTCCCATGCCAGGTGGCCGAAAAACCGCCTGGAGTAATCTATGCCGAAATACCTCGCGCCCCTGCCGTTGACGGACATCGGAGTGTAGAGTCCGTAATCGGCCCTGACCTCAGAGAGGGCGTAATCCGGATTGAATCTTACTATCTGCTGCGCACGGGAGGGAAGCGCGGCACCTACTAACAATACTGTTACGAATAATATGAGAATGCTCTTTTTCATTTGCCTGTCTTTTAGAAATGGCCGATGTCATGTTTCGGCCTTTTACTTATGATACAAAGGTAGGTATTTTCACCATTATAGCAAAACATTGCGTCATAGGCATCAAGTACTCGGTATGTACATGGCACGGAGTTGGCATAATACCCGGAGAATAACTATCTTTGTTGTTATGATCCGCTCATATTATTTCGAGAATGACGGAACAACCCTTGACGTAGTCTACTATAAGGGAAGGACCACATTCAAGAACAAGATTTCCCTCACTTCGCAGGCCATCAGGCACCTGAAATAGCGGCAAATCCCTAGAAAGGTAGTTTGTCAAGGTGCCTGCGGACGGTGCGGAGAAGCCTTTGGCAACTTTCCTCGTTGTTGGCTGCAACCACAAGCGACTGCCTGAAAGGGGAGGGCTCTTTCCCCTCGAAATCAAGGACGGTTCCACCTGCCTCCTTCAGTATCAGTAACGCTGCGGCATAGTCCCAGGGCATGAGCCTCATCTCAAAGTAGAGTTCGGCAAAACCGGCGGCCATGAGGCATAGCTCCACGGCTGCCGAACCCGTGCGGCGGACATCATTGCACTCCATGTAGAGGTCGTAGATGATGTCACTGCACGTCTTTGCAAGGTCTTTCCTGTAGAGTGACATGGCCGTGAATAGGAGCCCTTTTTCAAACGGCCTGTCGGAAACGTGTATGGGCTTCCCGTTACAGAAAGCGCCTTTCCCTTTTTCGGCCGAATAGAGTTCTTCTCTCCACGGGCTGTAGACAACGCCTATCAGCGGCTCGCCATTTTGAACCAGTGCGACACTGATGCAGCAGTTCTCGTTGCCGCGGGAGTAATTGCACGTTCCGTCTATGGGGTCTATGACCCATACGGCCTCGTGTCCCTGGATGTCCTTCATGTCCTCCTCCTCGCAGAGGAACCCTACCTCCGGGTAGCGGTCCCTTAGTTCCCGCATGAGGAAATGCTGGACGGCAAGGTCCGATGATGTGACGATATTCTCCCGGGCGCCTTTCTCCTTCACGTCGAACCCTCCTGAGCGGTCCATGAGGGTCGCTGCGGCCCTGACGATGGCCTTGACTATCTCTATGTCAACAAACATCATTTGTATTTCTCAAAATTAAGTTATTGTTCATGAATTCCAGCATGCCGAAGTCCAGGTAAGTGCTTTTTTCATAATTGGTGCAAGTTACACTTTTTCCGGGGCTTTCGCAACTGCGTTGTTGTCCGAAAATGTGATTTTTCGCTTGAAACGATTCCTCAAGGAGGCCGGGCATCCGGTTGGCGGGAATTAGGATGCCGTATTGTGTATTAGCAGCCTTTATGCTATCTTTGTGTGAACCAACAGAACCCGATATGCTAAAACGATTCTTATCTTCCCTTACTACAGTCCTTCTGCCCGCAGCGCTTTTTGCCCAGCAGAATATCGGCCAAAAAACCGAGGCCGTACTTTCCCCGGAGGTTAACCCTGACTGCACTGTCACATTCCGCCTGTATGCCCCCAAAGCCCATAAAGTGGCAGTGATAGGGGACTGGGAAAACGGAGTTGCGCCCCTTACGGAAGGGGAGGGCGGCGTGTGGGAATATACCACGGCACCGCTTCCGTCAGAGCTCTATACATATCGGTTTTATGTAGACGGGCTTATCGGCCTTGATCCGGGGAATCCCTTTACCCTGAGGGATGTGGGTACAACATTCAGCTATTTCTACGTGGGTGGAGACAAGGCTTCCTATTATCAGGTTCAAGACGTTCCCCATGGCAGCGTGGAGCAGCTTTGGTATCACTCCGGCGCCACTGGAAAGGACCGGAGGCTGAGCGTATACCTTCCGGCGGCGTATGACGGCAAGAAGAAGTTTCCTGTCCTGTACCTTCTTCACGGCAGCGGCGGAGACGAAACCGCATGGCTGGAACTTGGTAAGACCGCCCGCATCATGGATAACCTCATCGCAAGGGGAGAGGCCGTTCCCATGATTGTAGTGATGCCCAACGGGAATATCGGCGCGCAGGCGGCTCCGGGAGAGACTCCCGCCAACCTTGCCTTCCGCCCCGTTATGTCAAACCAGATTCCCAGCAATTACAAAAACGGCACTTACGAAGCATCCTTCGGTGAGATTGTGTCCTTCATAGACGGCAGGTACAAGACCGTGCGCAACCGCCAGTCAAGGGCCGTTGCGGGCCTGTCCATGGGTGGATTCCACTCCCTGTACATATCCCTGAACCACCCGGACCTCTTCTCCTGGACCGGACTTTTCTCTGCAGGGCTGGTGCCCCAGTTCACCTCCGACCTTGATGTTTACAGTAGCCGTGAAGCCAAGCTAAAGGCCTACGAAAAGAAGGGTTGCAACCTGTTCTGGATTGCAATCGGCAAGGAAGATTTCCTCTATGAAGTGAACAAGGATTTCCGCGGGGAACTGGATAGCATAGGGTTCCCCTATGAGTATCACGAATCCTCCCGCGGCCATCTGTGGTGCAACTGGCGCCAGTACATGCTGCTATTTGTGCCCAAGTTGTTCAAATAAGGGGTTTTAAAGATACGAAATCTTACGGGTTCGATTTTGATTCCCGCCGCCTTGCAAACATCAATGCATTCTAGTGTAAACAATTATATTGTGATGAGATATGAACGTTGATATTTGATTTTAATTCAAGTTATTGTTCATGAATTCCAGCATGCCGAAGTTCGGGTAAGTGCTTTTTTCATAATTGGTGCAAGTTACACTTTTTCCGTCGTTTCCGCAAGAAGGAAGCTTAACGGATCATGTCCAAAACCCTGTGTAAACTGTCTGCCACATCTTTGCATCAACATCCTTTTGTAAATGCAAAGGTATACGGTCAACGTAAGCATGTCAAGACGTAACTGCGGAGACGCTTTCTTTGTAATGCCGTCATGGTGATAGCTAATATCTTGATAATCTGTAGCTTATGGAGTTCTTTGGGATTATCTATAATCCCAAAGAATCCGGTAATTAGTTAACTGTCAACTGTTTAACTGGCACCAACTTCCCGTTTGGACCAGGTCCAACAGCCTCCTCGGTACCGGCCGTACACATTTCAGGGCGTTTTTGTTCGCGTTGAGAACCTGCCGGTACTGACCGTACACGTTTCAGGACATTTCCGTGTACAGTGAGTCCCCGGCGGTACTGGCCGAACACGTTTCAAGGCGTTTTCGTGTACAGTGAGTCCCTGGCGGTACTGACCGTACACGTTTCAAGGCATTTCTGTGTACAGTGAGTACCCAGTGGTACTTGGATTGGGCGAGGTTGGTTTTAGTTTGACCAACCTCGCCCAGGTGAGTGAAATTAAACACATTCAGCCGACCCTCCCGAACCTCCAGGCCCTCATGCTCGCATAGCTCTCGGAGAACTCCCGCTCTGTAATCTGGTCGTCCAGCGTGAAGAAGTGGTAGTGACCCTCAAGGTCGCTGCCCTTGTAACGGTTCCGGAGGAACTCGTCCTTCAGGGCCAGTCTTACGCATTGCCTATGCATGGAGAGGAACCTGTAAAGGAGCGGAAGGGCGGGGAAGTCGCAGGCTTCTCCCTGGAGCCAGAGCTCGTCCGAGCACCAGGCGCAGACCATGGCTGCATTCCGGTATTCCTCGTAGGCTTCCCTTGGGTATCCCACACTAAGAAGGAACCTAGCGAACCTCTCGTGGGCCCGGCTACGGGCAAGGAGCCATCCTATCTCGTCCTCCACGTCTTCCCACTGGGCTTCCAGCTGCTCGATCCTTGCCTTGTAGGGTTCGGCCGCAATATTTACAAGGGAGGGAACCATGCGGAGATTGCCGTTCTCCGTCCAGGCAACAAGCGTGTAGTTTTTGCTTGACATAAATAAACAGTATTATAAAGATCGAATCCCGGGTCCCCGGCCCACGAGGGTGCAATACCCCTTGAGCGCAATGCTCAGTGGCACCTTCGCCCGGATTTCATAATACTGTCAATGGAATAATCTACGGCAAAGGTAGCGAAAAAGTTTGAATTACAAGTGAATTTCGGCCAAAATGTCAGTAAATCCCACGAGAGGACCGAGATTTGCATAGGAGAGGGAAAACGATGATTATGGGTTTCACTAAATGGCTGACAGGTTTACTTGGCTGGGTGGTATTGGGCCCTATAGGCGGGCTTCTTGGCTTCCTGTACGGGATGGCGTTGGAGAAGGGTGGAGCGCGCACCTACAGCGCCACCGAGCAACGGAATTCCTTCTTCGTGTCACTTCTGGTGCTATCCTCCGCCATCATAAAGGCCGATGGAAAGACTCACCCCAAGGAGATAGACATGGTGAAGGACTTCGTGCGCCGGAACTTCGGCGAAAGCGCCGTCCAGGATGCCGTCCAGATTCTTGAGAAGCTCCAAAACCAGCAGGTGAATATCTACGAGGTAGGCCCGCAGATTGCCCGCTACATGAACTACTCCCAGCGGATCCAGCTCTTCCATTACCTTGTGCAGCTCGCCATCGCGGACGGCCAGTTTGATGGGAGCGAAAAGTCTGTCCTGGAGGCTATAGGAACAACCATCAGCCTTTCGGCCTCAGATGCAGCTTCCGTGATTGCAATGTTCTACAAGGAGACGGATTCGGCCTATGCAGTGCTGGAAATTGACCCCTCGGCAACGGACGACGAAGTCCGGCAGGCGTATCGCAGGATGGCCATGAAAAACCACCCCGACAAAGTTGCAACCCTTGGACCGGAGGTACAGAAAGCGGCCGAAGAAAAGTTCCGTCAGATTCAGGAAGCCTACGAGACCATCAAGAAAGAAAGGGGATTATGACCGAAAAAGAGAAAATGCTAAGCGGACAGGTCTACAATGCCGCAGACCCGCTCCTTCTGGACGAACTTGCCCAGGCAAGGCTCCTTGTGAGGCGTTACAATGACCTTCAGCCTTCGGAAACCGGGAAGATGAAGGAGATTCTCCGGAGCCTTCTTGGCGGCATGGCTGATGATGAGGCCATCATCAACCAGCCGTTCCGCTGCGACTACGGGAAGCAGATTCGTATCGGGAAACGCTTCTTTGCAAATTTCGGCTTCACAGTGCTTGATGAGGCTCCGGTAACAATAGGGGACGACTGTTTCATCGGCCCCAATGTGAGTATTTATACGGCGTGTCACAGCACGGATCCCGTAGAACGCAGGAGCCGCAATGAGTGGGCCGAACCTGTCACGATAGGGAATGATGTGTGGATTGGCGGAAGCGTCACCATCCTGCCGGGTGTCACCATAGGCGACGGCGTTACCATAGGTGCCGGCTCCGTGGTTATAAAGGACATCCCTTCCGGCGTGGTAGCTGTGGGAAATCCCTGCCGGGTAATAAACAAACTTGCTACACAGATTATAGATTAGATATGACTTCAATTGAAACCACTAAGGCTCCTGGGGCTATCGGCCCTTACAGCCAGGCCGTTGACAGCGGCGCAGGACTTGTTTTTGTTTCAGGACAGCTTCCCATCGACCCTTCCACGGGTGCCTTCCCGGAAGGAGGAGTGAAGGATCAGACGCGTCAGAGTCTCCTTAATGCATCGGCCATCCTTGAGGCCGCCGGCCTATCCCTTGCCAGCGTTGTAAAGACAACGGTATTTCTGGCCGATATGGCCGACTTCGCCGCGATGAACGAGGTCTACGCCCAGTTTTTCAAGGCCCCGTTCCCTGCAAGGAGCGCCGTGGCTGTGAAGACCCTTCCTAAGGGCGCCCTTGTAGAGATTGAATGCATTGCCACTGCAAAATAACCCTAATTATGGACTACAAGACCCTTGATTCCCTCCGCGGAAGGGACATTATCCTCTTCGTTGCAGACCATGACGAGATCTCCGCGTCCGACGTCCGTTTTCCCGTTGTCTATACCGGCATGGGGAAGTTGCGTATGTACAGTGCCCTGGTGAAATGGTATGAGTCGCGGCAGCATGACATAAAGCCCATCATCCTCAACATAGGAAGTGCTGGATCGGCCAAATACCCCATAGGAGAGATAGTGAACGTGGGTAGCTTTGTCAACGGAGGCAGCGAGCTCATCTATGACCGTATAGACCTTCCTGTAGGGGGGGCTACGGTGTTCTCCGGCGATTACTTCATGAGCACTCAGACCTTCCCTCCGGAACAGGTGAAGGTCCTTTCCGGGCAATACGACCTCTTTGACATGGAGGCTTACGCTGCCGCCCTGTTCTGCAAGGAGAGAGGTCTTCCTTTCTACTGCCTGAAGGCGGTCTCCGACAACCTTGACGGAACGCTCAAGGACTGGAGGGGCATCCTCGGGAACATCAGGGAGAAATTCGTGGAACTGCTCAAAACACTGTAACTGCTGCGTGACCGGGCTCACAAAGCTTTTTGTGGGCGTTCCTGCAGATTTGTCAAATCTGAAGACGGGGATAGAATGCTATTTAGACAATAATAAAATAATCAGCAATGACACTCGAACAACAAATCCAAGAAGACATCAAGGCCGCAATGAAGGCCAAGGAAACCGTGGCGCTTGCCGCTACGCGTGCTATCAAGGGAGAAATCCTCCTTTTCAAGACTTCCGAAGGCGGAAGCAAGGATGTGACGGATGCCGACGTCCTGAAAATGATCCAGAAACTAATCAAGCAGCGCAAGGAATCGGCCGAACAATACACTGCTGCAGGACGCCAGGAACTCGCCGACAATGAACTCGCCGAGGCTGCCGTCATGGAGAAATACCTTCCCAAGCAACTCTCAGTTGACGAGGTGAAGGCAAAGGTTGCGGAAATCATCGCCCAGGTGGGCGCCACCTCCATCAAGGACATGGGAAAGGTCATGGGCGCCGCCAACAAGGCACTTGCCGGACAGTCGGACGGCAGGACAATATCGTCGGTTGTCAAAGAACTCCTTTCGTAGTGCTTACAATCCGGGACGCCGCACCTTCCGATGCCCCTTTCCTCGCCAAATGCATAATGGCGGGGATGCATTTCTATGACTTCGAGACCAATATCCCGGAGAACCGGGACATTTACGACCGTCTAATTGAGTGCGAACAGAGGGAAGACCTGCTCTACAGCTATTCCAGAACAAGGGTGGCCGAAGTAGATGGCAGGGTAGCGGGCTCACTTCTTTCTTATCGCGGCGAACTGTATAAAGACCTGCGCCACAGGACTTTCACGGAACTGTGGCCAGAGTTTTTCAAGATGGACCAAACCTCGGAGCAGGAGGCCGATCCAGGGGAGTACTACCTTGACACCCTTGCCGTCCTTCCCGAATTCAGGAGGCAGGGTATCGGCCGCGCGCTTATTGAAGACGGAATCAGAAAAGGACAGGCTCTCGGCTACAGCAAGATAACCCTTGTGGCCGACCACGACATGCCGCACCTTGTCCATCTCTACGAATCCATCGGCTTCCGTAAAGCCGACATCCGCCATGTCTTCGGGGTAGAGTTTCAGCGGATGGTGATTAACCTGCCTTGAAGCCGAAGGAATCGAAAAACGCCGCATAGCGCTCATTGTGAAGATCCGTGCCGATAAGGTCGTACAATCCCTCTGTGAGCAGGGCTTCGGCCCGGACGCTGACGGCCTCTCCGTATAGCCCTTCAAGTGAGCCGATATTGCGCTGGAACAGTGCTCCCGCCTCCTTGAAGGAAAGATACCTGTCCATGTCAAGATACAGATACCTCTCAGGATGGGCCAGGACCGGCTGGAATCCCATGTCTATGAGCCGCTCTATCTCGTCCTCAGGAACAATATTGCCGATTCTTGATGCCTTGTGGATGGGTAGTTCAATGAGGATGTGATTGCCTTCCCAGGGGAGTAGCCAGCCTTTCTCCAGGGTCTCCGGCCAGGTTTCAGGGATAAGACGGTATTCCATGGATGGCTCCAGTTCAAGAGGAACGCCTTCTTTGGAGAGTTCATCTCTTAGAAGGTCGCACGCCCTTTTTACGTCATCCGGAGTATTGGGATACTTGCCAACCCTGTGAGAAGTGCACACCGCTTTCCTGAAGCCCCATTTAACCTGGTACCGGGCCAGGAGGACGGATTCGGCCAGGCAAGTGGCTCCGTCGTCCACGCCGGGGAGGATATGGCAGTGACAATCTATCATAAGGCGTTTTTTCACTGTAAAGATACAACATTTTTGTATATTTGCACTAGCGCTGTTTTGAGTATACTCCATCATAAGGACATATCTTGTCTTCCGGCCCTTGGCATTGCGGAGGAAGTTAATCGCGTGCTCAGAAAAGGGAATCGTGTTATAGTCACCGCACCTCCCGGAGCCGGCAAGTCTACCGTCCTTCCGCTTACTATCTCAGAGGCTTTCCCTGATGGAAAGATCCTCATGCTTGAACCCCGGAGGGTTGCCGCCCGCGGGGTGGCCGAACGCATGGCCTGGCTTCTGGGCGAAAGCGTGGGGAAGACTGTAGGCTATCGTGTTCGGCTTGAAAGCCGGGTATCGCGAGAAACCCGCATAGAAGTGCTCACAGAAGGCATTCTCACAAGGATGCTAGTTGACGACCCTGCCCTTGAAGGCGTTGGTGTTGTCATCTTTGACGAATTCCACGAGCGCTCTCTCCAGAGCGACGAAGCCCTTGCGCTCACAAGGCAGGCCCAGACAATTCTCAGAGAGGACCTCAAGATTGTAGTGATGTCGGCAACCATAGATTCGGCCAAGATGTCCCAAGCCCTGGATGCCCCGGTTGTGGAGAGCGAAGGGAAAATGTTTCCAGTGGAGATCCGGCGCGGGAAGGAGGCGGACGCGTCAAATGTGGCCGAACTTGTTGCCCATACAATCAGGGAGGCCCACGGAAAGGAAACAGGGGATATCCTCGCCTTCCTTCCCGGCGAGGGAGAGATAAGAAGGTGCGAGGAACTACTTGGAACAAGCCTTGGCCCTACCCGCATCTGCCCGCTCTACGGGATGCTTTCAAATGCCGAACAAAAATCGGCCATAGCCCCAAGCGGGCCCGGTGAAAGGAAAGTGGTACTCTCAACTCCCATAGCGGAGACCTCCCTCACCATTGAAGGAGTGCGCGTAGTGGTGGACGGCGGCTTTTACAAGACCCTTGTGGTGGATGCCCGGAGCGGTCTTGGCCATCTTGAGACCGTGAGGGTAAGCCTGGATATGGCCACTCAGCGAACCGGCCGTGCCGGGAGGGTGGCGCCTGGTGTGTGCTATCGGCTATGGAGTGCCGGGACGGAAGCCCGTATGGTCGCGGTGAGAACGCCTGAGATACTCTCCGCAGACCTGTCTTCCCTGGTTCTGGATGCCGCCGCATGGGGAGAGAATGACATTTCGGCCCTTCCATGGATAACCCCGCCCCCGCCATCTCACATGACCGAAGCAAGGAGGCTGCTTGTGTCCCTCGGCGCGCTTGATGCCGAAGGCAAGATAACGCCTCGCGGGAAGGCCATGCAGGCACTTCCATGCCATCCGCGTATTGCCCGGATGCTTCTTATGGCCGATACACCTTTGAGGAAAGCGCTTGCCGCCGACATTGCCGCCATTCTGGAAGAGAAAGACCCTTTGGCCGATGAAATGGGGGCGGGAGTGGATTTACGCCTTTCGGCCCTTCGGCAGGCAAGGCAAATCGCCCGTCCGGGCCGATGGTCCCGCATCATAAGGATTGCAGGGCAGTATGCATCCCTTGCAAGGATAGACGTGGACAATGGGCATCCGGACCCATACGATGCCGGAGCGCTTATTGCTTCGGCCTATCCGGAAAGGATAGGGAAGGCCTGGAAGGAGGGCGGTCCGGGCCGATACCTCCTTTCCGGCGGGGAACAGGTGGCCGTGGAGCCCTCCGACCCTCTGTCCGCCTCTGAATGGATTGCGGTTGCCTCCATGGGAAGCCGCCCCGGGGGAGTTGGACGGGTATATCTGGCCGCCCCCGTTGACGAGAACGACCTCAGGGCCATGTCTACGCAGAGGGACATTGTCCTTTGGGACAGGGCGCAAGGTGCGGCCGTGGCACGGCGGGAAAGGCGCCTGGGGGTTCTCACCCTTGAAAGCCGCCCAATTTCTGAAGGGGTACGGGAAAAGATTCTGGAAGTGATTATTGAGGCCGCAAGGAAAGACGGCCTGTCCATGTTTGATTTCTCCGAAGATGTGGAGAACCTCCAGCGGAGGATTGCCTCCGTGGCCGCCTGGCATCCGGAACTTGAACTCCCGGACTTATCGGCCGAAGCCGTCCTTGAAAGAGCAGGGGAGTGGATACCCCTGTACATAGGGAAGGCCACTTCGGCTGCCCAGATGAAAAAGATTGACATGGGTGAGGTCATCTGGAGCCTTCTCCCATACGAAACGCAGCAGGCTGTAGACCGCCTCGCTCCTACTCACATTACCGTTCCCACCGGGAGCAATATCCGCCTGGAGTACCGTCAGGGGGCGGAAGCCCCGGTGCTGAGGGTCCGTCTGCAGGAATGTTTCGGCCTTACAGAGACCCCTAGGGTGGATGGAGGAAAACGCCCCGTGCTTATGGAACTCCTGTCTCCAGGGTACAAGCCCGTGCAGCTCACCAGCGACCTCCGGAGCTTCTGGGAAGGGACTTACTTTGAGGTGAGGAAAGAGCTACGCAGGCGGTATCCCAAGCATTCCTGGCCTGACAATCCGCTTGAGGCCGAACCCACAAGAAAAACTAGGAAGCAATGAACATCCGTGTCATAGTACTTTCGCTGACAGCAGTCCTGTCTGCCTCCTGCCTCCGGTGCCCGCCGCCAGTCGGCCCGGTTCCTTCCGCAGCGCAGCTGGAGTGGCAGAAGATGGAGATGAACCTTTTCGTGCATTTCGGCCCCAATACCTTCAGCGGCCTGGAGTGGGGGCATGGGAACGAACCCGAGGACCTTTTCTGTCCCGGTTCCCTTGACTGCCGCCAGTGGGCTGGGATTGCCCGCGAGGCTGGCTTTAGGGGCATCATCCTCACGGCAAAGCACCACGACGGGTTCTGCCTGTGGCCGAACCCCGAGAGCACCCATACGGTCAGGGAGAGCCGCTGGCGTGGCGGCAAGGGAGATGTCCTCCGGGAACTCTCTGAGGCCTGCCGTGAGAGCGGTCTCAAGATGGGCGTATATATCTCACCGTGGGACAGGAACGACCCTTCGTACGGGACTCCGGACTATAACGGGAAGTACGCAAGGACTCTTCAGAGCGTCCATGACGGAAGGTACGGGGAACTTTTCGAGCACTGGTTTGACGGCGCCTGCGGAGAAGGCCCCACGGGGAAGAGGCAGGAGTACGATTGGCCTCTCTTCCGCAGAAGCGTCCTTGAGCTCAATCCCCGGGCTGTTCTTTTCAGTGACGTTGGGCCGGGCTGCCGCTGGGTTGGTAATGAGAGCGGCATGGCAGGAGAAACTTCCTGGAGCACCCTCAAGGCCGATGGCTACACGCCTGGAGCCGGTGCGCCGCCTCAGAGAAGCCTCATGGAAGGGGACGAGGACGGGCCTTATTGGATTCCCGCAGAGGCGGATGTGTCCATACGTCCGGGCTGGTTCTGGAGGGAAAGTGAGAACGGCAGCGTGAAGAGCGTGGACCAGCTCATGGATATCTACTACGGCAGCGTTGGGCGGAACGCCCTCCTTCTTCTCAATGTCCCGCCGGACACAAGCGGGAGGATACACCCCGTAGATTCCGTGAGACTCATTGAGTTCCGGCAGCGTCTTGACAGCGTTTTCGGAAACAATCTAGCCTCGGGAGCCAAGGTAAGGACATCGTCATCATACGGACTCCGCTTCAGGGGGAAAAACCTCCTACAGGACCGTTATGACCGTTTTTGGGCTGCTTCCGGAAGGGATACCTGCGCATTTGCCGTGCTGGAACTGCCGAAAGAAAAACGCTTCAATCTCATTCAGATCCAGGAGTACATCCCCCTCGGGCAAAGGGTTCGCTCTTTCGTTGTGGAAGTGCCTGATGGAGAAGAGGGGTGGCGCCAGCTGGCCGAAGGAACCACAATAGGATATAAAAGGATACTCCATTTTCCGCAGGTGAGCACAGACCGCATTCGCGTCCGGATTACCTCTTCCAAGGCAGCCCCTGTCCTTGAGAGCATCGGCCTATACCTGGCCCCTTAGCAGACTCTCCATCTTGGAGATAGCATCCAGGAGGTCGGAGTGGAAGCAGGGATGCTCCTTGAGATAGGCTTCGCGGCCGTGGGACAGGAATAGATACAGTTCCTTGGACATGGAGTCGGCATAGCTAGATATGGACTCCTCTATATGGTCCCGCTCAGTCTCGGATGTAGAGTGCGCATACACCCTTTCCTTCTGGTGAAAAAAGGCGTAGGCCTGCTCAATGATATTCCTCTCCAAAGAACTCATTTGACGCAGTTAAGGTCCTCCTTGTAAGAATACCCCTCGCTGGAGAGGATGCGGTCCATTTCTTTCCGCTCTATGCCGAAACAGTAGCAGATCTGGTCCAGGTTGTCAAACTCCCTGTCCCTGAGGAGGAAGTTGATGCTGGACACCAGCATGGGGATGTCTGAAAGCGGAAGATGGTCCATATGACGCAATTATTGGGCTGCAAAGATACAACAATTTTGTATCTTTGCACTCATGAAAAAACTTAATTACACATTGTCCCTGCTGCTTTTTGCGGCACTTGTCGGCACCGCCTCCTGCGGCTCCCAGTCCAAAGGCGGGATAGTTTCCTCCACGGAAACCCAAGATGCCACCTCGGTAGTCTATTTCACAAAGGAAATAACCCCCGAAAGCCTTGTGAAAGTATACGAAGCCCTTGGGGTTGAAGCCACTGGCCGCGTTGCCGTGAAGATATCCACCGGAGAATCGGCCAAATCCAACAACCTTTCCCCGGAACTCATCGCCCCGCTTGTGCATAAGGTAGGCGGCACCCTTGTGGAATGCAATACCGCATACGGCGGTAGCCGCTCCACAACGGCCTCGCACCGCGCCGAAATTGCAAAGCGCGGCTACAACGAGGTTGCCACCGTAGACATCATGGACGAAGAAGGGGAGATCAAGATTCCCGTCAAGGATACCAAGTGGATTCAGTACGACATTGTGGGCTCCCACGTGCAGAACTACGACTTCATGATTAACCTGGCGCATTTCAAAGGTCACGCAATGGGCGGCTTCGGCGGCGTGCTCAAGAACGCTTCCATTGGAGTTGCGTCCTCAAACGGCAAGGTCAACATCCATTCGGCCGGAAAGCATGAAAAGGCCGAAGCCAGCGGAGACCTCCACTCCCCGGCAGGCTGGTTCCTCTCTCCGGAGAAGAACACTCCCTTCATTGAATCAATGGCCGCAGCTGCACAGGCCGTGCACGATTACTTCAAGGGCAATGTCATCTACATAGATGTGATGAACAACATCTCCATTGACTGCGACTGCGACGGCAACCCCCACGAGCCCACCATCAAGGATATCGGAATTGCCGCCTCCCTGGATCCCGTGGCACTTGACAAATTCTGCATAGACCAGGTGTTCTCCATCCCTTCCGGAGACGGCAATGACACCAAAGCGCTGATTGACAGAATCAACCAGCGCCACGGAATCCGTATCCTCTACAGGGCCGAAGAAAACGGCCTTGGATCTACCTCTTACAAGGTTGTGGAGATAAACTAGGAGGCGTGTTTGGGGACCCGCTTTGTGGAGCTGATTGCACCCGTAGGGCACACCAGACGGCAAAGGTGACATCCAACGCACTTTGAACCATCCATCCTGGGACGTCTTGTCTCAGGATTAAATATTATTGCCTGATGCCCGCCGTCTGCGCAGGAAATGGCGCATCGGCCACAGCCTATGCAAACGTCAGTGTTGAATTTGGGATACACCACTGTGTCTCGGTCAAGGTCATGGGGCAGAAGGAACTGCGGGAGAATCTCTCCTATAAGTTTGTCAAGGCTCTGGATACCCCTTGAAGCCATATAAGCCCTGAGACCAAGGATGAGGTCGTCGATAATGCGGTATCCATACTGCATGACGGCGGTGCAAACCTGCACGTTTCGGCACCCTAGACGAAGGAATTCCAGGGCGTCACGCCAGGTCTCTATTCCGCCTACTCCGCTGAACTGAAGCCTGTTAAGGCCGGGCATCTTTGCCATGGCCAGGATATGCCGAAGGGCAATTGGCTTTACGGCCTTGCCGGAATAACCGGAGCCTGTCTGGTGGCCGCTAACGTCGGAGTCGTCTCCAAGGGTTACGCTCTTTATTGTATTTATGGCCGAAATAGCATCGGCCCCGGCAAGATATGCTCCCATTGCGGGCTCTGAAATGTGCGCAAGGTTGGGTGTCATCTTGGCTATGACCGGGATGCTCACGCTCCGCTTCACAAGGTCCGTGAAGTAGGTCACAAGTTCCTGGCTCTGACCGACGTCGCTGCCCATGCCGGCATGTTTCATCTGGGGGCAGGAGAAGTTGAGCTCCACGGCATCGCACCCGGCCTCCTGTGCCTTTACCGCCAGCGAGGTCCAGTCGGAATCGGCCTGACCCATTATGGACGCGATTACCACCTTGCCGGGATAGTCACGCTTTAGGCGGGCAAGGATATCAAAATCCATGTCCACGGGGTTCTCGCTGAGCTGCTCCATATTCCTGAAGCCGAAGAAAGTGCCATGGCTGCCGTTTGTATGGACGGCGTCAAAGCGCGGCGACACCTCCTTGATCTCCTGCAGGCAGATGGTCTTGTAGAACACTCCGCCCCATCCGGCGTCAAAAGCGCGCGCCACCATTTCATAGTTGGTGCACACGGCCGAAGAAGCCAGGAAGAACGGGTTCTCACAGTGGATACCGCAGAAATCTATGTCAAGCCTGGGCAGGGAAGAGGGGTCCGGAACCGGCACATCAGGAAGAGCCTTCACGATTTCCCTGATACGGATGGGCATGTCGTAGTGGATGCAGGCCTTTTCCGCGGCTGCAAGGTCCTCATCTTCGGAGTCTCCGAGCCAGAGCCTTGCCATTGCGGCATTGTCAAAACGCACAGCGCGGATGGCGCGGGCGACATCGGCTTTTCCGCAGGCCTTGCTGCAGGGGGCGTCTTTACATAGTAGGCAACGTGCGGCTTCTTCTTGTATACTCAGCATAACTTCAGTGGTTTATGTTTAAATTCAGTCCTTCAGGAGCGCTTTATATGATACCCTTGCCGAATCCAGCGCGGGCATATTTTCCTTAAGGATAGGCTCCGTAGGCGGAGACTCCATCTTGAGCGGATTTATGGGAGAACCGTTTTTCCAAACACGGAAATCAAGGTGCGGGCCGGTTGCCGTGCCTGTCATGCCAACATAGCCTATGACCTGGCCCTGAGATACCCTCTGCCCGGCTTGTACGGCATACCTTGAAAGGTGAAGGTAGGCGGTTGTGTACACGGAATTGTGGCGTATCTTAATTGTTTTGCCGCCTCCGCCACCCCAGCCGACGCTTATGACGGTTCCGTCACCAATACTCATGACGGGAGTGCCGGTGGGCGCTGCGTAATCAACCCCGGTGTGGGGCCTGACAGTACCGTGGACGGGATGGCGCCGGTGAAGGGAATATCCGGAAGATATCCGTGTGAACTTGAGCGGAGCCTTGAGGAAGGCCTTTCTCATGCTCTCTCCCTTTTCGTTCCAGTAGGTATTTCCTCCGTCTCCCTGGTCAAAATAGATTGCTGGAAGACAGGTGCTGTCCCTAAGGAATTCGGCATAGGACACCCTCTCAATGCCCACGGATTCACCTTCACAGATATTTTCCGTGTAGAGAAGCCGGAAGCGGTCTCCCTTTTGAAGGCCGAAAAAATCCACGGTCCAGGCGTAGATGTCGGAAAGGTCCGTAATAAGTTCCGGAGAGGCCCCCGCAGCCGTCATGTCATTCCATAGGGAGGAAGTGATGGTGATGTCGGCCGATTTCTGGATAGCCTCCACAGGCCTTGTGTAAGGCCATACGGAGAGGGAATCCTGGCAGCAAAATACGGTGCGGCGGATACGGCTGTTGTCATAGACGATATAACTGAGCCTTGTGGAATCCGAGTAGTAAGCCTCCCAGGTATTGCCTGCGCGGAGTTTCCTAGGGTCGAAGACAGTGTCGCAGGCCTCCAGAAGAGCCTGAACCTTGTTTCTGTCAAGGCCAAGGCCCGTTACCCAGGCCGTAAAGTTGTCTCCGGGGCGGATGCTCCCTCCAACCACCCTGAATGAATCCGTGCAGAATCCAAGCGGGTAAACGGTGTCACGCGTGCTTTGGGCCGAAAGCTCCGCTTCCGGGGCCTTCCCGCCACCGCGTAACCACCCGCAGGAGGATACCAGAACAAGTAATAATATAATGTGTAAAAGCTTTCTCATATATTCTTAATTCGCAAATTTATAAAAAAAGTCAAATAAAGAAAAGGGGCCGGGAAGAAAGTCCGGCCCCTCAATAAGAACACAACCGTTACGGTGACCGAGAATTCCGTAAAACCGGTATGCATAGTAAAGTTACAGAGCGTGAGACGCGGTGTCAAATTTTGGGATGCTTTATTTTTCTTTGGTTAAATGCTTGATAACCAAGCGGATACGAGCGGTTTTAGTATGCTGAATTTCCAAAAACGGCCTCCAGGACCAACTAAATGGTGTTTTCTTTGAGATAATTTTGTATTTTTGCCTTCGTTATGGCAGAAACGGCATATATGTTCCCCACATCCGTAAAGGAAGTGGAAGCCCTGGGATGGGACTACATTGACGTAATCCTGTTTTCCGGAGACGCATTCATAGATCATCCGTCCTTCGGCACGGCTGTCATTGCAAGGTGGCTTCAGAAGTGGGGCTACAGGGTGGCCGTTGTGCCCCAGCCCAACTGGAGGGACGACCTCCGGGATTTCCGTAAACTGGGCCGTCCCAGGCTCTATTTCGGCCTTAATTCCGGCGCCATGGACTCTATGGTCAACCATTACACCGCCTCCAAGCGCCTGCGCCACGACGACGCCTACACCCCCGAGGGCAAGGCCGGCGCCAGGCCGGATTATGCCGTAACCGTCTACACCAAGATCCTTAAAGAGTTATACCCGGACGTCCCGGTCATCATAGGAGGCATTGAAGCCTCCCTCAGGCGCCTTACCCACTACGACTACTGGAAAGACTGCCTCATGCCCTCCGTCCTCTATACCTCCGGGGCCGATTACCTTTGCTACGGCATGGGAGAAAGGCCCATGCTGGAACTCACAAAAGGCATAGAAAAAGGCTGGAGCCCGCACAAGATGCATCAGATTCCACAGATTGCATTCTTCATTAAAGGAAGGGTTCCGGAGGGGGCAGGCGTCCCGGAATCGTCGCTTCGCGACCCCTCCCATGCGCCGTCGCTTCGCGAAGGCTCTGGGCCCCTCCCTCTTACGCGGCCGAGGGTGGCCACGGATTCCGGGACGCCTGCCCCCTCCGGAACCCTGGTGCTTCATTCATTCGAAGAATGCCAGAAGGACAAAATTGCCTTTGCCGAGAATTTCCACTGGATTGAGACCCATGCCAACATGATGCACCCGGATACCATCCTGGAGCCGGTAGGGGAGGGTTATGTGCAGATTAATCCGCCTTATCCTCCGGCAACGCAGGAGGAAATGGACAGTTTCTGGGACCTTCCGTTCACCAAGCTGCCGCATCCGCGGTACAAGGGCAAGCGCATTCCGGCATACGACATGATAAAGTTCTCCGTAAACACTCACAGGGGCTGTTTCGGCGGTTGTAACTTCTGTACCATTGCGGCGCATCAGGGAAAATTTGTCCAAAGCCGAAGCGAGGCCTCCATCCTGAAGGAGGTGAAAGAGCTTAATAACCTTCCGGACTTTGCCGGAAATATCTCCGACGTAGGCGCCCCTACGGCCAACATGTATGGGATGCACGGCAAGAACCTGGAACTCTGCGACAAATGCAAGCGCCGCAGTTGCCTCTTCCCCAAGAGGTGCCCCAACCTTGACTGCAGCCATACCCGCCTCATGGAGCTTTACAAGAAGATAGACGCCACCAAAGGCATTCGGCACAGCTATATAGGCAGCGGCATCCGCTACGACCTCTTCCTCACGGAAGACGGATTTGTGGACGAAAGCTCCAAGCCATACCTCAAGACTTTGGTCCTTGACCACACTTCCGGAAGGCTCAAAGTGGCCCCGGAGCACACTGAAGACCATGTGCTCCAGAAGATGGCCAAGCCTTCCTTCAAGCTCTTTGAGCGTCTTCGCAGGGAGTTTGACAAGATTAACCGTGACGCCGGAACCCATGTAGGGCTTGTACCTTATTTTATATCGTCCCATCCCGGATGCACCCTCAAGGATATGGAGTGCCTTGCAAACAATCCCGCGCTCAAAGGCATCTGGATGGACCAGGTGCAGGATTTCACCCCTACGCCCATGACAACTTCTTCCGTGATGTTTTACAGCGGAATAGACCCAAGAGACATGAAACCCGTGTTTGTGGAGCACGACCCCGAGCGCAAAATGAAGCAAAAGTCATTTTTCTTTAAAAATTCTTCAAAAAATAGCGGCAAGCACTTGCAAGGTTCAAAACAAAAGCCTAATATTGCAGGCGGAAAGACTAAACCTAAATACAAATAAAATTTGATTATGCCAGACACCAAGAAAAGACACGTCGTAAGCTTTGAGAAGATGAATGCACTCCATCCGGACTTGGCTGCCGCTTTTCAAGAGAAATACCCCAGAGGCTTCAGCGATTACCTCAACGACCTCGTGAAATACCCCAAACCGGACGGCACCACCTTCTACGCCGTAACGGTAGAAACCCAGGAAGCCATATATCTTGTCAAGATCAATGTCAAGACAGACGACCTTGAGGATGTAGCCCGCTGGCTGGAAGGTGAAGAAGACGCCGAAAACGAGGCCGTGGCCGGCGGAGCACCTGATTCCCCGGAAGATTCCGGAGAAACTCTCCCAGACGACAACATAGCTCAGTATTCATCAGGAGCTGATGACGAATAAGTTTATTTGGGCCCCTTTGCGGGCCCTTTTGCGTAAGGTGCCTGAGAGTACGGCGCTCCTTGGCTTGTCTGTCCTGACAGGCCTTCTTTGCGGTGTGGCCGCCGTGCTCCTGAAGGTTTCCATCCACGCAATCCAGGGCTGGCTTTCCGGCATTATGCCCGGCAGCCGCCTGCCTTACCTTGTGCTTCCAGGCGTGGGAATGCTCCTGAGCCTTCTCATAGTGAGGTACGTGGTAAAGGACAATATCGGCCATGGTGTTACAAAGGTGCTCCAGGCCGTTTCACGCTCCGAGTCAAAAATCAAGCGCCACAACATGTGGTCGTCCCTTGTGACCAGTGCGCTTACAATCGGCTTTGGCGGCTCTGTTGGTGCCGAAGCCCCCATAGTTTACACGGGTGCCGCCATCGGCTCAAATCTTGGCCGGTACCTTGGGATGTCCTACCGCGGAATGACCCTTCTGCTTGGATGCGGTGCTGCCGGCGCCGTTGCGGGCATCTTCAACGCTCCGCTGGCCGGAGTGCTTTTTACGCTGGAGATACTCCTTTTCAACCTCTCCATGTCCGGAATCCTGCCGCTTCTCCTGAGCTCAATTTCGGCCACGCTGGTCAGTTATCTGTGCCTTGGCAGGGAGAGCGTCTTTGCCTCCACAATAGTGGATTTCCAGATGGGGAATCTTCCGGCATATCTGCTTCTGGGGATGCTCTGCGGCATTTCTTCCCTGTATTTCATACATGCCACCCTTGGAATGGAAGACAGGTTGTCGCGCCTTAAGAATCCTTATCTCAAGTGGATACTTTGCTCAGTTGGCCTTGGGGTTCTGATCTACCTTTTCCCGCCGCTTCACGGAGAAGGCTACAACTTCCTCATGCCGCTTCTTAACGGGCTGGACCCTGAGATCAGCGGCACGCCCCTTGGCATACTCATGAATTACAGCTGGGGCATCCCCCTGTTTTTCCTTCTGGTAATGCTCCTGAAGGTGTTCTCCATGACTTTCACCAATTCCGGCGGGGGAGTGGGCGGTACCTTCGGCCCTACGCTTTTCTTTGGCGCCCTGGTTGGCTTTGTTGTGGCCGATGTCATAAACCAGATTGCCCCCGGGGCGGTTCCTGTGGCCAATTTTGTGCTTGTGGGGATGGCCGGCCTCATGGCGGGCGTAATGCAGGCTCCGCTCACGGCTATCTTCCTCATTGCTGAGATTTCCGGAGGGTATCAGCTGCTGGTGCCGCTTATCCTCACTTCGGCCGTAGCGTATGGCACAACGCGCATTTTCGAGAAATATTCCATTTACACAAAGCGAATTGCGGCTTCCGGAGAACTCCTCACCCATGAGGCCGACAAAGCCGTCCTCACCCTCCTCAAAATGGACAATCTACTGGAAAAGGATTTCCTTCCCGTGCGCGTGGACGACACCCTTGGGAAGCTGGTCGAGGCCGTTGCCTCCAGCGAACGTTCCCTTTTCCCGGTTGTAGACGGCAGGGGACGCTTCCAGGGCTATGTAACCCTGGCCGATATCAGGAAGGACATGTTCCATCCAGAGCTATATGAAGAGCGCCACGTTTTCAACTACCTGAAATCCGCCCCGGAATACGTTCATCCCGAAGAGCCTATGGACTCCGTAATGCGTAAATTCGAGAAAACCGGCGCCTGGAACCTTCCCGTAGTGGACGATGACCGCAAATACGTCGGCTACCTCTCCAAGTCAAAGATTTTCAACGCCTACCGCGAATCACTCAAAGACTTTTCTCAGGACTGATTTTCCCTGGCGCTCAAGTTCAGGCGTTTTTAGGATGTTTTCGAAAACTTTCATTATCTTTGCGTAGGATATGAGACTGATTCGAAGGAATATGGCACAGATTAGAGCCTTGTGTGAAAAGCATAAGGTGTTACAGCTTTATGTTTTTGGATCAGTTTTGACCGACAAATTCAACAAGGAAAGCGATATTGATTTCACGGTGATTTTTGACCGTAATGCACTCCCGCTACTTGTTTACGGAGAAAACTATTTTGAATTCAAGTTCGCTTTGGAAGCCCTCTTGAAACGGGATGTGGATTTGGTTGAATATAATGCCGTCAAGAATCCCTATTTCAAAGAAGAACTAGACGAGACCAAACAACTCATCTATGGACAGGCATCTTAAAGCACATCTGTATGATATCAAGGTAGCTATTGAGGAAGTTTACTCTTTCTTTGAGCAGGTTCCTAAGCGCTTTGACGAGTACCAGAAGAATCTGATGCTCAGACGTGCCATAGAAAGAAATATAGGCATTATTGGAGAAGCTACCAATAAGATTCTTAAAGCTCAGCCGGATATTGCCATATCCCATGCAAAGGCTATAATCGCTACAAGAAACCGTGTCATCCATGACTATGCGGCCGTGACAGATGATGTCATGTGGAAGATTGTCATCAACGACCTTCCACAGCTTAAAGAAGAAGTCACTGCACTGTTGTCAGATGAGGAATGATTTCTCCGGTTCAGGCGTTTTTAACACCGGAGGCAAAAATCTAATAGTCTCTCGTTTGCCCCGTGGAGGTAAACTATTGATTATAAATACAATACATAAAATAGGGTGCCGTTTAAACGACACCCTATTTTATGTAAAACGCCATATATCAGCAACTTAGCTCCACGCTAATCCAGTTTATTGTTTTCACTGCCCTTTTCTGTCCTTAGGTTTGAAGAAACATCATTATTTTCAATATCTTTTAACATAAAATCGCTATATTTGCCTTTGTCAGAGGGAGAAATCCTCTGATAAAGGTGCATTAGCGCTTTTTTATGCCTTAATCCAAAATACCCGCCAGTATTATTATTCAAGAGGCTAAGAAGTGAAATGCTCTCTTTCCACTAGTCTATGCTGGGCTGCTTTTCTAATGCAGTGCCCTCATAACGACCGGGTGGAGAGATGATGTTTCTTCAAAAGTACTCTTGAATGGGCCTCTTGGCGGGGGCTCTGGATTAGGTACCTAGGGCTACTGAGTCTCCCCACCTTTGTTGTATAGAACCGTATCAGGGAGGACTGGCGGTAATGAGTAAACCAGCAAGATGAAAAGAATCTTTGCTTTTGTATTTGCAGTTCTGACCCTTACCATTCTCTGGTCCTGCACGCAGCAGGAACAGGAAGTGCCGGTATCATCCGTCACCCTAAGCCAGCCAACTGCCGAGATGATTATTGGGGAGACACTGATGCTCAAGGCCACTATCTCACCAACAAATGCAACAGACAAACAAATAACATGGGCTTCTTCCAAGCAGTCTGTGGCTTCAGTAGACCAGTCAGGAAAGGTAGAAGCATTGACCGAGGGAGTATCCATCATTACGGCAGTCGCTGGTGGGAAGACCGGCTCCTGTATGATTACAGTCAGTAAAGGATATATTGCCGTTGAATCAATAGAGCTAGATAATCAGGAACTGACACTTGTGGAAGGAGATGAGTTTTCACTCAAAGCAACCGTCAAACCTGACGATGCCACGGAAAAGACGGTTACTTGGTCATCATCGGACTCAAAGGTTGTAACTGTCGATGATTCGGGCAAGGTCAAAGCAATCAAAGAAGGCGAGGCGGTCATAACTGCAAAAGCTGGAGAGAAGTCCGCAGAGTGCAAAGTTACCGTCAGCGCCAAGAAGATAGACGTAACGATGGTGATGCTCAGCAAGACCTCACTCTCGATGATTGTTGGCGAGGAGTTCACTCTGACTGCGACGATTGTTCCAGAGAACGCGACGGTTAAAACCATCCAGTGGAGCACTTCGGATCCCCGTATCGCAACGGTTGATGAGGGAAAGATCAAAGCAATCAAGGAAGGCAACGCCAAGATAGTGGCATACGTTGACGGGAAAACCGCCGAGTGCGATGTTACTGTGGACTTTATCCCTGTTCAGAGCATAACCTTCGACAAGACATCACTTTCCCTGTACGAAGGTGAAGATTACACAATCACCGCCACCATTTCTCCGGAAAATGCCACGTATCAGGATATAACCTGGATGACCAATGATCCAAAGATTGCAACCGTAGAGAATGGAAAGGTCTTCGCCGTCAAGAAAGGGACTGCCACCATCAAGGCCGAGGCCAACGGCAAGAGCGTAGTATGCCAGATAGAGGTTCTTTCTTCCATAGCGGAGATATCTCTTGACAAGAATGAGCTCAGCATGATTGTCGGAGATACCGAGACCCTCACTGCCATTATTACTCCCGCAGATGCCACCCTGCGTGAGAAGATAACCTGGGCAACATCGGATGACAAGATCGCCACCGTGGATGAGAATGGCAAGGTAAAGGCTATAAAAGAGGGTTCTGCTAAGATATCGGCAATGGTTGAAGGCAAGAAAGCTGAATGCCTTGTTACTGTCGACTATATCCATGTATCCTCAATAGATATCAGCCAGACTGAAGCCACCCTTTATATCGGTGATGCCGTAACGCTGACGGCTACGCTGAACCCCAATAATGTAACCTATAACACAATAGAATGGGTCTCCTCCAACAATGATGTAGTGACGGTCTCCCCGACGGGGAAAGTCACTGCTGTCGGCAAGGGAACGGCGACGGTATCGGCCAAATCTGACGGGAAGGAGGCAAAGTGTTCATTCACTGTTCTTGTACCGCTTGCGAATCTTTCCTTCAATCAGAACAGCCTGACTCTCTTCAAGGGCGCGACATCAACGCTCTCAATCATCAAGAATCCCTCAGATGCCACCTTGAAGGGAGAAATTATTTGGAACTCTTCCAATACGGCTGTAGCAACTGTTACCGAGCAAGGCCTAGTCTCGGCCGTGAACAAGGGAACGGCTAACATCACCGCATCCGTTGACGGATGCACAGCTATTTGCTCCGTTTCGGTCCTTGAATCAGTATCTGGAATCTCATTGAACAAGAGTTCAGCGACAATCAACAAGGGGGAATCAATTACGCTTACTTATAGCGTTATCCCTATTGGGGCCACGCTCCAGGGAGAGGTCTCCTGGGTCTCGTCTGATTCATCCGTTGCGACGGTTGACAATCAGGGGAATGTCAAGGCCGTTGGAGCAGGAACCGCTGACATCACGGTTTCATTGGAAGGATATAACGCCACGTGCCATATTACCGTTGTCATACCGGTCAGCTCTGTGTCTCTTGACAAGACCTCTCTTGAACTAATAAAGGGCGAAAGCGAGACACTGACCGCAACTGTAAATCCTTCCGATGCTACGGATAAAACCGTTACTTGGAAGTCATCCAATTCAAGTGTTGCCTCTGTACAAAACGGTGTCATTACGGCCAATATGACTGGACAAGCCAAGATTACAGCCACCGCCGGTGGAAAATCCGCCACATGTACGGTTTCGGTGACAACCCCCGTAACGTCTATCACTTTGGACAGGTCCTCCATTTCCCTGGAGGAAGAACAAAGCACGACCCTCATCGCGACGGTATCTCCAAGCGATGCGGATGATAAGACCGTGTCATGGAGTTCTTCTAATCCTGATGCCGCGACGGTCAATCCAAACGGAAAGGTTTATGCAGTGAAAGAAGGCCAGGCTGTGATTACCGCAACAGCGGGTTCCTTGTCCGCCAGTTGCTCGGTTACTGTTTCCAAGAAAATTATTCCAGTCACTTCGGTTTCTCTTGATAAGACCACATTGGCACTCATTAAGGGTGAAACAGCCACGTTGACAGCAACGGTCAGTCCATCAGATGCTACAGACAAGGATGTGACATGGACAAGCTCAGATGAGACTATCGCAAGTGTGGACCAGACCGGAAAGGTCACGGCATTAGCTGGGGGCAGCGTCACCATAAAGGCTGCTGCAGGCGAGAAATACGCCACTTGCTCTGTGACCATTACGGTCCCTGTTTCTTCTGTCTCTCTGGACCAGACATCACTGGCACTGAATAAAGGTGAATCTGCGACTCTGACGGCGACCGTTAATCCTTATGATGCTACGGATAAATCTGTATCGTGGAGCACATCCAACTCTTCAGTTGCCACAGTAGCTAATGGTGTGGTAAAAGCTGTGGGCGGTGGAACTGCCACAATTACGGTTAACGCCAGCGGAAAGAAAGCGACCTGCGCTGTAAACGTGACCGTTCCTGTTAGTTCAATCAGTCTCAACATGGCATCTGTTAAGCTTAAACAGAATGAAACGATTCAACTGTTAGCCACGGTTGGGCCAGGTGATGCGACTGATAAGACCGTAACCTGGAGCTCTTCTGATACTACCGTTGCTACTGTTGACGCGACAGGCAAGGTAAAGGCATTAAAGGAAGGAACTTCTATCATTACTGCAACGGCCGGGGCAAAATCCGCCACGTGCTTAATAACCGTTTCCAACACCACCTCTGGCGGAGGTCATGAAGGAACTGGTGAAGAAGAATGGGATTAAAAACACAATTGAATATGAAAACAAACTTTTTTGCAATATCAGGTATTATTCTTTGTGTTGTTGCCTGCAATATCAAAGAAGAGGATTACGAAACCCCTTCTTTAGGGTCAGTATCTTTTTATGCTGTTAACGGAGACTCCTCTTCTTCTAAAACAGTTCTTCAAACTGACGGGGCTGTTTGGTGGAATGCAAATGATAAGATCGACATATTCATAGGAGACAAATCTTTTGAATTCTCTTCCGAAAACACTTCAGTTTCTGCAGAAGCAACATTCAATGGGACTCTGGATGGCGTCTCCTGGGAAAACGTAAATGAGTTCTGGGCAGTATATCCACACTCAGAATCAAATTTATGTAATGGGTCCACGGTTACTGTCAATCTTACAGATAAACAGATTGCCACTGAGGGGTCATTCGCTAAAGACCTTTTCATCTCTATTGCGAGGTCTAACGATTTCAATCTTACATTCTATAATGTCTGCGGTGGAATCAAGTTCTCAGTTTCAGAGTCCGGGATTAAAACCGTTTCATTCAAAAGCGAAAATGGCGAAGCTATCGCAGGAACGGCAACAGTCTCATTTGACGCGGAAGGAAAGCCGGTCATTAATGAGATTACGAGCCCGTTTTCTGAGATAGTCTTATCGGCCCCTGACGGAAATACTTTTGAGGTTGGTAAATGGTATTATATCGTTTGTTTCCCCGCCACTCTTGAAAAGGGTTATTCACTTGTTCTGAATAAGACAGACGGCACTCTTGCCGAAAGAAAAAATGAGAATCAGGTCATAATAAAAAGATCGACGTGGGGACGGTTGACTGAAATGGATAAGTCTCTGAATTACGCTATTCCTCATGTTGACTTGGGACTATCGGTAAAGTGGGCTGAATTTAATTTAGGAGCATCGTCACCTGAAGAGTTTGGTGATTATTACGCTTGGGGAGAAACTGAGACTAAGAGTGATTACAGTTGGTCAACATATAGTTTCGGCACCAGTGCAGACGGTCCTTTTTCAAAGTATAACACAAATAGTTCTTATGGCACAGTTGATAACAAGACTGTCCTAGAAGCGGAAGATGATGTCGTTCGCGTAAAACTCGGTAAAAACTGGCGAATGCCCACTGATGTAGAATGGGAGGAATTGAGGACGAACTGTAACTGGACTTGGGTGACAGACTACAATGAAACGGGAATCTGTGGAAGAATAGTAACCAGCAAGATTACCGGCAATAGCATCTTCCTTCCCGCCGCCGGTCACGGCAATGGTACGTTATTCAACAATGTTGGATCATGTGGCTACTACTGGTCTTCGTCCATCCATACGGACTACCCGTACGGTGCGCGTTCCCTGTACTTCGACGCCGACTGGGTGACGACGACCGGCTTACTCCGCCGTTGCTACGGGCCATCTGTCCGTCCTGTTTATGATGATCAGATACATATTAAATCAATCTCTCTAAATCAAACTGCTTTACTGCTTAGAATTGGTGAATCCAAGAAACTGGAAGTGACCATAACGCCTACAGATGCAGCAAATAAAGATTTGACTTGGAGCAGCTCTGACACAAGTATTGCTACAGTTGACCCTGATGGAGTCATTACAGCAACTTCTTTGGGCTCATGTACTATTACAGTAACATCCATAGACGGTGGGTTAATGGCAACATGCTCAGTTGATGTAAAAAATATTCCAACTGCTGTGGATCTTGGATTAAGCGTAGAATGGTCCCCTTTTAACCTCGGAGCTACAGCACCAGAAGAGTATGGCAACTACTATGCTTGGGGAGAA
>DGXO01000066.1:0-4681 GCA_002395605.1 Bacteroidales bacterium UBA4230
AAGTCTATGATATCATATGTGTCGCGGCCCGTTCCGTGCTCCGGATACCTTCCGGTAGTGAAAAGGGCGCTTGGAATCTCCTTGTCATAGAAGGCAACGTAGTCTCCGGGATACGGGGCCTGGCTCACAAGGGCGGCCCTAACGGGAAGGAGTTCCCCCATCAGGCCATCTGCCACGGAGCCAAGGTCAGCGTTGCTGCCGGTATAAAGTTGGAGGTTGTCCGCTCCAGTTCCCAGCATATCCAGGTTTATCATGGCATCTATGTTTCCTGCGTCCTTGAAAGAGCGGTTGAGGAAATACCATGCTCCCGCAAAGGTGTTTGCCGAAGCGCCGAAACCCACGAAGAGTATGCTGCGCCGGACAAGTGAACGTGAATAGGAGAGCTTACGGGCAAGTTCCAGCATCATTGCAAGGCCGGAGGCATTGCCGTTGGCCCCGTAATAGATTCGGTTCACCTTCTCTCCGTCTACCAAAACGGTATCCATGCCAAGGTTGTCCAGGCGTGCCCCAATGACTATGTATCTGTCATTGAGGGACTTGTCCCAGCCCTGAAGGAAGCCGAGGACGTTGCGGGAACTCAGGGTATCTTCCCCGGAGGCTATGCTGAAGCTGTTTCCGGCCGAAAGGACGTCTATGCCGCACTCCCCCAGTTTTTCCTCCAGGTACAGTGCAGCCTCCTTCTCTCCTTCCGACCCCGCTTTACGGCCTTCCAAGGCGGCCGACGACAAATACGCCACATGCTCCTTGAAAGCCCTCACGGTTTCGGAGTCGTCGAGGTCTTCTACGGAGACGCGGTATTGGGCAAAGCACACGGCCGAAACTGCAAAAACGGCCGCAAGAGTAGTTACACAGCGTCTAATCATTCGTTTACAAGCACCCAGCCATCCGGAGGGCATATGCCCTGGCCGCGAAGCTGCTTAAGGGTTTTGACTGTCTGGTCCAGAGAGTCAGAGGGGCATACGGCCACCGCCAGGAGGCCATTGCGGAAGCTGATAATGGAGGCCTTGTAACCGGCCTCGTTGCAGGCTGCCAGCTTACGTTCTGCGTATGCGCGGTTCCTGAAAGCGCCAACCACAATGCAGTATTTGGCTTCCAGCTTTGTAGTGAACAGGCCTCCGAGCTTGGAGGGGTTCACTATTGTTCCGCGCGCCTGTGAAAGGGAGTCGATAAGGTGGGCTTCAAGCGCGGCTAGGGAGTCCTCCATGGCTTTCTGGACCCTTTGCATGGAGTCCATACGTGCCTGATGACGGGCTTCCTCTTCCTCTATCTGCCTCAAGCGAATCTCCTCAACCTGGGCGGCGGTGGGGCGGCCGGCAATGCGGCGAACAAAGTCGCAGCCACTTGTGGACAGAGCCACAAGCACTACTAACACAGGTATTATAGTCTTTTTCATAGGCATTTATCCTATATTATGCAAAAATACACTTTTTTGGAGCCAAAGCAAAATATTAGTAGTATATTTGTGTCTGTATGAAGAAAACCATCCAACTGGAAGCCATGGACCCCATTGAAATCTACGGGGCCCAGAACAAGATACTTACGGAATTCTGCTCCTACTTCCCCCACCTCAAAGTGACGGCAAGGGGAACTGAGCTTATCCTCGAAGGCCAGGAAAGCGACATATCGGAGTTCAACATCCGGTTTGCGGAACTCATAGACAAGCGCCATCACAAGATGAACCTCACGGTCTATGACGTAGAAGACATCTTCAGCGGCACTGCCACAGACTCCCACAGGCCCACCGCAGACGCCATCATCGTGCACGGCACGGACGGCAAAGCCATCCGCGCACGTAACAAAACCCAGCAGACCCTTGTTTCGGCCTACTTCGACAACGACCTCGTCTTTGCGATAGGCCCCGCCGGAACCGGCAAAACCTATGTTGCAATAGCACTTGCGGTAAGGGCCCTTAAAAACCGGGAAATCAAGCGCATAATACTCACCCGCCCCGCCGTTGAAGCCGGAGAGCGCCTGGGCTTCCTGCCCGGAGACCTCAAAGACAAGCTGGACCCTTATCTCCAGCCCCTCTACGACGCCCTCTCGGACATGATTCCCTCAAAGCGCCTTCATGAATTCATGGAAGACGGCACCATCCAGATTGCACCTCTGGCATACATGAGAGGCCGAACCCTGGACAAGGCCTGCGTAATCCTCGACGAAGCCCAGAACACCAACCTTGGGCAGCTCAAGATGTTCCTCACCCGCATGGGAACAAACGCAAAATTCATAGTCACCGGAGACGCCACGCAGGTAGACCTTCCCCGCCGCGAAGACAGCGGCCTCATTGCGGGCATAAAGCTCCTTGAAGGCATAAAGGGCATAGCCACCGTCCGCTTCACAAACGAAGACATCGTGCGCCATCCCCTTGTCACCAAAATAGTAAAAGCCTTCGACCAAAAGGCCGAAGGCTCTGAATCCTAAACTCTTTCCTGAGAAAGATTATTTGCTGCCGTTGGTCTCGGCGAATTCCTTGTAGAAGTCGCTCTTGGCCTTATAGTCGTTGGTGCTATTGGAAAGCTGGTAGTAGGCGCGGCGGAGATACTCTGCGCAGGCAACCTTGTAGTCCATCTCCTGGCTCTCGTTGAAGCACTTCTCCAGAGGTTCGATGCACTTTGTAACGGCTTCGTCCCTGTTCTTGATGATAGCGTCGTACTCACGCTGAGGAGCGGTGAGAGGAAGTTCGTCGGCGGCTACCTGGAACTCAACTGCACGCTCGTACCACATCTTACCCCATGCGTAAAGGGCATAATGATAAGTGGGGTCTTTCTCGATAGAGGTGCGGAAAGCGGCTTCGGCTTCTTCGTAGCGCTTCATCTCTGAGAGGATATTGCCCTCTACGCCATAGATGGAGGCGTTGTTGGGGTCGTTCTCCTTTGCCTTGTCAAGGAGGGAAAGAACGTAGTTGGGATCCTCGTTGTTGGCTTCGGCATAATTGATAAGGCCGATGATGATAGCCTGGTTCTGAGGATACTTGGCAAAGCCGGCCTCAAGCATTTCCTTCTGCTTTGCGGTATTGCCCATGGCACCGTAAACATCTGCGAGACGTGCGTTTACGTCTCCGTTTTCACCGTAGTTGTGATCCATGCAGATGGTGTAGTACTTAAGGGCGGTCTCGTAGTCTCCTACTGAAACTGCGGTAAGGGCTGCATTGAAAGCGGAGTCGTCTCCGGGAGCGGTGCAGGGAGCGGTGTAGGCTACGTCTGCGGCGCCCTTGAACATTTTGCTTGCAAGAGCGGAATCACCAAGGGTGTAAGCATTGTAAGCGGCTGAATTGTAGAGAGTTACAATTTCAGTAAGCTTGTCGTTGACATCCTTTTCCTTTGCGCCAAGCTCAAAGGCCTTTGAGTATGCCTTTGCAGCTTCACCAAGAAGGTCTCCCTCTACGGAAGGCTTGGTTACCACGGCAAACTCAAGCTGACCTGAGCCGTTGAAATAAACGTCCACGTGGGAATATGTAAGCTTGGTATAGTTGGAACCGTTGACGGTAACCGCTTCTTCGGCGGCGGGTTTTTCCTTGGACATGAGGTCCCAGGTGGTCCTGTCAACGCCAAGGGCGATGCTGGATGTAGGATTGGTGTAGGCTGCAAGATAAGCCTTTCCAAGGTTGAGCCATGTGGCGGCCTTGGTTGCTTTCTTGGCATCCTGGCTGGCGGCGACTGCTTTGTCAACGGCCTTCTGCATGTCGGCGTCGGATTTCTGCGCGAACGCAGCCTGCATGGTGCATGCGATTAGTGCGAGAGCAAGTAAAAGCTTTTTCATAATTATGTGTAATTAAACAATTTTAAACTTCTTCGGGGGTACCTTCCGCGGCCTGTGATTCTTCGTCGTCGGAGTGGACAACTACGGAAATGGCTGCAATGGCATCTCCTTCCTTGATGTTGATGAGCTTCACGCCCTGAGTGGCACGTCCGGCAACACGTATTGTGCTGACAGGCATTCTGATTGTCATTCCGGAGCGGCAGATAATCATGAGGTCGTCTTCATCAGTGACGTTCTTGATGGCTACCAGACTTCCGGTCTTCTCTGTGATGTTAAGGGTTCTGACACCCTTAGCGCCACGTGAGGTCTGACGATAATCCATAGGGTCCGAGCGTTTGCCGTAACCATTCTCGGAGACGGCCAGCACCTGGTGCTTTTCAACGTCTTCGGCCTCAGGATCCTGGCAGACTACGCCTACCACATAATCTCCTTCATCAAGATTGATGCCACGGACGCCGGTGGAGGTTCGGCCAAGAGGCCTTGCCTCTCCTTCATCGAACCTTACGCACCTTCCGCCATGGGCTGCAATCATGATATTGCAACGGCCGTTGGTGAGGATTGCCTCAAGGAGTTCGTCGTCTTCGCGGATGTTGATGGCATTGACGCCGTTGGTGCGGGGACGGGAATATGCCTCCAGGGAAGTCTTCTTCACCACGCCGTTGCGGGTTACCATCATTATATAGTTGTTGTTGATGAAATCTTCGTCTTTGAGGGTCTTGACATTGAGGTATGCCCTCACGGAATCATCGGGGTCTATCATGAGAAGGTTCTGGATGGCGCGGCCCTTGGATGTGCGGTTGCCTTCCGGGATCTCATATACCTTGAGCCAGTAGCACTTGCCTTTCTGGGTAAAGAGAAGCATGGTGCTGTGGGTGTTGGCAATATAGATGTGCTCTATGAAGTCTTCGTCGCGGGTGGCGCT
>DGXO01000066.1:4752-9661 GCA_002395605.1 Bacteroidales bacterium UBA4230
CCCTTCATGCCCACGCCTCCGCGGTTCTGGGTGCGGAATTCGGTGAGAGGGGTGCGCTTGATGTAACCAAGGTGGGAGATTGTTATCACCTGGTCTTCGTCGGCGTAGAAGTCCTCCGGGTTGAATTCGTCGTCTGCGAGGGTGATTTCCGTGCGGCGGGGATCCCCGTAGCGGGCCTTTAGGTCCTGGGTTTCGGTTTTAACCACGTTGAACTGTTCTTCAACGGAGCCGAGGATTTCCAGGCAGCGCTCTATGAACTTCATGAGTTCGTCGTATTCGTTGCGGAGTTTTTCGCGGTCCAGGCCGGTGAGCTGCCCAAGCGTGAGGGCTATGATTGCGGCCGACTGGGGTTCCGTGAATCCGTAACGGTCCTGGAGCATCTGCTTGGCGTCTTCCCTGTTCTTGGTTTCATAGCGGATGATGTGGACAATTTCATCAATGATGTCCATGGCCTTCAGGAGGCCTTCCAGGATATGGGCGCGTTTCTGGGCTTTCTCAAGCTCAAACTGCGTGCGGCGCACCACAACCTGATGGCGGAACTCCACGAATTCGCCGATTATCTCCTTGAGGCTGAGGGTGCGGGGACGGCCTTTTACAAGGGCCACGTTGTTGAATGAAAAGCTGCTCTGGAGCGGGCTGTACTTGAAAAGCATGTTGAGGACCACTCCGGAGTTGGTGCCCTGCTTGAGGCGGATTACCACGCGGGTTTCTCCGCGAGAGCTTTCGTCGTTGATGTAGGAGATGCCCTCAACCTTCTTTTCTTCGGCCAGCTGGGCTATCTTCTCTATCATCTCACGTTTGTTCACCATATAGGGGATTTCGGTGACAACAATGGTCTCACGGCCTTTGTCGTCTACCTCGATCTCTGTCTTGGAACGGATTACCACGCGGCCGCGGCCGGTTTCGTATGCCTCCTTGATGCCGCCTTTACCCATCACTATACCGCCGGTGGGGAAATCCGGACCCTTGATGTAGCGCATGAGTTCATCCGTTGTAATTTCCGGATTGTCAATGTATGCGCAAATGGCGTCACAGCACTCTCCAAGGTTGTGGGGAGCCATGTTGGTGGCCATGCCCACGGCAATGCCGGATGCACCGTTGAGGAGCAGCAGCGGAGCCTTGGTGGGAAGCACGGTGGGTTCCTCAAGGGTATCGTCAAAGTTCAGGGTCATGTCCACGGTGTTCTTGTCCATGTCCCCGAGCACGTCTTCGGCCATTTTCTGGAGCTTGGCCTCCGTGTAACGCATGGCTGCGGGAGAGTCACCGTCTACGGAGCCGAAGTTTCCCTGGCCCTTCACAAGGGGGTAACGCTGGTTCCAGTCCTGGCCCAGACGCACCATTGCATCATATACGCTGGAGTCTCCGTGAGGGTGATACTTACCCATGACTTCACCCACGATACGGGCACTCTTCTTGGTTTGGCCGCCGAAGCTTAGGCCCATGTTGTCCATGCCGAACAGAACGCGGCGCTGAACGGGTTTGAGACCGTCACGGGCGTCTGGCAGGGCGCGGGATACAATTACGGACATGGAGTAGTCTATGTATGCAGTACGCATCTCATGATCTATCTCCACCTGCTCTACATAGCCTGTTCCGTCAATCTCCTCCAACTGGTTCTTATCCTGAATTTCGTCCATATTTTTTCTTTAAACTTATACCTTTGTTATAAACATACAAATATAGGCAAAATTGTTGGAAAAACCTAGCTACGCACCCAGTTTAAACGAACAAAGTCACGTTTAGCTCCTAAACGTGACTTTGACCGAAGGTTTAACTGAAACCTATTTTACCTTTAAGATGTAATCAGTGGAAATGCCGCCAAACTCTTCAAGTGTGAGTTTCTGGATAAGACCTGCCTTGTTGTACTCAAGGATTACGCCGGAATAACCTTTGGGAGAGGGCTTACGCACTTTCAGTTCCACGTGCTTGCCGCCGTTTTTGCCGGGGGTCACCTTGCAGTCGGCGTCCATTTCGGCAGCAATTTTCTCATACTCTCCGGTGCAACTGTAAAGAAGGGCGTTGCGCTGAAGGGCTACGGTTTTGTTGCTTTTGGTGTCTACGTCAAGCTGGATGCCGCGCATGTCCATGCGAATCTGGGTGCCGTCCACGATAAAGAAATCCCCGTTGGGATTTGTATAGAGCATGGCAAGCTGGTCCGGGGCCTTAAACTCTATGTCACCGGCGCTTTTTATGGTTTTTCCTGATAATTTGAGGGTTTTGACCTGCTCAAATGTTCCGCTGAAATTCTGGGCCCCTGCGTACAATCCGCAAAAAAGGAGCGCTGCAAATACTAGTATTTTTTTCATAACGTTGCTATCTTTGCAAATAAAGTGCCTGCAAAGTTAATTCTTTTTGACAATTTGTCATAATCCCGCGCTAAAGGCGTGATTATTGATACTTTCAGGCCATCATAAAAAGACATATATGCAACTTCAAGTTTCCGACCACCTTAACATGGTCATCAAATACGCCCGCGAGGAAGCCATGCGCACCGGCTCTTACGGCATCGGCCCGGACCACCTTTTCCTTGGCCTCATCCGCCACGAGGACAATTCGGCATTCCGGATTCTCCAGAACCTTGGCGTGGAGCCCGCAGAGCTGAAGGCCTTCATAGACCAGCGCATCTTCACCAACGAGACCATCCCCTATGACCAGATAGACCACATCAATTTCTCCCGTCAGGCACAGAATGTCCTGAGCATCACCGTGATGGAGGCCACCAGGCTCAAGAGCCCCAGGGCGGATACCCATCACCTTCTGCTGGCGCTTTGCCGCACCACGGAAAGTTACGGCCAGGCATACCTGAGGGCCCGCGGGATAGACTACGGAAGGCTTCTTGCCGTTATGGAGGACGAAGGCCTTCTGAAGCCCATGGACCAGCAGAGCGGCGGCTCCGGAGACACCCAGCCCTCACAGGGGCCGGAAGACGACTCCGAGGACGGCAAGAAACTTGACATTGAGGAGTTTGCCTACGACCTCACCCGTGCGGCCAGCGAGGGCAAACTGGACCCTGTGGTGGGCCGTGACACGGAGATTAACCGCGTAATCCAGATCCTTGGCCGAAGGAAGAAGAACAATCCCATGCTCATAGGTGAGCCCGGCGTGGGAAAATCGGCCATAGTGGAAGGCATTGCGCAAAGGATAGCCTCCGGGAACATTTCCCCGGCGCTTGCAAAAAAACGCATCCTCTCGCTTGACATAGCTTCCGTGGTGGCAGGCACAAAGTACCGCGGAGACTTTGAAAAACGCCTCAAGACCATTATCAAGGAGGCATCCGAGAACCCGGACCTCATCCTTTTCATAGACGAGTTCCACACCATAGTGGGTGCCGGCGGCGCTTCCGGAAGCCTGGATGCCGCAAACATGCTCAAGCCCGCCCTTGCACGCGGGGAATTCCAGTGCATAGGCGCCACCACGCTTGACGAATTCACCAAGATAGTGGAAAAGGACGGCGCCCTTGACAGGCGTTTCCAGAAGATTGTGGTGGAACCTACGGACGTTGACGAGTCAATAGAGATCCTTAAAAACCTCAAGGGAAAGTACGAGGAATTCCACGGAATCACTTACTCCGACGACGCCGTGGAGGCTGCGGTAAGGCTCACAAACCGCTATATCACAGACCGTTCCCTCCCGGACAAAGCCATAGACGCCATGGACGAGGCCGGTTCAATGGTGAGGCTCTCGCTTTCAAAGAAGAAGGGCGCATCTTCGGTTGTGGAGGTAGAAGACATCGCAACCGTGGTTTCCAAGATGACCGGCATTCCCGTAAACAAGGTGGCCGAATCCGAGGGCAACCGCCTTGTGAAGATGCGAGACCGCCTGAAGCAAAGGATAATCGGGCAGGACGAGGCCGTAGAAACCGTAGTGAGGGCTATCCAAAGGGGCCGCGCCGGCCTCAAGGACCCCCACAGGCCTATAGGCACCTTCCTGTTCTTCGGCCCCACAGGCGTTGGAAAAACCCAGCTTGCGCGTTCGCTTGCCGAATACCTCTTTGACTCCGAGGACAATATGGTAAGGATAGACATGAGCGAGTACATGGAGAAATTCAGCGTGTCACGCCTCATTGGCGCGCCTCCGGGATATGTTGGCTACGAAGAAGGCGGACAGCTCTCAGAGAGAGTGAGACGCAAGCCCTACTGCGTGGTGCTCCTGGACGAAATTGAGAAGGCTCACCCGGACATTTTCAACCTGCTGCTTCAGGTGATGGACGAAGGCCGCCTCACAGACAGTAACGGCCGAATGGTGGATTTCAAGAACACCATAGTTATTATGACCTCCAACGTTGGAAGCCGTGAAATGGAGGAATACGGCAGCGGAATTGGCTTTGCAACCGCCGGAAAGAATGTGCAGGCCGACCGCAAGAGCGTTGTGGAAAAAGCCGTGAAGAAGGCCTTCCCGCCGGAATTCATAAACCGCGTAGACGCCCAGGTCTACTTCAACTCCCTTGACAAGGAAGCCATTGAGAAGATTGTGGACATTGAGATCAAGGGCCTCAAGACAAGGGTGGAGGAAGCCGGTTACAAGCTTACCATCACGCCTTCGGCCAAGAAATTCATTGCCGAAGCCGGCTACGATCCCGCATACGGCGCCCGTCCGCTTAAAAGGGCCGTCATGCGTTACGTGGAGGATCCTGTGTCCGAGTATATAATTGCCGACCGCGCGCTAAGGCGCAAGGAGGACGCCACGGTGCGTACCCTTAAACTTACGCTTGCGCAGGACAAGGAATCCACGGTTGTAGTTCCGGCCTAAAGCGCAATTGCATCTTCCATTTCCAGGCCAAGGTCCTTCATGAGGGCCTGAAGGGCCTGGAAATTTGTATCCGGGGAAATCACGTTTGAAAGGACGTCTGTGGAGTAGTCTGTGTTACGCATATCTTTACATCTTTATTGTTTTCTGATGCAAAGATACG
>DGXO01000066.1:9731-13887 GCA_002395605.1 Bacteroidales bacterium UBA4230
TTGCGCCAAACCATTGCGCAAGCAAAAAAATTACAGATATATTCCGTGCGTGTTCTTGATTTCGTCCATCACAAAGGATGAAAGGATGGAGCCAATTGCATCTATGCTGCCAAGGACATTGATAATGAACTCGTTGTAGTATTTCATGTCCGGAGCCTGGATCCTCAGGAGGTAGTCGTATTCCCCGGAAATGTTGTAGCATTCGGCCACCTGGGGGATGTCACGGATAACGGAAATGAACTCACGCGCAACAGCGCGGCTCATCTGCTTCAGTTTCACCGAGCAGAACACGGTGAATCCCCTGCCAAGCTTGGCGGCGTCCAGAACCGCCACGTAGCCGTTTATGAACCCGTCCCTTTCCAGGCGCTTCATGCGCTCGAACACGGGCGTTGTAGAAAGATGCACCTTTGCGGCCAGTTCCTTGGTGGTGAGACGGGCGTTTTCCTGCAGCGCCCTGAGTATCTGGATGTCCACCTGGTCTAGAGAGATGTCTGCCATAAGAATATTTTTCTGTTTGGAGCCCCCGGAGAAGGGCCGATTATCACATTAATTCTGTTCCTAGAGGCAAATTTAGTAATATTTTCCAAATTTAACATATAACTTGTACACTTTTTCTAAACACAGTACCTTTGCCATGAAAAAAACACAACAAAATGGCAAAAATAGATACACTTTGCGTACACGCCGGCTATAATCCCGGAAAGGGAGCCCCCCGCCAGATTCCGATAATCCAGAGCACTACCTTCAAATATGAGACTTCGGACCAAATGGGCCGCCTCTTTGACCTCGAAGACAGCGGTTACTTCTATACCCGCCTTCAGAATCCCACCGTGGATGCAGTTGCGGCCCAGATAAACGCCCTTGAAGGCGGTGTAGGGGCCATCCTCACCTCCTCCGGCCAGGCTGCAAACCTCTTTGCCGTCCTCAACATTGCAAGCGCCGGAGACCACATAATCGCGGCCAACAACATCTACGGCGGCACCTTTAACCTCCTTGGCGTAACCCTCACAAAGCTTGGCATAGAGGTCAGTTTCCTCAAGGCCGATTCCACCGACGCCGAAATCGAGGCCGCCATAAAGCCTGGCACCAAACTTATCTTCGGGGAAACCATTTCCAACCCCGGTGTGGAAGTGTTTGACATAGAGCGCTGGGCGGCCGTAGCCCACAAAAACGGCCTACCGCTTATAATAGACAACACTTTTGCCACCCCTGTCCTCTGCCGTCCGTTTGAATGGGGGGCCGACATTGTGACCCACTCCACCACTAAATACATAGACGGTCACGGAGTGAGCGTGGGCGGCGCAGTGGTGGACAGCGGCAATTTCCCCTGGGACAAATATTCGGCACGCTTCCCCGGTCTCACCACTCCGGACGCCTCATACCATGGTCTCACATACACCAAGAAATTCGGCAAAGCGGCATATATTGTAAAGGCCACCACCCACCTCATGAGGGACCTTGGCTCCACGCAGAGCCCCCAGAACGCCTTCTATCTCCATCTTGGCCTTCAAACCCTGCACCTCAGGATCAAGCGTCACTCGGAAAGCGCCCTGAAGGTTGCCAAATGGCTGGAGGCATGCCCGGATGTAGCCTGGGTGCACTACCCTGGCCTTGAGAGCGACCCTCACCATGCCCTTGCGCTCAAGTACTGCCCGGAAGGGACCAGCGGCGTGCTTTGCTTCGGCCTCAAGGGCGGCCGAGCCTTTGACAACCGTTTCCTGGATTCCCTGAAACTCACAACCATAGAAACCCATGTGGCCGACTGCCACACTTGCGTCCTTCATCCGGCATCCCATACCCACCGCCAGCTCTCCGACGACCAGTTCCGCGCCGCCGGAATTGCCCCGGACCTCATCCGCTTCAGTGTTGGGCTGGAAGCCCCCGAGGACATAATCGAAGACCTTAGGCAGGCACTTGAAAAAGCAAAGTCATGCTAGAGAACTCCATCACAATTACGCTGCCGCTGGAGGCGGGAGGCCGCCTGGAAAACGCGCGGATAGTCTATCACGCATCTTCGGCCCGTAGAGGCAGGGTAATCTGGATTTGCCACGCCCTTACCGCCAACTCCGACCCCAGAGACTGGTGGCCGGAAATGGTGGGACCGGGAAAACCAATTGACCCTGAAAAGAATACGGTGGTGTGCGTAAACATGCTTGGAAGCGCCTATGGCTCCGAGGGCCCCGCCAGGAACAATCCCAAAACCGGGAAACCCTGGCTCCTTGACTTCCCCGCCATCACCATAAGGGACACTGTAAAAACCTTCATCGAAGTACGTAAACACCTGGGGATAAGCCACATTGACCTTCTCATAGGGGCCTCTATAGGCGGCTTCCACGCCATTGAATGGAGCATCATGGAGCCGGAGATTTTCGGCCGATGCCTGTTTCTTTGCACGGCGCCGCGCATTTCCCCCTTCCTTGGCGCCAGCGTGGAAGCCCAAAGGATGGCCCTTGAGGCCGACCCCACTTTCAGGGAGGCCCTGGACATCCACGGAGGGGAAGCGGGACTTCGGTGCGCCCGTGCGCAGGCCCTCATAAGTTACCGCAGTTTCCATTGCTACGGCCTCACTCAGGCCGAAGAAGACCCCGACACCCTCTTTGCCGGGCGGGTTGCCTCCTACGAGCGTTACCAGGGAGAGAAACTGGTTCGCCGCGGCTTTGACGCCTACTCCTACCTCTGCCTTTGCAACGCTCTTGACAGCCATAATGCAGGCCGCGGGCGGGGCGGGGTAAAAAAGGCCCTGGAAGGCATCAAGGCAAGGGTTACCGTGCTCACCATAGACTCCGACCAACTGTTCCCGCCATCGGAAAGCAGGGAGTGGGCGGCGTTCATTCCCGGCGCCCGCGTTGTAGAAATATCATCTAATTTCGGCCACGACGGCTTCCTTCTGGAAACAGCCAAGATTGCGGCCCTCATACTTGAATAACATGCAAGTCCTAAAATTTGGCGGCACCTCTGTCGCAAACGCCGGAGCAATGCTCCAGACAATACATATAGTGGAAAAGGCCCTGGAAGAAGACCGCACAATTGTGGTGAGTTCGGCCATAAGCCGGTGCACGGACACCCTCATAGAGCTTGGGCGCCTTGCCGCAGCGCGTGACAAGTCTTATCCAGAGCGCCTGGAGGCACTTGCCCAGAGGCACCGGGAAATAATACGGGAACTTCTTCCGGAGGGGTACCGCGGTAAAACGCAAGTGGCCGTGGACGCCCTATTTGAAGAGCTTGGGAGCATCCTACAGGGCGTATTCCTTGTGGGAGAGCTCTCCCCCACCATCCTCAGCGCCGTGGAAAGTTTCGGGGAACTCCTATCTACGCGAATCCTCACCGACGCCTTCCTGTCCCAGGGAATCGCCTGCAGGTGGCTGGATGCCCGTGACCTTATCCGCGTAAAGGGCGGCGCCGTGGATTCGGCCGAAACCTACCGCCGCGTACGGGAGGCAATTGAGCAGCACAGCCGCGTGGACCTTTTCATCGTTCCTGGGTTCATCGCCCGCGACGAAGACGGCAGGCCGGCAACCCTCGGCCGCGGAGGATCCGACTATACAGCAGCCCTGGTGGCAGTTGGCATCCATGCCCGCAGGGTTGAAATCTGGACCGACGTCCCCGGCATCATGACCGCCCATCCCCAGGTGGTTCCAAGTGCAAGGCCCATCCCACACATCTCCTACAGGGCCGCGCAGGAGCTGTCCCACTTCGGCGCCAAGGTAATCTACCCCCCTACCATACAGCCTGTTGTGGCCGAAGGCATCCCCATCTACGTGAAAGACACCTTCCACCCTCTGGAGCCCGGAACGCTGGTGGAAAAGAACCCTCCGCGCGCCCAGGGCGGGGTTATCGGCATAGCCCACTCTGACGGCATAGCCCTCATCTCCCTTGAAGGCAGCGGCATGGTCGGGGTCCCAGGCTTCTCATCCCGCCTTTTCGACGCCCTTTCAAGGGAGGGGATCAACATCATCCTCATCACCCAGGCGTCGTCCGTGCACTCGATGTGCATAGCGATTTCTGCCCAGGATGCCGAAAAAGCCTCAAAGGCGGCCGATGCCTGCTTTGCCTATGAGATATCGCTTGGGAAACTGAACCCTCTCCGCGTGGAAAAAGGCTTCTCGCTTGTCTGTGTTATAGGTGACGACATCCTTGGGCACAGCGGCGCCACCGG
>DGXO01000028.1:0-17172 GCA_002395605.1 Bacteroidales bacterium UBA4230
TGGTTTGTCATCACCTCAAAGACTATCCAGTAGTCTATGAAGGAGTCTACGTCCAGGTACTTGGCATAGCCTTCGGCGGGGTCCTTGAAATTCGAACCGTAAAGGGCGTTTGAAACCGTGGCTATGTAGTTTTTGGCATAAGTTTTCTGCTCCTGGGTAATGACCTCAGGGTCCGGATGCTTCACGGCAAAGGGAATATTGTGGTCTTTCCACTGAACTTCGTTGTCCCAGTGGAAGTCAAGTTCAAACAGATAGCCGCCTTTTTCCTCAATGTCAATGCGGTCTCCGTCCACCCTCACCTGCTCTATGAGAAGGTAGTTCCCTACGTGCTTGCCGTTCAGGACCAGCTCTACGCTCTGGCAGCGGGGTGTCCAGGCAAGGCGGGTCATGGAGGAGACCTTCATTGCAACCATGTTCCGCATCATGGTGCGGTCCATGAAGTTTGCAAGGAGCACCCAGCGCTTGTGTTTAGGGAAGCCGAAGATGGAGGCTTTTTCCTCCAGTTTCACAAGATACGGTTTCTTGGGCCAGCTCCATGTTGTATTGCCGCGCCCGCGGATGGAGCAGTTTCTTTCGGCAAGCCCGGGAAGGGTTTCCGTGCCTTTTATAAAGATCTTAGCCCCTACGTAATCCTCTTTTGAGGTTATGGCCTTGCCGCCGTCAGTGTCTATGAAAACCACCGGAAGGCCGGTGTACACCATCCCCTCCCTGGGCTTTTCCGGAGCCTTCCCCACTACGGCAAAGGACTTGGATGTCATGACGGAATTCTCCCCGCTCCGGATGCAAAGCTTTACCGTACGAACATAATCTTCGTCTACGCTATCGTTCTTCACTATGGCCACATAGCTGCCTGGAGTGGTATCGGCCGAATAAGACTCTAAATGGAACAGCGTTGGAGGGTTTCCGTCAGTTCCTTGAAGCGTAACGGAGTCAAACTTGAAATCAGCGTCTTCAACCTTGAAATGCAGGGGCGCGCTGCCGCCCGGTTCCAGCGTCAGGGACATGTCCGTCACCGTAATGGAACGCAGCACCGGGCCGCTGGGCACTTCCTCTTCATGCGGAACAATATCCGGCGCTTTTGTGCAGGCAAACGCCAGCACAAAAGCTGCCAGATATGTTATGACGCGTTTCATTTGGGTTTGCTAAGTTAGTCAAATACATCAAGAATTACAATAGCGCTTTTTTTCGTCCCTGTATTTGTGTTTTCGTCCCACAATCCGTAGAAACGTATATTCTTTTGTAAGGATTCTTGCTTTTGTATAGGCATTTTACGTTCTTGCACGCAAGTTATTTAATAATATTTTTGGAGTTATAGTACTATTTTTAGTATCTTTGCAATGAGTACAAAAGAAAAATTGATTGAGCGGTTCAAGTCCATCCCAAGTGACTTTACTTTTGACGAGCTGGTAAGGCTGTTCAACCTATACGGTTTTATTGTAGACAATAAAGGGCGGACTTCCGGTTCAAGAGTCCGGTTCAGAAACAATGACCTGTGCTATACATGTCATAAACCTCATCCCGGAAGTATTGTCAAAAAAGCAGTACTCGTAGATGTAAAAGCATATTTAACTTTAAAGGGTATTTTATAATTATGGGTAATCTCAGATACAAAGGGTACACGGGAAATGTCGAATATCACGAAGAAGGGAACTACTTCTTCGGGCATGTTTTAGGACTGCACAGAGACGGAATTTCATATGAAGGTTCTTCGGCCGATGAACTGAAGGCCGATTTTGAGGAAGCTATTGACGACTACCTGGAAGGATGCCGCGCAAATGGCGTTGAACCAGAGAAGCCATACAGCGGTAAAATTGTCTTGAGAATGTCTTCCGGACTGCATTCCAGCGCTGCGGAAAAAGCAAACGCCATGGGAATAAGCCTGAATGAGTTTATTAATAACGCCATCCGTGCAGCATTATAACGCCGCCGTGGAGATAAATAAATGATTGTACGCAGTTTACACAAAAACGTCTACCGGAAATCCGGCAGACGTTTTTAGTTAAACGGCTGATCCCAAGCACATTAGCCCCACGGGGCAATGGCCGGCAATCAGTCTTTCTGGAATACGCGGACGTAGTCTACTTCATAGACGGCGGGAAGTTTGGAGTCGTCCATGGTGCCGCCCATATTTCCACCGTATGCAAGGTTGAGCTTGAGGTAGAAGGGGGTGTAGAACGGCCAGTGGTCATAGCCCTGACCGTCGTTGCTCACCAGAAGGTGCTGTTTTCCGTCAATGTAGAACTTCATCCACTCTGCAGTCCACTCGCAGGCGTACACGTGATACTCAGTTGCGGCGTTTGAAACGCTTTGCTTATGGGTTTTCTGAGTACCCTTCATGTGGTTGAAGGCGTTGCAGTGGATACTGGAAGAAGAGTAGTTCTTGCCCTGGGTGGAGATGGCGTACTCCATGATGTCAATTTCACCGTCTCCGGGCCAGGTTGTGAAGTTCTGCGGCATCATCCAAAAGGCGGGCCAGGCGCCGGGAACGTCGGACACCTTCAGGCGGGCCTCGAACCAGCCGTAGGTCCAGTACTTCTTGGTGTTCATGCGGATGGAGTATATCTTGCCATCTATCTTCTGGGCCTTGATTTTCAAGGAGCCGTCAGAGATATAGGCAAGGTCCACTCCGCCCTGCTGCTGGGAAACATAGGTCTGAATCTCATTGTTGCCCCAGCCGCCTCCACCGGTTTCGTACCACCAGTCAGAGGTGGATGGCTTTCCGTCGTTGTTGAACTCCTCCTGCCAGGCAAGGTGATAGCCCTCGGGAATCTCGATGGAAGTTTCGCCCTTCTTGGCGGCTTCCTGGGTAAGGGTAACCTTCTTGCGGGTTGTGCCGCACTTGATTGTGATTTCCGTGCCGCGCTCCTTGTAAGTGAAGTTTTCGGCCACCTGTACGGTAACTGTCGCCGAAGATTCCTTGCTGTATGAAGGGTCTACGCTCACCCATTCTATTCCGTCTTCAGCATACGCCTGGAAGGGGCCGGAGGCCTGGACATCTAAGGTGAGGACGGTCTCCTGTGCAGGAGCCGAAAGCGAAGACGGGGTTACCTGAACGCTGCCGGTTTCGGCAGGAGTCCCGGTCTCCTTGCCACCGCAGCTGCACGCTGCGATGGCAAAAAGAACGGGGAAAAAGATGCTCTTAAATGCTCTCATAATCATTTTTTAGGACTCAGAGTCATATCAGTTATGGTAATTTCCGTACCTGCAGCCATGCGGCCGAAGTCAAAGATAACCATAATTGCCGAATAATCCTGATCCGGAGACACGGGAGCCTTCACATAAAAGATTACGTCGTATGCTGCCAGTTGTACATTATTGTCGTAGAAGAAAGCATGATTGTTGTCGTCGTTGGCATCGGCAACTTTAATGGTTGCGGTGCCGTCAGTGGAAGACTCAATCTTGCAGGCAAAACGATACTCGGTAGCAGCGCTTGCAGGGACATCGGCCACAAGCTTTACCTGACCCTGCCACTCTGCGCCGCCAACGCCGTCGGGGACAGTAAGGGTAACCTTGCCACCTTCAAAGGTGAGCTGAGGGTCAAGACCGCCAGCCCAGTTTGCAGGGCTGAACCAGTGCTCCTTGAAGTACAGGCCGTCGATGATGCTGGCACCATATTCATCGCCACCACCCTGTCCGCCGCCGGAAGACTCTCCGGTGATTTCACGGAGGCTGATTCCGGAGATGGTGATTTCGGTTCCGGCAGCCATACGGCCGAAGTCGAAGATTACCATCACAGCCTCATAGGCCTGGTCGGGGGATACGGGTTCATTCTTGTATGAAACCGTCTCATATGCACCAAGCTGGACATTGTTGTCGTAGAAGAAAGCGTGGTTGCTGTCGTCGTTGGCATCGGCCACCTTAACAGTAGCTGTGCCATCTGCGGAAGACTCTATCTTGCAGGCGAAGGAGTACTTCTTTTCGGGATCTGCGGGGATATCGGCCACAAGCTTTACCTGGCCCTGCCACTCTGCGCCGCCAACTTCTGCGGGAACGGTGAGGGTAACCTTGCCGCCTTCAAAGGTAAGCTGAGGGTCAAGGCCTCCGGCCCAGTTTGCAGGGCTGAACCAATGCTCCTTGAAGTACAGGCCGCCAAGGAGTTCGTCGCCATAGGTGAATCCGCCCTGGCCGCCGCCGGGATTCTCGCCGGTGATTTCGCGGAGCTCGATATTGGTGATGGTAATTTCTGTACCTGCAGCCATACGGCCGAAGTCGAAGATTACCATCACGGCCTCATAAGCCTGATCCGGGGAGACGGGCTCGTTCTTGTAGGAAACGGCTTCAAATGCGGTGAGGGCCACATTGTTGTCGTAGAAGAAAGCGTGGTTGTTGTCATCGTTGGCATCGGCAAGCTTTACGGTTGCGGTGCCATCCGTTGAAGACTCTACTGTTGCGAAGAATGCATATTTCTTTTCAGGGTCTGCAGGGATATCGGCCACAAGCTTTACCTGGCCCTGCCACTCTGCGCCGCCAACGCCGTCGGGGACAGTAAGGGTTACCTTTCCGCCTTCGAATGTAAGCTGAGGGTCAAGGCCTCCGGCCCAGTTTGCAGGGCTGAACCAATGCTCCTTGAAGTACAGGCCGCCGAGGAGGTTGTCGCCATAGGTGTAACCGCCTTCATCGCCGGGGTTGTCAATAGGTTCGTCTCCACCCTCAACATTGGTGATGATGAACTGCCATGCAATGGGACCGCCGTTATTTCCGGTAGGAGTGAACCATACCAGAGTGACGGACTTGGCAGCGAATTCCTTTACAAGGAAGCGGGTATCCTTGACAAAGTCGTCGTTGGGGATGTAAGGGAACAGGGCGCCGGGCTCGAGGGCCAGGTACAGGTTCTCACCTTCCACCTCAAACTTGAATTTGGAGGTCTGCTGCTGGGCGGGGGCCTGGTAGTCTGCGGTTGCATCGCCCTTCGCGTCTACGTAAGGAGACACTGTTACGCCGATGTTCACAAACACGGTTCCGGACTCGCCGGGATCGAAGGTGTAGTTTCCGTCAGCGGTGAAGGTGAGCCTGTTGTCATACACGCCGAAGGCCGCCTTGTCGTTCTTGGGAGCCTTCCACCAGCCGGTGGGATTCTCCACGGATTCACCGCAGGCCATATGGGCTTCCGTGAGGCCGTCAATGTGCCAGGGGCCCTTGGAAAGGATGGTGAAATACTTGTCGAAGTTGACGATGGTGTTGTCAATGTGGAAGCTTTTCTCCACGTAGTCGGGAGAAATGCCGGAAGCGTTCATTATCTGCATGCGAACAGAGTAGTCGCCGGCAGAAGCGAAGATTCTCTTGTATCCGTTGCCGCTCTGGATATCCTTCCAGGCGCCCTCGGAATTCTGGAACACCCACACCGGGATAATGCCGGTGCTTTCCACGGTAAAGGTTACCTGGTTGGTTTCCTGGTCTACCGTGATTATGGGCTCGTAGGATGCGGCCTGGGGGACATTGCCCTCTGAAGGATGCACGATGGGCTCCTGGGTGCAGGAGAATGCCACTACGGCCGCAGCCAAAATCATTAATATCTTTTTCATAATCCTAAGCCATTAATAGTTGTTCTGTACCAGCTCGTAGGTCTTTCCAAGAGTGGAGTCAATAAGGCCCTGAGGGAAAGGCAGATACTTCTTGCTCTCGCTCCAGGTGTTGGTACGGTATCCGTATGAGTCGGGTTTGAGGACTGAAGTAGCGTCGCCCCAGCGGACAAGGTCCCAGTAGCGTTTGCCTTCACCCACAAACTCAAGCCTGCGCTCTTCCTTGATGTTGTCAAGGGAAAGGGTCACGGTTGTGCCGGCAATGGCGCGGCTGTGGACGTCGTTGAGCCAGCCGTCAGCACCGGCAGTGGAGTTGGTGAGGATTGCAAGCTCCGCGGCATTCAGAAGAGTCTCTGAATAACGGTAGATGCGGAGGTTGTTGTTGAAACGGAGGTCGGCGTCACCGTCGGCATCGGTGTTGGCCTTGTAGGCCACATATTTCTCCAGCCAGATGCCGGTGTCCTGATAACGGTGCTCATATTTGTCGCGCAGGCTGGCATCAATGCTCCAGCAGGTAGCGGCACGGCGGGTATCGGCAGCGTCATACATGTCGTATGTTTCCTGACGGACGGGAGCGAAGCCCCAGCCGGAATCGTGGTCGGAATCACCGTTCCAATTGTACGGAGAGATGAGACGGGGAAGGATGGTGCCGCCTGCTCCGCGTACCCAAGTCCAGTAACGCTGGCCGCCCACAGACTTGTAACCTATCTCGAATATGGACTCGCTGCCCCATTCTCCGGTTGCCTTGAAGATGTCACCGTAATTCGGCATAAGGGAATACTTGCCGGAAGTGATGATTTCCTTCATGTAATCCAGGGCCTTTCCGTAGCGGGTCTCATCTTTCTGGTAAAGGACGGCTTCGGCATAAAGCATATATGCCATGGCAAGGGAAACACGGCCGACTTCACTGCCTTCTCGCTTCATGGGAAGGGCGCCAAGTGCGATTGCACCCTCAAGGTCGGCGATGAACTTTGCATAAACCTCATCGGCCTGGAACTGAGGGCTGGTGAAGTCACCGGTAAGGTTTTCCTCATAGTAAGGGATGTTTCCCCAGAATTTCCAGAGAATGTTGTAGTAGAAGACGCGGAGAACGCGGGCCTGGGCCTCTACGCTCTTGGCGGTCTCGGCGGGCAGGTCTTTGGTCCAGCCGATATAGGTAAGGACGTCGTTGCAGCGTTTCACACCGCTGTAGCAGTCGGAAATGATTGAACCAAGGCAATTTGTGGGAAGCGCCTCATAGTTCATCATAAGGTGCCAGAACTCATTGTCGGTCTTGCTGCTTCCGCCAACCCATATCTGGTCGGCCATAATGTCGGACATTATGTTAAGAGGTGCGTACTGATCTGTCCAGTCGAACCACTCCAGGGGGTCATAGGCAGCAACAAGGGCTTCCTGAAGATGGGGTTCCGTGGTAAAATACTCTTCCAGGGGAACGGCGCTGGTGTGTTCCACAGAGAGGAACTGCTTTGTGCAGGCAGAGGAAAGTGCCACTGCAGCAAGGGCTGCCAGAATAATTTGCTTTCTCATGATTGCCTAGAATTTAAGATTTAAGCCAAAGAGGATGGTACGGGGCTGGGGATAGACGCCATAGTCTACGCCAAGCGATGTTCCACCGGAGGATATTTCGGGATCGAATCCACGATAGGAAGTGATGGTGAGAAGATTCTCGGCCGATACGTAGAAACGCAGGGACTTGATGAGGATAACGTTGGTCCACTTCTGAGGGAGAGTATATCCAAGCTGGATATTCTTGAGGCGCAGGTAGCTGCCGTCCTGGACATAGAGGTCGGACATCTGCCAGTTCACGTTGTCTCCGCGTACAAGGCGGGGATACTTGTTGGAAGTGCCTTCGCCGGTCCAGCGGTTAAGCATGTAAGAAGGCAGATTGGACTCGGAAACATCCGTACGGCGGGTCACGTCAAGGATGTCGTTGCCAACGGTGCTCTGCCACAGCATGTAGAAATCAATTCCTTTCCAGCTGGCGCTGAAGTTGAGGCCGAAGTTCCAGTCGGGCATACCGTTGCCGATATAAGTACGGTCATCGGCATCAAAGTCACCGTCTCCGTCTGCATCCACAAAGCGGACGTCACCGGGAACGGCACCAGGCATAATCTTGTTTCCGTCCTTGTTCACATAGGCGTCAATTTCGGCCTGGTTCTGGAAAACGCCGTCGGTCTTGTAGCCATAGAAGAACGGGAAAGGATAGCCGTTCTCACCACGTGTCATGGTGCCGGCGCCCTGGAAGGAGTCGTAGTTGTTGAAACCGCTCTCGTTACCCATAGAGATAAGGCGGTTATAGAGGTAAGTGGCATTGCCGCCTACGCGGAAGTTCCAGTCGCGGGAACCCCACTTGTAGCCGAAGTCAATTTCAACACCGCGGTTGACCATCTTTCCGCCGTTGCCCCAAGGGTTGGACTCACCCACGTATGAAGGAGTGGGCATCTGGAGGAGCATGCCGTCGGTGGTCTTGTTGTAGAGGTCTATACCAAGGGTGAGGGCGTTGCTGAAGAATCCGAGTTCAAAGCCGAGGTCGGTCTGGATGGAGCGCTCCCAGTGGAGGTCGGCATTGGCAAGGCCGCTGGACTTGACACCCTGAACGGTGGATTCGTCGGTGCCGAGGATGTAATTGTTGTCCTTGGAAGTAAGGGTGGTGTAACGGAAGGCCTCAAAGGCGTCGGAGCCGTTGATACCCCAGGAGAAACGCACCTTGGCGGTATTGAACCATGAAGGCATGGTCACATAAGGCTCCCTGTGGATGTTCCATCCCAGTGAGAAGGACGGGAAGTTACCCCACTTGTTGTTGGCGCCGAAGCGGGAGCTGCCGTCACGACGGAATGTAGCCTGAACCATATAGCGTTCATCGTAGTTCCAGTCGGCACGGGCGAAGTAAGAAGCGAGGCGGTAAGGGGAATTTACCCAGCCGTTTGCGCCCTGCTTGTCTGGTTCGTCGGTGTTATTGGGGGCATTGCCGATATAAGGCTTGTTGAACCATTCTTCGGCAAGGTCACGGCGCATGCCGTAAAGGCCGTCGGAGGTATTCTCAAGGGCACTCTGGCCAAGGAGGACGGAAACGCTGTGCTTGCCGAATTCCTTGTTCCATGTGAGGTAGTTTTCCACCTGCCACACGAGGCCCTTCTCATACTGGGCGTTCACGTTTGTGGACTGGGCCTTGTTGTTTCCTGACAGATAGTACTTGGGAGTATAGCCGCTGTTGCCCCAGAAACTCATGTCCATGCTTATTGTGCTGTGGAACTTGATATTGTCCCAGATCTGGAGTTCGCCGGAGAAGGCTCCCACAATCTTGTGGCTCCAGTTGTCGTTGGCGGGACGGGAGAGATCGGCAATAGGGTTCACCATCTCATTGTAATTTCCGCCGGGAATCATGTAAGTGCGGCCTGTGGCATCCTTGAGGAGGGTTTCGCCGGCGTAAGCCACTGCGTAATCAGCAAGTTCGTCCTCTGTTGCGAAGACGCCGAGGATAGGAGAAAGTGCAAGAGCCGAGCCCAGAGGGGAACCCCACTGAGAGTTCTCGGAGACGCCCTTTGACTTGATTTTGGCGTAAGAGAGCTGATTGTTCAGGACCATCTTGTTGAGGAAAGTGCGCTCCTTGCTGGCATCCCAAAGGGTGAAGCCGGTGTTGGAACGGAGAGTAAGGCGGTTGTAGTTGGAACGGCCGAAATTGCCGCCAACAATACCCTGCTGGTCTGTGTAGCCAAGGGAAATGTAGTAATTCACAACATCAGTTGCGCCGCTTACGGAAAGCTCGTGATTCTGCTGGGGGGCATTGTAGTTGAACACTTCCTTCTGCCAGTTGGTGCCTACACCGTAGCTGTAAGGATCGGCATACCTGGGGGCGGCACCGCTGTTGACGAGGCTCTCGTTCATGAGAAGGGCGTATTCGCTGGCGTTGAGGACCTCCCTTTCTTTCCAGGGGCTGGAAAGGCCGAAGGAGAAGTTGTAGTCAATGCTGGCTTTGCCCTTGTTGCCCTTCTTGGTGGTTACCAGGACAACGCCGTTGGCTGCACGGGTACCGTAGACAGCACCGGAGGCGGCGTCCTTCAGAACCTCGATGGACTCGATATCTGAGGGGTTCAGGTAATCTATACCGCCGGCAATGGGCATTCCGTCAACAATGTAGATAGGATCACTGGAGTTGATGGAGCCCACACCACGGATGCGGATACGGGACGATGCGCCGGGCTGACCGGAAGATGCGGTAACCGTAACGCCGGAAGTAAGGCCCTTGAGAGCGTTGTCTACGCGGGTAGGAGCCGTAATTCCCAGGGTTTCGCCGTCAACTTTGGCAATGGCGGCGGTTACAACGGACTTTTTCTGGACACCGTAGCCAATTACCACGGTCTCTTCAATCATCTGGGTGTCGTCCGGAAGGACAACCACCACATTCTGCTCTCCGTTGTTGGTGATAACCTGCGTTGCGTAGCCGATGCAGGAAACCTCGATGGCAGCGCCGGGACGGGTTGTGATGGCAAAATCGCCGTCCACTCCGGTCATGGCGCCGTTGGCTGTTCCCTGTTCAACCACGAACGCGCCAACGATAGGTTGATTGCCGCTGTCCACAACCGTACCGCGGAGGGTCTGGTTCTGGCCGAAAGCAATCAAGCCAAATCCTAATGCAAGGATAAGGGTTGCGATTCGTTTCATGGTTTGTGTTAATAATGGTTAATGGTTAATATTATTGAATATTTACTCAACTTCAAACTCTACCGGCTCACCCGAAGCGCTGTCTCCGGCCACCCAGAGCTGGAATTTGCCGGGTTCCACCTTGCGGCTGCCGTCAAGGCCGAAGAAGGCGAGGCTGCTCACCGGAAGCTCCACTTTCACCGTGCGGGACTCGCCTGCGGCAAGCGTAATTCTCTCAAAATGTTTAAGTTCCTTTACGGGACGGGCAATTGAGCCCACAAGGTCACGGACATAAACCTGGGCCACCTCGGTACCCTCACGGCTGCCGGTATTGGCAAGGGTGAAGGTGATGCCAATGGTGTCTTCGGCCCGATACTCCTGCCTGTCAAGGCTTATTCCGGAATACTCAAAGCTTGTATAGCTTAGGCCGAATCCGAAGGGGAAGAGCGGATATGCGCCGTAGTCAAGATAGTAGGAGGTGTTGCCGAGGGATGTCTGGCCGGCTTCCAGGGCGATGTCCTTCATGAGGAGTTCCCCGCTGTAGGGGCGTCCGGTCATGTTGTGATTGTAGTACATGGGAGCCTGGCCTACCGTACGGAGGAAGGTGACGGGGGTTTTTCCGGAAGGGTTGGCCTCTCCGGTTAGAAGGTTCACGATGGCGGGACCGCCCATTGTTCCGGGATGGAAGCTATAGAGCATTGCGCTACAGTTTTCAAGGTCCCTCTCTATTGTAAGGGGACGTCCTGCCATAATAGATGCAACCACGGGCTTTCCCGTTGCCCTCAGGGCCTTCAGGAGTTCGCTCTGGGAACCTATGAGATTAAGGTCGGCAAGGGAATGGGCCTCTCCGGAAAGGATGGACTCCTCCCCAAGGAAGGCCAGAACCACGTCCGCGCGGCGGGCGGCGGCAACAACGTCGGAGAAATTGTCGCGCTCCTGACGGCTGTAAGTAAGGCCGGGGACGTATGTAACTTTACCGGGGAAACGCTCCTGGAGGGCCTTCAGGGGCGTAACCGTATGGGATTTTTCGCCGTCGAACACCCAGGTGCCAAGCTGGTCGTGGGGTGCATCGGCCATGGGTCCGGTGACAAGTATGCGGAGACCTTCCTTAAGAGGGAGGGTACCGTCATTTTTCAGAAGTATGGCGCTTTCTTCGGCCGATTTCTGCGCAGCGGCAAGGTGCTCAGGGGCATACTGCACTTTTTCGGCCGCCTCCACATTAATATAAGGATGCTCAAAGAGGCCGAGCTTTACCTTGATCCTGAGGATATTGCGCACAGCGGCATCTATCTGGGACTCCTTCACCTCCCCGCTTCTTACCATTTCCTCAAGGTGGCCGATAAAGCCGTAGGTCATCATGTCCATGTCCACACCTGCCTCAAGTGCCTTTTTCGCCGCGTCCGGACGGTCTTCGGCAAAACCGTGGTTTATCATTTCTCCCATTGAGTTCCAATCCGTGACAACAAGGCCGTCAAAGCCCCATTCTCCGCGGAGGATCTCCTTTACCACGTGCTTGTTGCCGGTGGAAGGCACGCCGTCGTTGTCGTTGAAAGAGGTCATGAGGGTCATTGCACCGGCGTTTACGGCCGCCTCAAAGGGAGGGAGGTAAACGTTGCGGAGAAGGTTCTCCGGGATAAGCGTGCTGTTGTAGTCACGGCCGCCTTCGGCAGCGCCGTAACCTACAAAATGTTTGATGCAGGCTGCCATGGAGGTGCTGTCTGAGGTACGTCCCTGATAACCATATACCATGGCCTCGGCCATACGCGCATCAAGGTAAGGGTCTTCGCCACTGCCTTCGGCAATGCGGCCCCAGCGGGGGTCACGGGCAATGTCAAGCATGGGAGAGAAAGTCCAGCGGATGCCCTGGGCGGTTGCCTCAATGGCCGCTACGCGCGCGACTTCCTCTACTAGCTGAGGGTCGAAGGTAGCCGCCAAGCCAAGGGGAATGGGAAAAACCGTATGGAAGCCGTGAATGACGTCACGGGCTACAAGAAGGGGAATTCCAAGACGGGTCTCCTCAACGGCAATACGCTGATACTCATTTATTTTAACGGGATCAACCTCGTTGAGGATGGAGCCAACCTGGCCGTCACGGATAGCCCCGGCGAAATTGCTTACATCTCCGCCCACTGAAATCTGGTTCATTTGGCCAATCTTCTCCTGAAGGGTCATTTGGGAGAGGAGGTCGTTGACCTTCTTGTCAACGTCAGAAACCTTCCGGCCACAGGAGATGGCCAGAACTGCAAATGTGAGGAACAGGAACTGTTTTGTGAGTCTCATATCCGCGTGCTAATAATTATCTGTTCAGTGCAAAATTATGGGAAATGAAACACCAAGATTTCGTTTGTAGTTTTAAAGTAGCGAATATAAAAACCTAAAGCGCTATAAATGAAGCGCTTAAAATTTCTGAATATATATAAAAAAGTAGTGGTATTAGAGGTTATAAGACAGCTCTTTCACCCTCTTTTCAAAGGAATCACGGTCCCCGAGGGCCATGTTTTTCACACTCACCTTGTAATTATATATGGTGCTTACGGAGTAATCCAGCATGGAGGCTATCTTCTTGGAGTCGTCCACGCCAAGGCAGATAAGGGCGAAGATCCGGAGCTCTGTAGTGAGCCTTCCGGCAGGAGGATATATACGGCCTTCCTCCTTCAGGAGAGCATTGAAGCGCTCCGGGAAATCCGGGTACATTGCAAGGAAGGTGCGGTCGAAGGTCTCGTAGAATTCCTCCTTGGCTTTTTCCGAGCGCCCGGAGATGGAGAGCTCTTTGAGAAGTTGGTCGGCGCGTCCCTGTTTGAGAAGATTCCTGAAATGGTTGTCTTCGGCACGGATTACGGACACCTGGGATGACAGCCCCTCCAGGAAATTTACTATGTAGTCTCCCTTTACTTTATCGGCCTGGGCAAGCTTGCGGTTGCTGCTTTCAAGAGCGGCCTGGGTGCGGGTGAGGTTCCTTGAACGGGCCACCAGCATGCGCGTGATTAAGAGGAGAACCAGCACCAGGGCAGCCATGATTATGGCGGCAAGAATTGCGCTTCTGTTGGCTTCGGCCTGCCTCTTTGCATAAGCGTCCTCAACGTCCATCAGGAAGCGGGAGATTTGCCAGGGCCGCAGGCGGGCGTTGTAGGCCAAGGCATCCTCCTGGGCCATCCTGAGATAACGGAAAGAGCGGTCTACGTCCGTCGGGAGGATATTCTGGGCCACCATGGTAAGGGAAGCGTAGTCCCTCACGGCATTCACGAGGTCACATTTGGCCGATTCTATGAGCCAGAACATGCGCTGCTTCTGGTTTCCGCGGCGCTCCTCTATCTCCGACTGGAAGAACGCGTGGATGGCGTAATCCCTGTCTTCAGGCTTTACGCCGGCAAGTAGAAGGCGGCTCACGCTGTCGGCGCTGTCCAGTTTCCGTTCCTGCAAATATTTATTCCTCAGGGCAATACGCCAGCGGGGACTGTCTTTGGGAAGGAGCTTGAAAAGAGTGGGAAGGTATGCCGATGCAGGCGGAATACTGAGGCTCTCCACAATACCGGAATTACCGGCCATATCTCCGCAGAAATCGTAAAGAACCCAGTAATATTCGGCTTTGAGGGCGGGCGAAAGCGACGCCGAATCTATTTGGCCGTAGAGGATTTGCGAGGCCTCCAGGTAACTGCCTCCTTTGCCGTAAAGATGCCCTAGCATTATGGTGGCGGCATTGTAACGGTCGTTGTCCTTAAGAAGGTCCCGGGCAATGGCCTGGCAGGATTTGAGATAGTGCTGGGTAGAGTCCTGGCTGTAGGAGAAGAACTCCCTTGCCATATTCATCTTGAGCTCATAGAGAGCTTCCGGATTTGCGGTAGTGCCGATAATCGAGCGCAGGGACTCCAGACGTCCGTTTTTGCGGGCGTAGTAGATTTGGCGGGAAGCTATGTAGCGGTCAAGCTCCTCAAGTTTATCTGCGGTGGCGCGGTCAAGGGACGGCCGGCGGGAACATGAGCTAAGGAGATTGCCGGTCAGGCCGGCAATGACGATTAAGCCGGCAATGACAACTATGGATATGAGAAAACGGCTTCTCACAATGCCATAATCACGTTTTCTATTTCTTCCCGGCGCTCCTGGGGGATTACGGGGGAGAGGAAGGAAAGCATCTGGAGGGCCCGGGCCTCACCCATGGGGATGCCGCGGGAGCGCATGTAGAAGAGTTCATCCTCGTTCAAGCGGCCTACGGTGGCACCGTGGGAGCACTTGACGTCGTCGGCGTAAATCTCAAGCTGGGGCTTTGTCTCTACATTTGCCGATTCCGTGAGAAGGATATTGTGGTTTTCCTGGAATGCCTCTGTCTTCTGGGCGTCCGGAGCCACCACTATGGTGCCGCTGAAGGTAACTTTTGAGCTGCCACCGGCAACGCCCTTCACAAGCTGGGAGCTTCGGCATCCGGGGGCTCTGTGGTGCACCAGGATACGGAAATTCACCTTTTCTTCGGCGTTTGTGAGATAAAGCGCCTTGAGACTCAGCTCCGCCCCGGGGCCCGTGAGGTCTACCGTTACGTCTATGTCACGGGACTCTCCCGGAAGCACAACGTACTGAAGGTCAAGGCGTTCACCCGCCTTTATGGTTATGACAGGAGATGGCCGATCGGAGTCGGCCATGACGGACTCCGTCATGCCCGGCTTTGACCGGGCATCTCCAATAGGATCAATATACCTGCCGTGTCCCATGGCTAGAACTGGTCAAATCCTTCAGATTCAATGGCCCCAATGAGTTCACGGCCACCGGTTTTCACAATGGCGCCGTCCTTGAGAACATGCACGAAGTCCGGCTGGACATACTCCAGGAGCTTATGGTAGTGGGTCACAATGATGGCCGATTTTTCCGGGCTGCGGAGGGCGTTGACGCCATCGGCCACAATCCTGAGGGCGTCTACGTCAAGGCCGGAGTCGGTTTCGTCGAGGATGCTGAGCATGGGGTCCAGCATTGCCATCTGGAATATCTCGTTGCGCTTTTTTTCGCCGCCGGAGAAGCCTACGTTCACTTCCCTCTTGGCAAATTCCTGCTTCATTTTGAGGAAGGCCATCTTCTCTTTCTGGAGCTTGAGGAATTCGCCGGCCTTGAGTTCCGGGAGGCCTTCGGCACGCCTTTTTGCATTTACGGCGGCCTTCATGAATGCGGTGATGGTGACTCCGGGGATCTCAATGGGATACTGGAAACTGAGGAAAAGGCCTGCCCAGGCGCGCTCTTCCGGGGCCATTGCAAGAAGATCCTTGCCCATGAAGGTGACACTGCCCTCTGTGACGGTGTATCCGGGACGGCCGGTGAGAACCGCCGCCAAGGTGCTTTTGCCTGCGCCGTTGGGGCCCATCACGGCATGGATTTCTCCGGGGCCGATTGTGAGGTTCACCCCTTTGAGGATTTCCTTGTCCTCAACGCTTGCGTGAAGGTTTTTTATCTGAAGCATATCACGAATTTTTCTTATACAGTTTAATCCAGGTCACAAGCGACCAGATGCCGTTTACAAGGTACAGGCCGCTCACAATGGGCATGAAGACGTTGCCAACGCTTATGTGGAGGATGAGCTGGGTAACGTTTACAAGGAGCCAGGCTATCCAGCAGTCCCATTTCTTGAGGGCCGAAAGCAGCTGCGCCATGAGGATGAGCACCGTCACGGTGCAGTCCAGGTACGGATGGGGGTCCGAGGGGAAAAGATTGTCCAGCGTCCAGCCCCAGAGGCCCGCCACAAGTAGCACGGCACTCACGCTCATTATGCGCCAGGGCCAGGTGAGCATGGTCACCTTCAGTTCTCCCTTGTCCGTGGCTTCTTCCTTGCGGGGATGCGTCCAGCGCCAGTGGCCAAGGATGTTGATGGAGAGCGAAATTGGCTGCAGAAGCAGGCTGGCGTACAGATTGCGGTTCCAAAAAAGGAAGAAGAGTGCAATTGTGTAAAGGTAGCCCACCCAGAAGTTGTACTTTGAATTCCGGCCCGCAAGCACCACGCAGGTAAGGCCCAATATGCTGGATATCAGGTCTATGAGCAGCACCGGCTTGCCGGCAAGTTCAAATATTACGGTATCAAACATTCTATTTCTATTTGAGATTCTTCGGCTTCGCCCTGCGGGCTACGCTCAGAATGACAAGGGAACGTTTATCCAACACTGCCCTCAAGTGACACCTGCAGGAGTTTCTGGGCCTCTACGGCAAACTCCATGGGGAGGCGGCTCAGGACTTCGCGGGCGTAGCCGTTGACTATAAGGCCTACGGCCTCTTCAGGGTCCAGGCCCCTTTGGTTGCAGTAAAACAGCTGATCCTCAGATATTTTAGAGGTTGTGGCCTCGTGCTCCACGGTAGCGGTGGGGTTCACGCTCCGGATGTCCGGGAAGGTGTGGGCGCCGCAGCGGGAGCCAATGAGGAGGGAGTCGCACTGGGAGTAGTTGCGGGCATTTTCGGCATTCGGCCCCATTCTCACAAGGCCGCGGTAACTGTTCTGGCTCACTCCGGCCGAAATACCCTTGCTCACGATACGGCTCTTTGTGCCACGGCCAAGGTGGATCATCTTGGTGCCGGTGTCGGCCTGCTGGTGGTTGTTGGTGACGGCCACGGAGTAGAATTCCGAGGACGAAAAATCCCCTTTCAGTATGGTAGAAGGGTATTTCCAGGTGATGGCGCTGCCGGTTTCAACCTGGGTCCAGGAGAGGTGGGAGCCGTCTCCTTTGCAGATTCCGCGCTTGGTCACAAGGTTAAGGATACCGCCCTTGCCGTCTGCGTCTCCGGGGTACCAGTTCTGGACGGTGGAGTACTTTACATCGGCCCCTTTTTCAACTATTATTTCCACTACGGCGGCGTGGAGCTGCTGCTCGTCTCTCATGGGGGCGGTGCAGCCTTCCATGTAGGAGACGTAGGAGTCTTCGTCGGCCACGATGAGCGTGCGCTCGAACTGGCCGGTGCCGCGGGCGTTTATGCGGAAGTAGCTGGAGAGTTCCATGGGGCAGCGTACGCCCTTAGGGATGTAGCAGAAGGAGCCGTCGGAGAAGACGGC
>DGXO01000028.1:17227-28041 GCA_002395605.1 Bacteroidales bacterium UBA4230
GTAGCAGAAGGAGCCGTCGGAGAAAACGGCGCCGTTCAGGGCCGCAAAGAAGTTGTCCGACGACGGCACAACGCTTCCAAGGTACTTCCTCACAAGGTCAGGGTGCTCTTTTACGGCTTCTGAGAAGGAGCAGAAGATGATGCCTTTTTCGGCCAGGGTTTTACGGAAAGTGGTGGTGACGGACACAGAGTCGAACACGGCATCTACGGCAACCACGCCAGCCAGGACGTCGCGCTCCTTGAGGGGAATGCCAAGTTTGTCGAAGGTTTCGGCAAGCTTAGGGTCTATCTCCTTGGGGCGGTCTTTGTCTTTCTTGGGGGCGGCAAAGTAGATAATGTCCTGGAAATCAATCACCGGCATATCCAGATGGGCCCAGTCTGGCTGCGGCATGGCCTGCCATTTGCGGAATGCGTCCAGGCGGAAATCCAGCAGCCACTGCGGCTCTTCCTTTTTGGCCGAAATCATGCGCACTATATCCTCGTTCAGCCCTTTGGGGATGAACTCCTGCTCTACGTCCGTCACAAAACCTTCCTTGTATTCGGCCTTAGTGAACTCCTGTATGATATCATTTGCCATAAGGTTACAAAGATAGTGATTTTTTGCGGGACGCTTACTGTTTCACAAAAATCATGGCCATGAGAGGCAGCGCAATGATAGCCATGGTGGCGCTTATGGGCAGGTATATGCCGAAGTTGACGTACTGCACAACAAGGTAAGTGACAAGAAGAAGGCCGATTCCCATGGCGCTGCTTATGAGGTAGTGCTTGCGGATGTCCGTGCTCTTGCAGATGAGGCGGCTGAGGTTGGGAACGCCCAGGGATATGAAGCCGATGGGCCCGCAGATGCTTACCGCGCTGGTAACCAGGCACATGATGGCAAGAAGGAGGACGGCTTTCCCGGAGTTGGGGATTTCAATTTCGGCCTTGAAGTGACGGGTTAACCGCCCGGCCTGGGACAGTGCTGCGGCAAGCCCTATGCCGAAGAGCACCAGCGAGAAGATGATGTCCCCGGTGGTGACGCCCTCCAAGCGGAAGTTTGCCGCGCCCCAAAGGTAGTATTTTTTGAGGAGGTCCCCGGTGGGAGCGTTTGTGACAACAATGGTTCCAAGGGAGCCAATGAATGTGCCGAAGAGTATGCCGAACGTTATAAGCTGCTGGGTATTAACCTTTAGCGTGACAAAAAAGCAGATGAGCGTGCAGATGAGCGTGCAGATGAAACTGCCGACGGTGAGCGAGCACCACCCGGACATTGTTGCCGCCGCCGCACCAAGGCACGCCGCGGAGCCCAGGCCCAGTGAATAAACGTCCCCAAGCTGGTTCCGCCACAGATACTGCATCTGGATTCCGCCCACCGGCAGGGCGATTCCGCTGATCAAAACGTATAAAAGACTTAGTAGCATACAACAAAGATAACCAAAAATGCGTATATTAGTGCCATGAAAAAGCTTGTAACCATTATCACGACGGCGTTTGTGGCCGTAACTGCAGCATTTGCGCAGGGAAAAATCGAAACCCATGAGATCCATAGCAACGTTCTGGACACAGACCAGAAATACAACGTGTACCTGCCCGGCGGATACAACCCGGAGCAGCATTATCCGCTTGTGGTGCTGCTGCACGGGCTGTCGGACGACTACACCGCGTGGCAGGAACGCGGCCGCATGCACTGGGTGGCAAACGAGCTCATCGCTTCCGGAGAATGCGTTCCCGTGGTGGTGCTTATGCCAAATGCCGGAAACGCCGACATCCACGCCTATCAGAACGGCTATTTCAACGTTCCGGGATGGAACTACGAAGACTACTTCTTCAAGGAACTCCTCCCTGCCGTGGAAGCCAAGTTCAACTGCGGCGGCAGCAAGGGCCAGCGTGCAATAATGGGCCTTTCGATGGGCGGCGGCGGCTCCGTGGTTTACGCCCAGCATCACCCGGACATGTTCTCCAGCTGCTACTCCATGAGCGGCTGGCTGGACAATGAAAAGCGTGAAGTATGGGCCGATATCCCCGAAGGCAGCAAGTTCCCCGCAACCTCCAACTCCGTAGCGGAGAATTCGGCCATAAAATACGTGAAAAAAGCCACTCCAGAGACTCTGGAGCAGCTTAGGAGCGTTAAATGGTTTGTAGACTGCGGAGACGACGACTTTATCCTTTACCTGAGCCTTGACTTCTACCGCGCCATGCGCGATGCCGGCGTTCCGGCACAGCTAAGGGTTCGTAACGGTATCCACAACTGGGAATACTGGCACACCTCCCTCAGGATGGCTCTGCCGTTTGCCTCCAGAAATTTCGGCCGGTAACCGCTACTTCAGATCTTCCAGGGCGGTGAAGGCCGTCAGCATATAACGGTTGGAGAGGCCTTCGTTCTCTTCTCCCTGGACAAGGATGCTCTTGTCAAGGTCTTTCAGTCCCATAAGGAACTTCCCGATGAAGCTCTTGTAGTTGAAGCCCATGAGGGTTTTGTCCTCGTTTTCAAGGACAAAGAACACGGGACCGTAGACATCTTCTCCGGCTATCACCGTTCCCACCCTGTTGAGATTGGGTTTGGCCCAGTATTCCTTCTTTGCAAACACCATGATTAGCTTCCAGCCGCCGGCAAGGCCCAACTTTTCATTGATGGCGTCAAGGGCCCTGGACCTCCTGTAAAACTGGAGGCTTTCGGCATCGCTGAACCACGCAAACACCTTTTCACGCACATTTACGCCGCGGTCGTACTGGACATAGGTCACAGAGCCGTCGCAGATGTTGTCGTACGCCCTCCTGTAATTGACGGTGACGCAGGTTTGCCTCTCCATCTGGGCTTCGTCGTCCTCCGCCGAAGCATTTGACGAGGACGAGCTGTCGCTCTCAAGGTTGTGGTCCGGAAGGCCGCATTTTTCCTGAATATCCCAATAGAGGCTCTTCTCGTTTTCCTCGAGGTTACCATCGGCCACAATGGTTTTCACAAAGAAGTTGGATGTCCACTGCTTTTCCACGGGGCCGAATGCAGCAATGTGCTGGAGGGCCACCTGGGGGCTCATGGCCATGCCGTCGTTGATGTACTCCTTCAGGAGATCCTGGCGGCCTTCAAAATTATACTGGTCAGTGATTGCCTTGACTATTGCCTCCATTTCCTGGTCGGAGACATTGCCGTCGGCGTTTGCGAGGTGAACAGCCAGACAGATAACCGACGCAAGGTCTTCGTAAGATAGATTTAGTGTTGCCATAAAGTTATGTATTCAGTAGTTTTTGCAAATATATAAAATCTTGTTGGATTGCGAAATACGCCGATGACTCATTTTTACTAACTTTGCAACATGTTACACGTAATCGCACTGGCGGTACTGCCTGCCATCATCCTTATCTACTACACTTACCTGCAGGACAAACTCCAAAGGGAGCCTGTAGGGAATATCGTGAAGGCGTTTTTCTACGGTTGGGGCTCGGTGTTCGCCTCCCTCCTCATATCGGTTCCGCTAAGGAATATGGGCGCATTCCCCATGGAAATCCACAGTTTCTGGGATGCCTTCCGCACGGCGTTTTTCGGCGCGGCCATTCCTGAAGAAACAGCCAAGCTAGTGCTCCTGTGGCTGTTCTTAAGGAAGTGCAAGGATTTCGACGAACGCATGGACGGCATTGTATACGCCGTATGCGTGGGCATGGGTTTCGCCGCCTTTGAGAACATAGAATACCTCTTTGCATCAGGCTCTCAGTGGATTACAACGGGCATCGGCCGGTCCCTCACCGCCATTCCCGGCCATTTTGGCTTTGCCGTAATCATGGGCTACTACTACTCCCTCAACCACTTCGACCGCTTCCGCGCCCCCGGCGCCGGCATCAAGATGTGGCTGTACCCCGTCCTTGCCCACGGCATCTACGACACCATAGCCATGCAGGCCGAAGTAACCCCGGAGATGAGCGGAATCATTTCCATCACCATCCTCCTCTTCTGCTTCTGGGGTCTCAGGCTTGCCCGCAAGCAGATGTCAAAGCACCTTCTGGCCGATTCTTTTGCCGCATCCGGCATTGACGAGCAGTAAATTTTGCAATTTCAGGATTTTGCAATAAATTTGCACTCCCATCCCCCTGCCCGGATGGCGGAATTGGTAGACGCGCTGGACTCAAAATCCTGTGGTAGCAATACCGTGCGGGTTCGATTCCCGCTCTGGGCACGTCAATCGGCCTCTCATTTGCTTGAGGGGCCGATTTGTTGTTTTTACTCCCCCGTCCACTCCCCCCAGAGGACTTTGAAGGCCCTAGTACGGTAGCTAAAGAACTATCAAAATGTCCCGCCGGAGACACAAACCAGCGGGACCACAAATATACACAAATTTCATTGTTATTTCAGCTTGGACTTCCTTCTTATTCCCCATTTGGAAAGGGGATCATCAAAGAGTTCCATAGCCTTTTGTACATCTACAATTATCCTCCTATTTCTTTGAATTATTGCACCATTCAGATCGCCGGTGGCTTTAATTCTGTTGGCTGTCGCAATACTGCATCCCAGAATTGTTGCCAAACCTTTGATTCCATACACATATTCTCGTTTGGCTGGTTCTTTCTCCTCCAGCCGGTCAGATAACTGTCTTACAGCATCGGTCAAATCTTGAATCTTTTTTTCTACATGCTCAATTTTTAAGATTAAATCTTTCTCAGTGTATTTTCGTTTGGTTCTCGCAGCTGAAGATTCTGCCATTACCCAACAAAAGGACTCTGATACTCTAACATTACAAAATCTCTTTCTGAACTAGTTTCTGCTACAACGCCAACGGCTACCGCCAGCGGAGCAAAGTTTTCTTTCTGTACTTTCTCTTTTTTCATATTGTTTTAAGGGGTTTATCATCTTGAATAAACGGATTTCACAGTCCTCTTAATCTCGTCGGCAGTGAAGTCACCGGCGGGGTCGTTATAGTAAGCGACGAGGTAATCCGTCGCGGCAGCCTCAGGAATGCCGTCTAGGCGAAAGAAGAAGGCGAGGATGTAGAGGTTGCTGTTGCGCACGCCCTGCACCATCGGGTAGTATTCCTCAAAGAGTGTGTGGGTTTCCTTTATCGCCGTCCTGATCTTGCCGTAGTCCGACATAGACGGCGGGAAATCCACGTCATCCGTAGCAATATCTGTCCGTAGCTTCGGCGTCGCCGCGGGCGCTGGTGACTTTGCGGGCGGCACGTAAGCTGGGAGCGACGCCACATCGATATGAAGCGGAACAGCATTCTCGTTCACTACGATACTGTGGTCATAGCTCATGAAGCACGCACGGCTCGGGTTAGAACAGGACGGATCGAACTTGAGGTCGAAACGTTTCTTGAAGCCCATGATGTCACCGAGGTAGTGATAGGCGTCGCTGTGGCGTGACGAATCCTTCAAGTCCGTCAGAACAAACACCTTTAGCCCTGTTCCCGTTGGCGATGTCATGGCGGCGAGGGTGTAGGGGTAGCTCATCGCCATTGCTTTCATCCCCTTTATGTCAAGGGTGTTGTCAAGGTCAAGGCAGATGATTCCGTTGTATTCCTGGATGGCTGCGTCGGCTCTCCTTTCGAATACGCCTGACGGGCATATAACCGGGAGCAGCTTCACCTTCAGCGAATCTTGCTCCGCGGGAGTCGTGGCCTTACGGACCAGCGACACCTTATCCTTAAGTGGAGTATCCGTCGGCTTCTTGGCATATCCCATATCGGCAAGTACTTCCAGTATGGGACGATAGGTTGGATTGTCGGTCTCGCAGATGTTGTTGAAGCAGGAGACCATGATGGATTTCAGGTACATAAAAACCGGTTTGCGGGTTGCCCCATTTTTGTATCATATTTTTTATCTCTTTATAGAAGGCAGGAAAAAAGTGGGGGTTCAAGTGATGGTCATGGTTAGTTGATAGGCCGAAAGGAACTTGATAAAACGCTTGTAACGCCCGACTTCCCTCTTATCCTTCGGTACCAACTTGAAGAGAGTAGACTTCGGGATGGTGAAGCTATACGCAGTACCGGATTCGACGTGAAGGCGGATCCGAGAGTCATATGCATACAGGCGGGTCAAGTCGTAGAGATTCCCCTTGTCCGGCTTTGATAATACCTGGCAGGGCCTTATAAGTCCGCCGATTTTACAGGCCTCCGGAGAGTTTGTCTTGAAATATTCCTGTACCTCCCACGCCATCCGATAATTAATATCCTCGGAGAAATAGACGTCGATGGGAAGGCCTGAGTGTTGACGAATCCTGGACCTACATATCGTCTGAACTAGGAGCGCCTTCTTGTAGTCCCAGAACTTCATCTTCAGGCCAAACATTCCCGAAATCTGGCTGGTAATGGGTTCTTCAGGGAGCCGCCATTCTCCAAGAAAGATAACGGCCGAACAGTCACGGTACTCATTACTGCCTCGGTCTTGCCCACTGCCGCGATAGGTGATGTATACGTTACCATCATTCACACCGGCCGATATCAGTGCACGGCGGAGAATCTCGGGAAAACCACCTGGCATATCTTCCTGCTGCTCATAAAGGTCTGCCCTATCCTTCAATTCCTTCACCTGTTTCGCGCCCACAGTCTTCCAGCATACGACCAGAACCTTCTCCGTCGCGGCCTTTACCTTCACCAAGTCTATGAACTCACCAGCCAGCTTCAGCACATCGCTCTCCTGGCAATCTTCAAGGTCGTAACGCTTCATCTGGAAAGGGAACCTATGGAACTGGATATCGCTGCTATACTTCGTACCGGTTATTGGAACAAGCCGTGAATCCTTTGCCGAGAAGATAAGATCCCCCGTGCCGTCAAAGATTTCCACATTGGTTTTCCGCGCAATCTCCTGGATATTCTGCTGGATGGGCGTGAAACCGTAGGCAATGATATGCTCGAAGATGACATTCCGCTTTACCTTGTCGAGCTCGTTCCTTGCCGGGAGGAGCTTCTTTGCATAGGAACCAGCCAGGGCAAATGCGGCTTCCATCGCCTTCTTGTCCTTATACAGGTGCCGGTAATAGGTCACACCGTCCACGACCTTCTTCTCTATGGCTGCCTTCCCCGCGTGTGACCTCTTTTCATCGATGAAGGTCAGGATCTCATACAGCCCCTCAGGAATATGGAATGGCTCTGGGAAGAAATTGATGGTCTCGTCTATGAAAACCCGGCCACGTACGCCGCCTGCATAATCCAGGAAGAGCTCTTTCGGGTCAATCTGGATACGCGCGGAGGTTATGACAAGGATTTTCCTACGTCTTAGGGAGTGCGGATCTGTCTTGTATTCACCCATAGCGTAGGCATTCTGGCAATGAAGCACGAGGATGTCCGCCGGGGAAACGCCCAACCCAAGGATCTGCCCACCTATGGCATCAGCGTCCTTCTTGGTGGCAACGATGATCAGCACGCCCAAGTCCATATCCTCCTTTGCGAGCAGACAGATAACCGTGGTCTTGCCAGCCCCGCAAGAGGTAGGCACGACATACATTCCGGGATTTGTGGGAATGATGGCGGAACAGGTAAGGAATGTTGCCATTACCTGCCCCGTCACCGGAACCTTGTTAATGCCTATAGAGTCCATACACAGCACTCTTTCTTAGAGGGCAGAGCCTCGGGTAAAAATTAGAGGGTATTAGTATCACTGTTTGTTGCAGGCGTAACACCGCCACATGCACGAGTAGACACCATCGGACAGGCCTTCGAAGCTCTCCGATCCTGAATGATAAAGATGATATTGCAAAACTGCCAAATTATGCCACAAGTTGCGCCAATGATGGACACCACAGCAAGAACACGCGTTAGTCGTTGATCCGTAGTGTGGCTCTGGATGTAAGGAGCCGCACCTGGCTGAATCGTCGTTGCAATGTAATCCCCTCCTTTTTGATTCGCGGGTGATGCTGCTGGCAGAGAAGTCTGCGGCATCTTCTTCTCCTCTGAACCCTTAGGGGTCACCTGTGAATCGGTAGAAGACGCCGCCATCGTTTTGTCATGAACCCATTTGGGGACAGTCAAACTTACACAGAAACTCCCATCGTCCTTCACGTACATATGAAGGACCCTCTTACTTGTGAGCTTGTTCGCTGCGATAAAATGCGCTATGGAACCATACTCATCCTCGGTGATACCTAGCTGCTCCATCGCTTCTTCTTTGCTCCATCTACGAAAACTCTTAACCTTCGTAGCACGATAGATTTGTTTCATAATTTAATAATTTAAATTGTTTATACCAAGTTGAACGGCGAAGCTGACTTAGCGTATACCGCGAGTCCCGCTGGCTCAGCTCCTCGAACTTCTTGGCTAGTTCTAGGCTGCGAAGGTAGGTGTTTTTTCTGGTGATATAGGGTGTTGTCTCCCTTGTGCGTTTTCATTTCTACACCCATTTTATTCTTTACAACAACACGCAACACAAGCTGCTATACGCCGCAAATTTACCAAATTTGACGATGTGATTTGGGAGATGTTTCACCCTTTGAGATTTGTGTTTACACCCAAAAATAACAACGGGCGCAAGCAGAACGCTCGCACCCGTGACAATATAATATAATAAGGTATTACAAGGTCTTTTTGTAGAGCCCCGTGGAGGCATCTATCTGAAAGCTCGGCTGTAGATTTTTGTGTTTCTGTTTCGCAGATAACCCTTTATCGGAATCCGCGCCGCTGATAATGTGATACAAGTCGTAAACCACTTCGGCAATTGAATGGGGCAGATAGCCGTCTGGCGCTAGAACCTTCCCAGAAATGACATAATATATGTACTGGAAAGATAAATGTGGCATCAGCTTCGCAACCTTCTTTGCGGCATCAGGGAATAACCCCTTCTTTAAACGTTCTACTTGCGCATTCTCATTATCACTTGGAATAGGCAATCTACTCTTTTTAGCAAGAACACCGCGACCAAGTTTATAGTATGTCCACGATTTATAATCCTCCAACATGCGGAATAGTGGAGAATTCCCTGTGCTTAATCCACAAATAGCCTCAATAACTCTGCGCGCGTCATCTAGTTGTTTGCGATTCTCGATTTCTCCATTGAATATGGTGCTACAGATGCGGAAGAGCTCCGAATCATATGGCCCAGCCAACGGCAATTCGTTACCCCGCCAAGGGTATTCGAAGTAGCTGTTGTTGCATAGGAAGTCGTAAGCATCTTTTACGGCCGCCTTGAATTGATCCTCCGGAATAATACCATAATACATATACTCTGGCCCGTTGCGCTCCTCCAACGCTTTTCCTAAAGCCCGAAAAACGCTTATGAACGAAACTGTACCATTCACATCCCTAGGCGCAGGCTTGTCATGAGCAAACTTTAGCAGATACTCATAATTGGCACATTGTCCCCTTCCCAACAACCCAAGAATGTGCTCTCTGGCCGCCTGAACAAATATTTGGTCTGCAAAATCGTCAAGAGGGATATCCTTCCCGTACATGGTCTTTACGCACAGATGGCTGTCTTTGTGCTGTTTCAGAGAAATAACGGCTGACATCAACCGCGCAATCTCGGCGTAGTTCCCCTGGTTGCTTTCGCCACAAAACACGTAAGCCAACTTCTCGGCCACCGTCTCGTTGAAGTACCCTTTGCCACGGAGATAATCAACTAGCTCCTTCTTGTGCGGATAGTCCATTTTAACAACGATGCGCTGCCGAAGAAGCGAGTCATCAAAGTCGTTATATTTGTGCCGTTCTGCCATAGAGTATCAATTCCGCCACAAATTTACGAAATAATGGCGAGTATCACGAAAAACAATAAGGCTCCGCACGGCAATTAACGCAGCATAAAGCCTTAAAATCAAGCATAATGGGCGGAATCTATATTCCTGGTACTATAATTCGAATGTCAAGCCCTTTGAGGCAAGGAAATTCCAGACTTCATTGAGGGTCTTCTTTCCGCAGCCATGAATCTTGATAAGGTCTTCAGGGCGGTTTCAGCATCGGGATGAGGAATCTTCCGGCTGGTGTCTTTGGGCCTCTGTACGGCCCTGGCAGAAAGGAAGGCGGGCTTATCATACCGGCGAGACCAGACGTAGTCCGGAATCTCCGTTATCGGCGGGGCAATAAAAAAGGGCTCATGTGGATTCATGGCCCCAAAGGTAATCATCAGATGTGCCAAACTGTTGCCGATGCTCTATTTCTTCCGGATAACATTTTACATTTTATACTTCATGAAAAATACGACTGTTTGAAAGATTCTGTTTCCTTATAAATATAGATTACAATCGATTTAACGCCTGCCAAGGCCTATTGCGAGGAGCAATATGGATATACCCTTGGAAGGGGACTTGTATGTTTCGCCGGCTTATGTACGGAATGAAACATCCCTGCTCCAGTTGAACCGATGAAATAAACCTGCTTATTGTGTGGGCCGCTTGGAAGAGATTGCGGCCGGCGGGTTAATTTTTTTATTCTTCATTGGACTTTTCTTTACCGAATTCTTCACCAGATTATTAACGTCCATTCCCTTATTAATATAACTGAATATCAACACTTTATGTTTAACATCTATAACAAACAACACCAATGAACCGTTTAATTACACGTCTGTGGCCAGCAGTGGCCATTATCGTCGATGCTCTATTGATCATCGATATCGGATCCGACCTTGTGAAGAAGTACAAGGAACGGAAGGCCGAAAAGCAAACAACCGAATCCACGGTCGAAGAGCCTGCTCCAGTAGTAGAAGAGGCGTAATGACCCTGGATGATCTCGTAAAAGCCCTCAAGGCCGTCGCAAGCATTCTGGATGGATGCTCAAAGCTTTGGGGGCTATTCTCTAAGAAGGGCAAATCCAAGCCCAAAACAGATACGGAAAATATTAATTCTGAATAAATTATGTATAATGAATTACCTTTGATTCCGCAAAGAGTACGTGAATATCCTACTCTGCGCGGTGTCGACATCCC